>NZ_JAIUKE010000476.1 GCF_020176795.1 Streptomyces sp. 8L
GGGGCCGGGGGGGGGGGCGCGGCCCCCCCGCCGGTTCAGGACGCGGTGCCCGCGGGCCCGGGGAGCGTCGCCGACGCGTCGTTCCCCGCCCGCGGGGCACGGTCGCTCCTGCGCAGCGCCGGCAGCATCAGCAGCCCGAGGAGCACGCTCGGCGCGCCGCCCGCGACCAGCGACCACCGGCTGCCGAACTCCTGTCCCACCCAGCCGACGAGGGGGCCTCCGAGCACGGTGGTGCCGCCCCACGCCATCGACCACAGGGCCATCACACGGCCCCGCATGGACGGCACCGAGGCCAGTTGCATGGCCGTCTTGGACAGCGAGTTGAAGGCGATGGCGCCGTAGCCGACGAACGGGAGCACCGCGAGTTCCCAGCCCAGCGAGGGCGCGACGGCCGCCGCGAGGATGGCGACTCCCCATCCGACGCTCGCCACGGCCAGCGTCCCGGAGCGCTGTCCGTCGCTGCGGCCCGCGAGGGACAGCCCTCCGACGACCGCGCCGAGCGCCATCATCGCGGCCATCGCCCCGTACGTTCCGGCTCCTCCGTGCAGGGCGCCGCGCGCCACCAGCGGCAGTGTGACGGGGAACTCGTAGGCGAGCATGCCGGTCACGGTCAGCATCACGAGCGGCAGCAGCAGTGCGGGGGTGCCGCGTACGTAGCGCAGTCCCTCGCGGATCTGGCCCTTCTGCCGCGGCGGCCGGTCGACCGCGGTCATCTCGGCCTTCCGCATCATCGCCAGGCTGGCGATCACCGCGAGGAACGACACCGCGTTCAGGGCGAAGCAGGCCGTCAGGCCCACGGCGGCGACCAGCGCGCCGCCCACCGCCGAGCCCAGCACGCGGGCCATGTTCACGGACACGGAGTTCAGCGTCACGGCGTTGGTCAGCCGCTCGCGCGGGACCAGTTCCGGGATGAGGCTCTGCCGGGCCGGGTTGTCGAAGACCGTCAGCATCCCGAGCGCCAGGGAGAGGGCGATCACGGTCGGGACGTTGATGGCGCCGAGGCCGGTGAGGACCGCGAAGAGGACGGCGATCCCGGCCGAGGACGACTGGGTCACGTACAGCAGCCGCCGTTTGTCGTAGCGGTCGGCGACCAGTCCCGCCGCGGGCCCCAGCATCACCAGGGGCAGGAAGCGGGCGCCGGTGGCCAGGCCGAGGTCGCTGCCGCTGCCGCTGAGGCGCAGCACCAGCAGGGCCAGGGCGAGGGTCTGCATCCAGGTCCCCACGACCGAGACGGAGTAACCCCAGAAGTAGAGGCGGTAGTTGCGCACCGACAGCGAGGAGAGCATCCGGCCGGACCGCCCGCCGCGCGCCGTGCGGGTGTCCCCTGCCGCCCGCCCGCTCACGGCGCGTCCTGCGCGGCGGCGCCGGCCTCCGCCGCCCCGCCGGGGGGGGGCGCCCGCTCGAAGTCGGCGAGACGCTCCATGAGCGCGCCGGCGGCGAGCAGCACGCGCTGTTCGTCCTCGTCGAGGAGCGTCTCCATGGCGCGTCCCAGCCAGGTGTCCCGCTCGCCGCGGACATGGGCGACCACCGATTCGCCGCGGTCGGTGAGGAACACCGAGACGCGGCGGGCGTCGTCGGAGTCCTTGCGCCGCTCGACGTAGCCGACCGCCTCCAGTTCGCGCAGCGCGGCGGCGACGTTGGAGCTCGTCATCTGGAGCTCGTCGGCGAGCCGCCGCGGGCCGGGGGCCCCGCCCAGCCGTACGACGGCGGCCAGGACCTGGGAAGCCGTCCTGGACACCCCGTACAGGGGCCGCAGTTCGCGGCGCAGTCTCCGCTGGAGGATCTTCATCTGCGTACGGAACCGGCGCACCTCGTGATCGTTCACAACAACTATTTTACATAGCTATCCAGCATAGGAATACAACGCGGGCACGGGAGATGGGCGAGCAGGGCAACACGGGGCACGGCGGCGGTGGCACAGTGGCGGGGCCCGCCGTCCGGCCACCAGACCGAGGAGACCCGCCCCATGAAGGCAGAGCACGAGTTCTACGACGCGTCGACACTGGAGTGGTCCCCGGCCGAGGGAGCGCCGGGAGTCACCGAGCGGGTGCTGTCCGCAGGAGGATCGGACGCGGAGCTGACCCGGCTCGCCCGCTGGGCGCCCGGGCTGGACACGAGCGCGGCGGGCGTGATCCGGCACGCGTACTACGAGGAGGTCTACCTGCTGGAGGGCGAGCTGGAGGACCTGACGCTCGAAAGGACCTTCACCGCGGGGCACTTCGCGTCCCGACCGCCCGGCATGCCGCACGGGCCGTACCGCACCCGTACCGGCTGCGTCATGCTGGAGACCCGCCACCCGGGGCGCTGAGCCGAGGTGGGCGCAGGGGTACGCCCGGGGCACTGAAGCCGAGGTGGGCGCAGGGGTACGCCCGGCCGGTCGGGCCGGAGGCGGGGCGGGTGCCGCCGCCACGGCCGGCCTTTCGCCTTCTTGCCGATGGCCGGCAGGGCGCCCTCACAGCGGACGCTCGCCCAGCGGTCGAGCCGGCGCCCTCACGGCAGTACGGCGATGCCGTCCAGTTCCACCAGCGCCTGCTCGTCCCAGAGCCTGACCACGCCGATCACCGCCATCGCCGGATAGTCGCGGCCCGCGAGCCGCCGCCAGACCCGGCCGAGCTCGGCCG
This sequence comes from Streptomyces sp. 8L, assembly GCF_020176795.1. Taxonomy (GTDB): domain Bacteria; phylum Actinomycetota; class Actinomycetes; order Streptomycetales; family Streptomycetaceae; genus Streptomyces. The sequence continues at coordinate 2,622 of NZ_JAIUKE010000476.1, forward strand.
ACCGCTCGCGGTAGTCGGCGACATCGGTCGCGTACACCGTGACGCGCGCGAGGTCGGCGGGGGCGCCCCCGGCGGCGGCCAGGGCGTCGAGGAGGTTGGTCAGCGCGGTCTCGAACTGCTCGGTCAGCGTCGCGCCGACGAGCGCGCCCGACCCGTCGAGCGCGGTCTGCCCCGCGAGGAAGACGACCGTGCCGCCCCGCGCCGTCACGGCGTGCGAGAACCCGGTGGCCGGGGAGAGGCTCTCGGGGTTGATCCGCTCCAGGCTCATGCGTACAGCTCCTTGGCGATGACGGTGCGCTGGACCTCGCTCGCGCCCTCGTAGATGCGCGGCGCGCGCACCTCACGGTAGAGGTGTTCGAGCAGATGGCCGCTCTGGAGCGCGCGGGCGCCGTGCAGCTGTACCGCCGCGTCCACGACGTACTGCGCGGTCTCCGTGGCGAACAGCTTCGCCATCGCGGAGGTGCGCGGCACGTGCGGCGATCCCGCGTCGTACGCGGACGCCGCCGCGTAGACCATCAGGCGCGCGGCCTCGGTGCGCGTCGCCATCTCCGCGACCTGGTGGGAGACGGCCTGGAGGTCCTTGAGCGGCCCGCCGAACGCGGTGCGCTCCGCGGTGTGGGCGAGGGTGGCGTCCAGCGCGGCGCTCGCCATGCCCACCGCGAACGCGCCGACGCTCGGGCGGAAGAGGTTGAGGGCGTTCATCGCGACGCGGAAGCCGCCGCCGACCTCGCCGAGCACGTCGTCCCGGGTCACGGGCACGCCGTCGAAGACGAGGGAGCCGATGGGGTGCGGCGAGAGCATCTCGATGTGCTCGCCCGTGAGGCCGGGTCGCCCGGCGGGTACGAGGAACGCGGTGATGCCGCGCGCGCCGCGCTCCTCGCCGGTACGGGCGAAGACCGTGGCGAAGTCGGCCTCGGGCGCGTTGGAGATCCACCGCTTCTCGCCGGTCAGGCGCCAGCCGCCGGACTCCGGGTCGGGGGCCGCCGCCAGGGCGAGCGCGGCGGCGTCGGAGCCCGCGCCCGGCTCGCTCAGGGCGAAGGCCGCGACCACGCGGCCGGCGGCGACCTCGGTCAGCCACCGCTCGCGCTGCCGCTCCGTGCCCGCCTGGGCGATCGCCGCCGCGCCGAGCCCCTGGAGGGCGAGGGCCGTCTCCGCCTCGGTGCAGCCGTACGCGAGGGACTCGCGCAGCAGGCAGAGGTCGAGCGCGCTCGCGCCGAAGACCCGCCGGAGCAGGCCGAGGGCGCCGAGTTCCGCGACGAGCGGCCGGTTGACGCGGCCGGGTGCCCCGCGTCTCGCGACCGGCAGGAGCCGGTCGGCGGCCAGCGCGCGCACCTCCTCGCACCGGGCGGTCTGTGCCGGATCGAGCGAGAATACGGACATCCGGGCCCCACTTCCCGCGCATATATCGCGGACCATTGACTGCCGTCACCTTCACGATACGCTCGTTGGGATACCCCACGACCACGAGGGGTGAACCATGCGGCTGACACCCTCGGCCCACGTCGACACCTTCACCCGCGACGGACTGCCCCCCTTCGACCAGTGGCCCGAGCTGCTGCTCGGGGCGCGGGACGCGGCCCCCACACGGGACCGCCCGGGCGAGAGTCCGGGCCCCGGGCGGCTCAACTGCGGGGCGGAGCTGCTGGACCGGACGGCCGCGCGGCTCGGCCCCGGCCGGCCGGCGTTCCGCTCCGGCACGGGCGAGGTCTGGTCGTACGGCCGGCTGCGGGAGCACGTCGACGCGCTCGCGCGTGCGCTGACCGAGCGCCTGGGCGTGGTCCCCGGCAACCGGGTGCTGCTGCGCGGCCCCACGAGCCCGTGGCTCGCGGCGTGCTGGCTGGCTGTGATGAAGGCAGGCGCCGTGGCCGTGACCGTGCTCCCGCAGCACCGGCCGGGCGAGCTCGCCACGCTCTGCGCGATCGCGCGCGTCTCGCACGCCCTGTGCGACATCCGGTCGGTGGCCGCCCTGGCCGAGGCCCGCGTGCCGGGGCTGCGGATCACCCCGTACGGCGGGGGCGGCCCCGATGACCTGCTGACGCTCGCCGCCGCGGCACCCGGCCCCTACGAGGCGGTGGACACGGCCGCCGACGACGTCGCGCTGATCGCCTTCACCTCGGGCACCACCGGCAGGCCCAAGGGCTGCATGCACTTCCACCGCGACGTCCTCGCGATCGCCGACACGTTCTCGCGCCAGGTGCTGCGTCCTGAGCCGGACGACGTGTTCGCGGGCAGCCCGCCGCTCGGCTTCACCTTCGGCCTCGGCGGCCTGGTGGTCTTCCCGCTGCACGCGGGCGCCTCCTCGCTGCTGCTTGAGGAGGCGCACCCGCGCCAGCTGCTCGCGGCCGTCACGGAGCACCGGGTGTCCGTGCTGTTCACCGCGCCGACCGCGTACCGGGCGATGCTCGACGAACTGGCCGCGCACCCGCAGGCGTACGACATCGGCTCGCTGCGCCGCTGCGTGTCGGCCGGTGAGAACCTGCCGGCCGCGACATGGCACGCCTGGTACGAGCGGACCGGGTCGCGCATCGTCAACGGGATCGGCGCGACCGAGCTGCTGCACATCTTCGTCGCGGCGGCGGACGACGCGATCAGGCCCGGCACCACGGGACTGCCCGTGCCCGGCTGGCAGGCGCGGATCGTGGACGGGGCGGGCGCGCCGGTGCCGGACGGGGAGCCCGGGCTGCTCGCGGTGCGCGGCCCCGTGGGCTGCCGGTACCTCGCGGACCCGCGCCAGCGCGACTACGTACGCGACGGCTGGAACATCACCGGGGACACATACGTGCGGGAGGCCGACGGCTACTTGCGGTACGTGGCCCGCGCCGACGACATGATCATCTCGGCCGGCTACAACATCCCGGGCCCCGAGGTCGAGGACGCGCTGCTCGCCCATCCCGACGTCGCGGAGGCGGCGGTGGTGGGCCGCCCCGACGAGCGCAGGGGCGAGATCGTCACCGCCTATGTCGTGCTGCGGCCGGGCGCCGCGCCGGGCGAAGAGACCGCGGAGGCCCTGCGCGCCTTCGTACGGGCCAGGCTGGTGCCCTACAAGACGCCCCGCGCGGTGGTGTTCCTCGACGCGCTGCCCCGCACCCCGACCGGGAAGCTCCAGCGCTTCCGCCTGCGGCAGGGCGGGTGAGCCGGTGATGTCAGGGGACGGGTGAGCCGGTGATCTCAGGGAACTAAGGTGACCCCGTGGCTGAAGCGCACCTCCTCCGGCCCGCGCAGCACACGCCGCGGTCCCTGATCGTCACCCTCTACGGCGCCTACGGGCGGACGGCCGCTGGCGCCGCGCTCGCGGTGGCCGAGCTGATCCGGCTGATGGACGCGCTCGGCGTGGACGCGCCCTCCGTACGCTCCTCGGTCTCCCGGCTCAAGCGGCGCGGACTGCTGGTCCCGGAGCGCACCCCCGGCGGCGCGGCCGGCTACGCCCTGTCCCGCGAGGCGCGCGAGCTGCTGGACGACGGGGACGAGCGCATCCTCGCCAGGCCCGAGCCACGGCCCGGGGACGGATGGGTCCTGGCGGTCTTCTCGGTACCCGAGGCCGAGCGCAACAAGCGCCACCTGCTGCGCTCCCGGCTCGGCGGGCTCGGCTTCGGCACGGTGGCCCCCGGCGTGTGGGTGGCGCCCGACCGCTTCCGTGACGAGGCCCTGCGCACGCTGCGCCGGCTGGGCCTCGACCCGTACGTCGACCTGTTCCACGGCGAGCACCTCGGGTTCACGCCGACGGCGGACGCGGTGGCCCGCTGGTGGGACCTGGACGCGCTGGCCCGGCTGCACACCGAGTTCCTGCGCGTACAGGAACCGGTGCTGCGGTCGTGGGAGGAGCGGGGAGTGCCGGAGGGGCAGGACGGCGGGGAGGGACGCGAGGCGCGGCGGGACCCCCCGGCGGCCCAGGCGTACCGGGACCACCTGCTCGCGCTGGACTCCTGGCGGCGGTTGCCGTACGCGGACCCCGGGCTGCCGCCCGCCCTGCTGCCGCGGCGGTGGCCCGGCGCCCGGTCGGCGGACGTGTTCTTCCGGCTGCACGCTCTGCTGCGGGAGCCCGCGCTCAGCCATGTGCGCGAGGTGCGGAGTGGGCTCGCGGAACAGGCGGCCCGCCCCCGGCGCCCCGGTCCGGCGGCGGACTGAGGCGCGGCTTCGGGTCGCTCTCGCGCCCGCCCGGCGGCTTGCGGCTGCCCGCCGCGTACGGCGCGGGCCAGGGCGCCCCCGGCCCCGCGTACCCCTGGTCGGCGGCGGCGTGCAGGGTCCACTGCGGGTCGTACAGGTGCGGCCTGGCGAGCGCGCACAGATCGGCCCGGCCCGCGAGCAGCAGGGAGTTGACGTCGTCCCACGACGAGATCGCGCCGACGGCGATCACCGGGACGTGCAGGGTGTTGCGGATCAGATCGGCGTACGGGGTCTGGTACGAGCGGCCGAACTCGGGTTTCTCGTCGGCCACGACCTGCCCCGTGGAGACGTCGAGCGCGGCGGCGCCGTGCTCGGTGAAGGCGCGGGCGATCGCTACGGCCTCCTCGGGGGACGTGCCGCCGGGCGCCCAGTCGGCCGCGGAGATCCGGACGGTCAGCGGGCGGCCCGCGGGCCAGGCGGCGCGCACGGCGTCGAAGACCTCCAGCGGGTAGCGCAGCCGGGCGTCGAGGCCGCCACCGTAGCGGTCGGTGCGCCTGTTGGTCAGCGGGGAGAGGAAGCCGGACAGCAGGTAGCCGTGTGCGCAGTGGAGTTCGAGGACGTCGAACCCGGCGTCCGCGGCGCGGCGCGCGGCGTCGGCGAACCGGCGGCGGACGGCGGCGAGCCCGTCCTCGTCCAGCTCCGCCGGAACCTGGCTGACGCCCGGCCGGTACGGGAGCGGCGACGCGGCGGCCAGCGGCCAGTTCCCCGCGGGCAGCGGATCGTCCATGCCCTCCCACATCAGCCGGGTCGAACCCTTGCGCCCTGAGTGGCCCAGCTGGACGCCGAGCGCCGTGCCCGGCGCCTCGGTGTGCACGAAGTCGGTGATCCGGCGCCAGGCGGCGGCCTGCTCCTCGGTGTACAGGCCGGTGCAGCCGGGCGTGATCCGGCCCTCGGGACTCACGCACACCATCTCGGTCATGACGAGCCCGGCGCCGCCCAGGGCGCGGGCGCCGAGGTGGACGAGGTGGAAGTCGCCGGGCACGCCCTCCTGTGCGCGGTACATGTCCATGGCGGAGACCACGACGCGGTTGCGCAGCTCGACGCCGCCGCCGGCCCCGGTGCCCCCGAGGCGGAACGGGGTGAACATGGGCGGAGTGCCGGGCGGGCAGCCGAACTCGTCCTCGACGGCCCGCACGAACGCGGCGTCGCGCAGCGCGAGGTTCGCGTGGGTGACCCGGCGGCTGCGGGTGAGCAGGCCGAACGCGAACCGGCGGGGCGGCTGCCCGGTGTACGTGGCGAGCTCCTCAAACCAGCGCAGGCTGGCCGCCGCCGCGCGCTGCGTCGACTCCACGACGGGGCGGCGCTCCGCCTCGTACGCGGCGAGCGCAGCGGACACGGTCGGCTGCTCCTCGACGCAGGCGGCCAGCGCGAGGGCGTCCTCGACGGCGAGTTTCGTGCCGGAGCCGATGGAGAAGTGCGCGGTGTGGGCTGCGTCGCCGAGCAGGACGACCGGGCCGTGGCTCCAGCGCCGGTTGACGACCGTACGGAAGGCGGTCCACGCGGAGGCGTTGGAGCGCAGCGGGCGCCCGCCCAGCGCACCGGCGAAGATCTTCGCGCACCGCTCGGTGGACTCGCGCTCGCCGAGGCCCTCGAACCCGGCGGCCCGCCAGACCTCCTCCCGCATCTCCACGACGACGGTGCTGGCCCCGGCGCCGTCCCGCCCTCCGGTTTCCCGCGCGGGCCCGGCGTACGGGTAGCCGTGCAGCTGCATCACGCCGTACTCGGTCTCCGCGATGTCGAACCTGAACGCGTCGAACGCGAAGTCGGCGGCGAGCCAGATGTAGCGGTTGCGGTGCGGGGTGACCGTCGGCCCGAACACGTCGGCGTACGCGGCGCGGGTCCCGCTGCCCGCCCCGTCGGCCGCGACCACCAGGTCGTGGCACGCGGCGAGTTCGGCGGCGGGCGGTGCAGCGGTACGGAACCTCAGCCGTACGCCGAGGTCCGCGCAGCGCTGCTGGAGGATGGCGAGGAGCCGGCGGCGGTCGAGGGCCGCGAAGCCGTGGCCCCCCGAGGTGAGGGTGGTGCCCCGGTGCGTGATGCCGATGTCGTCCCAGCGCACGAACGCCTCGCGCAGAGCCGCGTACACGACCGGGTCGGCGTGTTCGATGCCGCCGAGCGTCTCGTCGGACAGTACGACGCCGAAGCCGAACGTGGCGTCGGGCGCCCCGCGCTCGTAGACGGTGACGGAGCGCGCGGGGTCGAGGCGGGCGAGCAGGGCCGCCGCGTAGAGGCCGCCGGGCCCGCCGCCGATCACGGCGACACGGCGGACGGGGGCCGGGCCTTGGCCGGGGG
>NZ_JAIUKE010000477.1 GCF_020176795.1 Streptomyces sp. 8L
GCCCAGGCACCCCGGCGTCGCAGGAACCTCCAGCGCCCCGCCGCGAACTGACGAGTGTTCAGCGGGAATTGGGGAGCGCGTGGCGAGGCGTTTCCCGGTGATCGCTTCGATCACGGCATGACCCGTGCGCACCGGAACACCTCCGCCCGTCCCCGCACCGACCGCCGCCGGCTCCGGCTCGGCGTCGTCACCGCGACCGCCGCCCTCGCCGCCGCCTGGGCGGTCCCGGCCCACGCCGCCGACACCGCGGACCCCAGCTTCCAGGTCAAACTGCTCCTCGACCCCGCCACGACCCTCGGAACGACGGGCTCCCCGCTCCCCGCCACGACGACCGCCCTCAGCCTCGGTGCGTCGTCCGGCGTCGAAGCCGCCGAATACCTCGACTCCAGCAGCCTCCAACTGGAGAACGAGGGCTGGAGCGTCCGCGTCCGCCACGACGATGACGACGACAAGGTCAAGGAGACCTACAAGAAGCGCTACGCCATCGCGGGCGACGGCACCGAAGCCGACGCCCTCGACGACGCCCTCGACCAGGCCGCCGACGACTCCTTCGACGCGGACGAGGAAGACTACGACGCCCAGGTCGACCTCAGCTACAACAAGGCCACCCTCGACTTCTCCGACGACAAGAAGGCCGACGCCGACGGCCTCGGCAGCGGAAAGCTCCCCAGCGCCGCCGACGCGCGCGACGACGTCGTGGGCGACCTGCCCGGCAAGCTCGAAGACCTCGGCTCCAAGGACTTCGCCAAGAACATCCTCGCCGGAGCCCACATCTACGGCCCCGTCGTCCAGACCGACTACCCCGGAAGCCTCGCGGGCCACACCGTCGAACTCCAGATCACACCGATGCACGACGCTCCCGGCGGCAGCGGCTACTGGGCCGAAGTCAGCGCCGACGCCTCCACCCTGTCCTCGGCCGTCGACCTGCGCGACGACCTCGTGAACGCGCTCAACTCCCGCGGCTGGCTCATCCCGCAGAACGCCTTCAAGACCGAACAGATCCTCGCCACCTACTGACCGGCCGTCGTCCGGCGGTGCGGGCCCGTTCCAGAGGCTCGACTGTCCGAACGTCGGAGCGGTGCGCCGGGCCCCCGCCGGGCCCCCCCCCCGGCCGAGGCGACTGGCCCCGCCCCGCATCGCTCCCGTACACGGAACCATCGACAGAGCGTAACCGAAACCACCGCCGCCATGCTCATCAGAGCGGCCTCCCGCACACTTCGACACCCAGCAACAACCTTTCATGCAAAGGTTGTTGAGTAGTCATGCCACCCCAAACCCCTACCAGTCGGTAAGGTTTACGCTCAGTGGTATGCGCCGAGCGAAAATCGTCTGTACCCTGGGCCCCGCGACCGACTCCTACGACCAGATCAAAGCACTGGTCGAAGCCGGAATGAACATCGCACGCCTCAACCTCAGCCACGGCACCTACGCCGACCACGAGGACCGCTTCCAGCGCGTACGCAAGGCCGCCGAAGAAGCCGGCCGAAGCGTCGGAATCCTCGCCGACCTTCAAGGTCCGAAGATCCGGCTCGGCCGATTCCGCGAAGGCCCCGTACTGCTTGAACGCGGCGACACCTTCACCATCACCGTCGAACCGTGCGACGGCGACCGCCACACCTCCTCCACCACCTACCAGGGCCTCGCCGCCGACGTCACCACCGGTGAACGCATCCTCGTCGACGACGGGAAAGTCACCCTCGAAGTCACCGCCGTCGACGGCCCCCGCGTCACCACCACCGTCATCGAAGGCGGCATGGTCTCCGACCACAAGGGCCTCAACCTCCCCGGCGTCGCCGTCTCCGTCCCCGCACTCTCGGAAAAGGACGTCGAAGACCTCCGCTGGGCCCTGCGCGCCGGCGCCGACGCCATCGCCCTGTCCTTCGTACGCAACGGGCACGACATCGAACCCGTCCACCGGATCATGGACGAAGAAGGCGTACGGCGCCCCGTCATCGCCAAGGTCGAGAAGCCGCAAGCCGTCCAGAACATCGACGCCATCGTCGCCGCCTTCGACGGCATCATGGTCGCCCGCGGCGACCTCGGCGTCGAAATGCCCCTCGAAGAAGTCCCCATCGTCCAAAAGCGCACCATCAAACTCAGCAGGCGGAACGCCAAGCCCGTCATCGTCGCCACGCAGATGCTCGACTCGATGATCGAGAACTCCCGCCCCACCCGCGCCGAAGCCTCCGACGTCGCGAACGCCGTCTTCGACGGCACCGACGCCGTCATGCTCTCCGGCGAGACCAGCGTCGGCAAACACCCCGAGGAAACCGTCCGCACCATGGCGCGCATCGTGGAAGCGGCCGAGGAGGACATCCTCGCCAAGGGACTCCCGCCGCTCACGAACAGCAGCAAGCCCCGCACCCAGGGCGGCGCCGTCACCCGTGCCGCCGCCGAGATGGGCGACTTCCTCGGTGCCAGGTTCCTCGTCGCCTTCACCCAGACCGGCGACACCGTCAAACGCCTCTCCCGCTACCGTTCGCCCATCCCCCTGCTGGCCTTCACCCCCGACCCCACCACCCAGGCGCAGCTCAACATGGTCTGGGGCGTCGAGACCTTCCTCGGCCCGCGGGTGGAATCCACCGACGCGATGGTCGAACAGGTCGATGAGATGCTGCTGTCCCTCGGCCGCTGCGAGCGGGGCGACATCGTCGTCATCACGGCAGGCAGCCCGCCCGGCGTCGCCGGCACGACCAACATGGTCCGCGTCCACCACATCGGCGAGGACGACAGCCCCAAGTAGGCCGGCCGGTTCAGCACTTCGGCCCGACCCGGGCGTCCATCAACGCGACGGACGCCCGTCGGGCCACGGAGATGTTCTCCACGCTGCGGCTCTGGTTGCAGGACTTCCACTCGACGCCGACGCGGTCGAGGGTGTCGGTGTAGAGACGCAGCACGTCGGCTGACCGGTTCGTGAAGAAGTACCGCGGATACTCGTACCGCTTGCGGACGCCGGCGACGGCGCGCGTGGTCCAGTTGGTGATGCGGCATCCGTCGGAGTGCACCAGCCCCCGGATGAACTCCCAGGGGTGCGCGTCCATGATCAGCTGCTGCCACTCTTCGAGGACGATGCGCCGCTCGTACTTCTTGCCGGGGCCGTGCTGGGGGAAGAGGCAGGGCCAGTGGCGGTCGTAGCTGCCCACCTCGACGCACCCCTGCCGCTGCGTGATCCACACGCCGTTCGCGGGGCGCACGGCCCGGACGGCTTCCCGGCACAGTGCGATCAGTCCCGGCCAGGCGTCGGCGCAGAAAATGCGTAAGCTGTAGCCCCGCTTCTGCGGGCTGATGCAGCCGTCGCCCAGGTAGAGGCCGAGGAGATACGCGTAGGCGGCGGGGTCCTGGGGCTGGGCCGGGAGCGGTGCGCAGCGGAAGCATGGTGCGGTCTGTGCGGACAGGCGCGGCCGGGGCTCGGGCCGCGTCTGCCAGGAGCGGATGGCCGCACGGGACACGCCGGTCTGCTTGCTGACCGCGTTGAGGCTGAGGCCCTGGCCGACGAGGGTGAGGACGCGGGTACGCGTCTGCATGTCGTACATGGGGTCGATTTTTGGAGAGTGACCCCGACGCCGGACGGGAAGTGAGGAGATTCGCCCGATCGAGTGGGCGATAAGCCCGAGAGGGCTGACCTTCGAAATGAAGGAAAGTGCCCCAGGTGGGATTCGAACCCACACTGTCCGCTGTTTGAGAGCGGCCTCTCTGACCGATTGGAGTACTGGGGCCTTGGAAACACAGGGGCTGCGGGGCCCCACCGAGTCTCACCTTATCGCAGATCGGTAGGCTCATGGGGGAGCAGTACCCCGCCGTGAATCGAGGAGCCCCGTGACCACCCCCGACTCGCCACAGCCCGCCGAAGACGATGACACGTCGCACGTTCCGCCGCTGACGACGCGCGTCGTCATCGCCGAGGACGAGGCGCTGATCCGTCTTGACCTCAAAGAGATGCTCGAAGAGGAGGGCTATTCCGTCGTCGGTGAGGCCGGGGACGGTGAGCGGGCCGTGGAGCTCGCGCGGGAGCACCGGCCGGATCTGGTGATCCTGGATGTGAAGATGCCGGTGCTCGACGGGATCTCCGCGGCGGAGCGCATCGCCGAGGAGTCGATCGCGCCGGTGCTGATGCTGACGGCCTTCTCGCAGCGCGATCTGGTGGAGCGTGCGCGGGACGCCGGGGCGATGGCGTATCTGGTGAAGCCGTTCAGCAAGTCGGACGTGGTGCCGGCGATCGAGATGGCGGTGTCGCGGTTCACGGAGTTGCGGGCGCTGGAGCAGGAGGTCGCGGATCTCACGCAGCGGCTGGAGACGCGGAAGCTGGTCGACCGGGCGAAGTCGGTTCTGCAGACGCAGTACGGGCTGACGGAGCCGGCGGCGTTCCGGTGGATTCAGAAGACGTCGATGGATCGGCGGCTGTCGATGCAGCAGGTCGCGGAGGCGGTCATTCAGGACGCCGAGGAGAAGAAGAGCAAGTAGGCCGGTGGTGCGGCGAGGCCCGTCCCGGGTGGTTTCCGGGGCGGGCCTCTTCGCGTGCCGGGAGCGGCGGGGGTTTCAGTCCTCGCCGAGGTAGGCCTTGCGGACGGATTCGTCGTGGAGGAGGTCCTGGCCGGTGCCGGACAGGACGATGTTGCCGATTTCCATGACGTGTCCCTGGTCGGCGAGGGAGAGCGCCGCTTGGGCGTTCTGCTCGACGAGCAGGATGGTGGTGCCGCCTGCCTTGAGTTCTGCGATGGTCGCCATGATCTTCTGCATCATGATCGGGCTGAGGCCCATGGAGGGTTCGTCGAGCATGAGCAGTTTGGGCTGGGACATGAGGGCGCGGCCCATGGCGAGCATCTGCTGTTCGCCGCCGGAGAGGGTGCCTGCGGCCTGTTTCCTTCGTTCGCCCAGGATGGGGAAGAGTTCGTAGGCGCGCTGGACGTCCTTCTCGATGCCTGCTCTGTCGCTGCGGAGGAAGGCGCCGAGGAGGAGGTTCTCCGCGATGGTGAGCCGGGGGAAGATGTGGCGGCCTTCGGGGGAGTGGGCGAGGCCGAGCGCGACGATCTTGTGCGCGGGGACTCCGGAGAGTGGTTTCCCGTCGAAGGTGATGCGTCCGCCGGACGGCTTGAGGAGGCCGGAGAGGGTGCGCAGGGTGGTGGTCTTGCCGGCGCCGTTGGTGCCGATGAGGGTGACGACCTGGCCGGCTTCGACGGTGAAGCTGATGCCTTTGACGGCTTCGATCTTGCCGTAGGCGACTTTGAGGTCTTCGACCTCCAGGAGTGCGGTCACTGGTGGTCTCCGTCGGTGGCTTGGGTCTCGGTGCCGGTCTCGGCGGTGGTGTCTTCGTAGGGTGTGCCGAGGTAGGCGGCGACGACGCGTTCGTCGGCCTGGACGACCGCGGGGGTGCCTTCGACGAGTTTTTCGCCTTGGACGAGGCAGGCGACGCGGTCGCAGAGGTTGAAGATGAACCGCATGTCGTGCTCGATGACGAGGACGGCGATGCCCTGGTCGCGGATGGCGAAGACGAGTTCTTCGGTCGCGCGGGTCTCTTGCGGGTTCATTCCGGCGGTGGGCTCGTCGAGGAGCAGGAGGCCGGGGTCGCTGGCGAGTGCGCGGGCGATTTCGAGCTTGCGCTGTTCGCCGTAGGGGAGGTTGCGGGCGAGGTGGTCGGCTTTGTGGTCGAGGCCGGTGAAGGCGAGGAGTTCCATGGCGCGGGCGCGTGAGGCTGCTTCCGCCTTGCGGAAGCCGGGGCCGCGGAGGATGGCCGACCAGAGGCCTTCTTTGGTGCGTGTGTGGCGTCCGATGAGGACGTTTTCGAGGACGGTCATGTTGGCGAAGAGCCGGATGTTCTGGAAGGTGCGGGCGATGCCCGCTTTGGTGACGAGGTGGGGTTTGGGCGGGAGGACGCTGCCTTTGTAGGTGACCTTGCCCTCGGTGGGGACGTAGAGGCCGGTGAGGCAGTTGAAGAACGTGGTCTTTCCGGCGCCGTTGGGGCCGATGAGGCCGACGATCTCTCCGCTGTGGACGGTGAGTCCGACGGAGCGTACGGCGGTGAGGCCGCCGAAGCGCATGGTGACGTCGGTGGCGTTGAGGACGGTGGTGGCGGCCGGTGCGGCGGGGGCGGCGGTGGTGCTCATGGTGGTTATGCCTCCGCCTTCGTGACGCCGACGGTGCCCGCGGAGAGTCCGTCCTCGGGGACGTCGAGTTGGCCGGTTTCGTGGAATTCGAGCTGGCGGCGCCGGTTGGGGATGATGCCTTCGGGGCGGAAGCGCATGAGGACGACGAGCGCGACGCCGAAGGCGAGGAGTTCGTAGTTCTGGAGGAAGCCGAGCTTCTCGGGGATGAGGTAGAGGAGGACGGCGCCGAGGATGGGGCCGCCGACGGTGCCCATGCCGCCGAGGACGACGGCGGCGAGGAGGAACGCGGAGTTGGGCGGGGCCGCTCCGGCGAACTGGTACGGCGTGGGTACGACGCTGTAGGTGACGTGGGCGCTGACGGTGCCGGCGAGGCCCGCGAGGGTGGCGCCGAGGGCGAAGGCGATGAGTTTCACGCGGAAGCCGTTGATGCCCATGGCGGTGGCGGCTGTCTCGTCTTCGCGGATGGCGACCCAGGAGCGGCCGATGCGGGAGTCCGCGGCGCGCTTGAAGACGAACACGACGATCGCGGTGAACAGCAGCATCAGGAAGAAGTAGTTGGCGAAGCGGCCGATGGTGAAGCCGCCGAGGTCGTGCGCCGTCCCGAAGTTGAACCCGAAGAGGTTGAGGTCGGGGATGTTGGAGATGCCGTTGGGCCCGTTGGTGACGTCGGGGCCTGAGCTGCCGTCGAGGTTGTTGACGGCGATGCGGAAGATCTCTCCGAATCCGAGGGTGACGATGGCGAGGTAGTCGCCGCGGAGCCGGAGGGTGGGTGCGCCGATGAGGACGCCGAAGACGAGTGAGGCGGCCATGCCGGTGAGGGCGGCGGCCCAGAACGGGAATTGGAGGTGGATGCTGGAGTACTGGCTGCCGGAGACGAGGGCCGCGGCGTAGGCGCCGACGCCGAGGAAGGCGACGTAGCCGAGGTCGAGGAGGCCGGTGAGGCCGACGACGATGTTGAGGCCGAGGGCGACGGTGCCGAAGATGAGGATGTTGACGCCGAGGTTGGCGTTGTGGTCGTCGCTCTGGGTGAAGGGGAAGGCGACGGCGGCGAGGAACGCCATGCCGGTGCCGAACCCCTTGTGGCGGGCGTTGAGTTCGGAGAACCGCTCGAAGAGTCCCGCGGCGGTGAGTGCCCAGGCGGCGAAGATGACGAGGAGCGCGAAGCCGATGAAGGTCTCGCTGTCGTCGTCGTCGATGCCGATGCCGTAGCTGAAGGCGACGAGGGCCAGCGCGGCGCAGAGGGTGATGATGACGCGCTGGAGCCAGGCCGCGGGGAGCGCGGGCCTCGGGAGGTGGTCGGGCTTGGTGAAGTACGCCTTGAAGCCGTCGCCGTCGCGGGGGAGTGCGAGGGCTCCGAGGACGGCGAGGAGGCCTCCGACGACGGCGACGTAGGCGCCGGGGTCGAGGTTGACGAGGCCGCCGAGGTCGACGGAGATCGCGATGGCGGTGAACCAGGTGACGACGAAGGCGGAGACCGCGGCGAGGAACACCGGGTTGGTGGCGCGGGCGGGGTTGAGCCAGCCGAGGCCGCGGATGTTCTTGCGGCCGAGGGCGAACAGGACGGTGAGGAGGCCGCCGACGATGGCGATGATCTGGAGGCCCGCGGGGTAGCCGTAGACGGTGAGGTCGCCGGGGAAGTCGCTGGTCCAGGTCCACGACATGAACGCGGAGACGATGGTGGCGGCGCCGCCGATGAGGACGATCGTGTCGGCGGCGGCTTCGGGCAGGCCCAGGAGGCCGGGGCGGCGGGGCTCGGCGGCCGGGGTCGCGGTGTTCCCTGTGGTGGTTGTGGTGGTCATGGTTCTCACGCCCTGTCCGCGACGCGTTCGCCGAGGAGTCCTTGTGGTCTCAGCAGGAGTACGAGGATGAGCAGTACGAACGCCCAGACGGATGCCCAGGCCTGGCCGCCGAACTGTTCCATGCCGGGGATGTCGGAGATGTACGCGGTGGCCATGGCTTCGGCGAGGCCGAGGACGACGCCGCCGAGCATCGCGCCGTAGATGTTGCCGATGCCGCCGAGGACGGCGGCGGTGAAGGCCTTGAGTCCGGCCTGGAAGCCCATGGAGTAGTCGACGTTGCCGTATTTGAAGCCGTAGGAGATGCCGGCGACGGCGGCGAAGAGGCCGCCGATGGCGAAGGCGACCACGATGATGCGGTCGGTGTTGATGCCCATGAGCCGTGCGGTGTCGGGGTCCTGGGCGGTGGCCTGCATGGCGCGGCCGGTGCGGGAGGTCCTGACGAAGAACGCGAGCGCGGTCATGCAGACGACGCCGGCGGCGATGAGGAAGATGTCACCGCTCTGGATGCTGATGGAGCCGAGGTGGTAGGGCCCGAAGGGGAGTTGGGGGAAGGAGCGGTTGGACTTGGCGTTGGGGTAGAGGTTGAAGACGACCTGCTGGAGAGCGAGGGACAGACCGATGGCGGTGATGAGCGGGGCGAGCCGTGGCGCGCCGCGCAGGGGCCGGTAGGCGAAGCGTTCGGCTCCCACGGCGATGAGGACGGCGACGATGGCTCCGCCGACGAGCATGAGCGGGACGGCTATCCACATGGATATGCCATGGGGGAGCCAGAGCCAGACGGTGAGTGCCCCGAATCCTCCGGTCATGAATATCTCGCCGTGGGCGAAGTTGATGAGCTGGACGATGCCGTACACCATCGTGTAGCCGATGGCGATCAGCCCGTACATCGAGCCGAGGAACAGCCCGTTGGCCAGCTGCTGCGGCAGGGTGTTCACCGCATGGCCTCCATGTGGGTCAGGTATGTGGGTGCGGGTGGGCACGCCGCGGGGATGGCGGGGCGGCGTGCGGTGGTCGGGATGGGACCTTTCGTTCGGATCAGGTCGGATCAGTGAGCGGGGTCCGGTGCCGTGAATCGCAAGGCGGAGGAGGGAGTCATGGCGGAGCCATGGCGACCGAC
>NZ_JAIUKE010000478.1 GCF_020176795.1 Streptomyces sp. 8L
CGGTCAGCATCGGCCCACTCGCACGCTTCGAATCCCGCACGTGCACGGCGGTGGCGGCGTCGCACGCGGCGACCTCCACGCACTCGCCGCCCGAGCCGCCGCTGTAGCTGCTCTTCGACCAGGCGATCTCCACGCACTGGCCGCCCTCACCGCTGCTGTAGCTGCTCTTGAACCAGGCCAGCTCGGTCATGTCTCTCAGCCCCGTACGAGGGCGACGAAGCTGCCCCACGCACCGGGCGCGACGGTCAGCATCGGCCCACTCGCACGCTTCGAATCCCGCACGTGCACGGCGGTGGCGGCGTCGCACGCGGCGACCTCCACACACTGACCGCCGCCGCTGCCGCTGTAACTGCTCTTGGACCAGGCGATCTCGACGCACTGACCGCCGCCGCTGTCGCTGTAACTGCTCTTGAACCAAGCGAGCTCGGTCATGTCTCTCCCAGGAGTCCTTCGATATGGGCCAGCGACTCACCCGGGGTGAGCGCCTGCGCTCGGAGAATCCCATACCGCGATCCGAGTTCCTGCACCTTTACGTGATCGCTGTACAGACGACTGTCTTCCTGCGCCTCGGCATACGCCAACCGCTCGCCCTTGGCCGTGTCGATCATAGTAAATGCCCCCATCAGACCGGCATGGTCTTCCCGTCCCAGCGGCATGATCTGGACCTCGACGTTGCGGTTGTGCGCGAGGAGCAGGATCTGCTCCAACTGCCCACGCAGAACCGCCCGTCCGCCGAGCAACTGGTGCAAGACCGCCTCCTCGATCAGGAAGCTGAGCGACGGCGCCGGACGCCGGGCGTAGATCTCCTGCCGGGCCAGGCGCCCCACCACCCGCTGCTCGATCACATCGTCATCGATGACTGGACGGCGCATCCGAAGGACCGCCCGTGCATAGTCGTCGGTCTGGAGAAGACCCGGAACCACCTGGACCGCGTACTCGTACAGGCCGACCGCGTTGGCCTCCAGCGCGGCCATGTCCCGGAAGAACACGGGATACTGCGCCTTGGCGACCTCCTCCTTCAGTGCCGCCAGGATGCCGCCCGCGCCCAGGACCTCGTCCGCCTTGTCGATGGCGGCGGGCGTCGGGATGCGGCGGCCCTGCTCGAAGGACGCGATGCTGGACGGCGAGTAGCCGACGAGCTTGCCCAGCCCCTCGCGTTCGAGGCCCGCTCGCTGCCTTAACAGCTTCAACTGCCGCCCGAACGCCAGGACAACGCCCGCCGTGCCGCCCGTTCCGCCGCTGGTCTCTCCGGTGTCGTCGTCCGGTGTCGTGACGTAATCCTGGTCCGTGTCCACGGCCGTCCACCTCGCTCGCTCGGCATGCCTCGTACCCGTGCCGCAGACACGACTACAACGCCCCCGTGTCCGTGCGTCACCACTGGTCACGCTACGCCACGAGCGGGACCGTGGTCAGCGTGATGAAAGAAATCGCAAAAATCGCACCGCGCGACGAAGCCGTGGTGGAAAGGGAGTTCGCCATGCGGTTCAGCTCCACGCCCCGGGGCGCCCGGCTGGCCCGGCGGCTGACGGCGCACCGGCTGAACGCCTGGGACGTGCCGTACGACTCGGCGGCGAACGAGACCGCCGTCGCCGTCGTCGCGGAGCTGGCGGCGAACGCGGTCCGCCACGGGCGGGTCGCCGGACGGGACTTCCATCTGCTGCTGCGGCTGACGGACGACACGACCGTACGCGTCGAGGTCACCGACACCCGCACGGAACGCGTCCCGGAGGCGCCCGAGGACCGGGTGCCGGACCCGCTCGCGGAGTCGGGCAGGGGGCTGCTGATCGTGGAGTCCCTGACGGACACCTGGGGTTGGCATCCACGCGCCGACGCGCCCGGCAAGACCGTGTGGGCCCAGTACACGGTCGGGAGGCCTCCCAGCAGGTGAGGGCGCGCGCGGCCCGGGACGCTACGCGGGTACGCGGAGCGAGACCGTCCAGCCGCTGCCCAGTTCCTCCCGCAGCCCGGCGGCAAGGCGCTCGCCTTCCGCCTCGAAGGCCCGCTCCTCCTCGGGTGAGGAAAACCCGGCGTCGAGCGGGTCGTCGAGGTCGTACGCGGCGTCCCAGCGGGCTCTCCAGCCGTCCAGGTCGGCGACCAGCCCGGCGGAGAGCGGGAGAGTCCCGGGATCGGTGTTGTCCTTCACGCCGTCCCTCTCCACCCACAGGGGAAAGCACTGAATCTCGGGTGTGAGCAGCAGCTCGAACATCGCCCTCCTCCGCATGCCTGCCCGAACGCCTCAACGCGCGGTGTGGTCCTGAAGGAAGGAAACCAGTTCGTCAAGTTTCTCTTCGACCCCGGGCAGGACGGATTCCTCAAGAGGCTTGCCCTCGGTGATCTCCGTACGCAGCTCCCTGGTCCCTTCGAGCACGGCTTCGGCGGCTCTCGTCCGCTGATCTTCATCGAGGAGGCGGAACGAAATCCCTTCCATCGCCTCCGACATCTGGATCTCCGCCACGTCGACCTCCTCAGCGAGCCGCCGCTCCGCCCTGGTGAGGATCATCCGGAACAGAGCCTTCCGCACGGTAAAGGTGCCCGGCTCGTCCTGCGAGAAGATGAATGCCGCCATCAGAAACCGATCCTCAAGATCTCGCTCGCGGAAGCCGGCGGCCCCGCGCCTCGACGTACGAGTCCGCCATGCGGTTCAGTTCCACGACCCGACGCGCCCGGCTGGCGTGGCGGCTGGCAGTACACCGGCTGAACACCTTGGACATGCCATACGACTCGACGCCGAAACCACCATCTCCCGTCGCCGTCGTCGTGAAACTGTCGGCCACCGCCTGCGCCACGGACGCGTCGCCGGGCGGCCGGCCGGGCGGAACCTCCATCTGCTGCTGCGACTGAGCGGCAACGCGACCGCAGTTTCGAGGTGACCGGCACCCACGCGGAACGCGTCCCCGAGGCGCCCGAGGACCCGCTGCCCGGCCCGCTCGCCGAGTCCGGGAGAGAACTACTGATCGTGGAGTCCCGGGCGGATACCTGGGGCGTCCACGCGCCGAGGCAATCGGCAAGACCGTGTGGGCGCAGTACACGGTCGGGAGGCCTCCCGTCGGGTGATCGGCCCCGACGCTCTCGCGGCCCACAGCCGCCGAAGCACGGGCTCCGCGCGCCACCCTGGCCACAAGGCCGCCGCCGTGATCGGCCATGCCTCACCCAACGTCGCCCATCACGCGGTGAGGTGACCAGGAGACCGCCGCCGCGGCCCTGCGAACCCAGCGGACAGAACGCTGAATCCAGGTCCACCGGCTGAACAGAACTCCTGCGAACAACCATCCCGCGCCTGCAAGGGAATTGACCTCCTTTCAGCAGACAGTGAACCGGACGCCTCGCCGCGCCGTAACCAAACACGGGAGCCGATTCCTCGAAATGCTGTCCGTGGCCCACGGGCTGACGCCCAGCCCATGATCCACAGTCAGCATATTGCAAACAACAGGTTCTGAAAGGTCACGCATCGCTCCAAGCCCCACAGCAGCGACCCATAACCGATCGGCCTTGCGATCTCCATGTCCTCTCTCCTGGGCCGTCGCTGCGGCGAGCAATGCACCAGACGGCCACGAGAGATGGGAAGGGTGTAAGTCTTCATGCACGGAGCACTTCCGGACGAATCCGGCACAGGGAGCCAACTGAAGCAGTGGATAAAAGGCAGCACATTCACATGCCTGGCCGCAAAGGCTTCGGTCAAGCGTCAAGTTTTCCAGTATGCGGAGCTGGGCACCCTGGGTACCGATCGGACGACCCACGAGCTCCATAGCAGCCTTGAAAATTTCATTACTCAAAACTTGACCCCCAACGAAAATTTCGCCAGCTTCGCCGCAGTCTTCAGTGGCCCCGTAGGCATCGACGAGAACGAATTCGAAAAAATTACCTGGCAACAATTGTCCTCACTTCACGAGTACGACAACAAGCGATACACGTGGGCATCAGAAAGCGATAACGACCCCGCTTCCGCAAATTTCGCCTTCAGCGTCGCCGGACATCCGCTCTTCATTGTCGGGCTTCACGCAAATTCGTCCCGAGTTTCTCGCCGGTTTACACTGCCCACCCTTGTATTCAATTCCCACCGTCAGTTCGCACGACTGAAGGAGACCGGCATTTACGCCGGCCTGCAGCGTCGCATACGAGAGCGGGAGCGCCGCCTCCAGGGTGACATAAACCCGAACCTCGGAGAATTCGGCGAAATATCCGAAGCCCGCCAGTACTCCGGACGTGCCGTAGAACCCGACTGGCAATGCCCCTTCACCCCTCGTCCTGGTCGCGTCGCTCAGGAGACACACAGTGATAGCTAGCCTGCTGTCGTTCGCGGGATTCTCGACAGTCATCTGCGTCACCCCCGGACCCGATCTGGCGATGGTCCTACGCAACAGCATGTGCGGAGGGCAGCGCGCTGGTGCCGCCACGGCCCTTGGTGCAGCGGGGGGTTCATTGCTCTGGGCAGCCGTAGCCGCCGCCGGATTGGCGGCGGTCCTGCGACGTTCCGGTACCGCCTTCTTGGGCGTCCGCCTGGCAGGAGCCTCCTACCTCGTCTGGCTCGGATATCAGAGTCTGCGAAACGCGGGAGAATCATCGCCGTCCGATGAGTCCGAAAATCCGATGACGGAGGCCGCGCCGCTGACTGCCCTCACGGGATTCCGGCAAGGTGTACTGAGCTGCCTCCTCAATCCAAAAATAGGATTGTTTTTCATGGCGGCGTCCCCCCAGTTTCTCCCGGGCGGAGAATCCGCCTTCGCCTTCACATTGCTCTTCGGACTCATTGATTGCCTGATCGCAGCCCTGTGGCTGCTCCTCGTCGTAAAATGCACCGGCCGTCTTTTGCAATGGCTGAAGAAGCCTCGCGTTCAGCAGGTATTGGAGTTTTCCACCGGTGGTGTGCTCGTGCTTCTCGGAGGATTGACCGCTGTCGAGGCTCTTCCTCTTTGACTTCGTGCTTCGTCTTCCGGCGCCGCGCACCTGGTGGACTTTCTCTGCTCCCCGGCTGGCCAGTGGGTCAACGGACAACTGCTGTTCAGCAACGGGGGCCTGGCCTGAAGCGGCACCGCCGCCTCGGCGCGTCGCGCGCGCGGCGGCCCGGTACCAACGGGCCGGAAGTCTGCCCCCTGCTCTGCCCGTTCGTACCTGTCGTCCCACCGGGGCACCGCGGTAGTCCTGAAGAATCAGAGGGAGCAATCCTCCGGTCGTCTCAAAGGGGCTCATCATTCACGCGCACTCACGGCGGGAGCGCCGGTCAGCCGAGTCGGAGGAAGCCCGCGCGGCGAGTCCCCTCCTCAACACCCCGGCCCAGCGCATGCTGGATCTCCAGCGCCTGGCGGGGAACGGCGCGGTGGCGCGTGCCGTCGAGACGGCCAACCATGAGCACGGCCCCGGATGCGGGCACACCGGCGGCGGCCCCGCCGACTCGGGCGAGCTGCTGCGCACGGCCATGGCGGGCCCCAGCCGCTCGCTCTCGGGGTCCCTGCTGAGCGAGGCGACCTCGTTCTACGACAACAGCGCGCTGTCCGCGACCCGCGTGCACGACGACCCGACGGCCCAGCGCGCGGTCGCGGCGATGGGCGCGCACGCCATGACGGTCGGCACGCACGTCTTCATGGGCCCGACGGCCCAGGGGCGCAAGGACATCATCGGCCACGAACTCGGCCACGTCGACAAGAACCTCAGGGGTGACCGCGAGACGGGTCACAACGACGGTTCCGGCGTGACCGTGACCGACCCGGGACAGGCTTCCGAGCGGACCGCCGAGGCCGACGGGGCCGCCTTCGCGGCGGGCGCGGCGCACGCCCCGTCCGTCCTCGCGCAGCGAGCGGCGCTCCCGGGCGCGGGCCACGCCGCCCCCGCCGTGCAGCGCAGTGCCTCCCACGCGGGCGGCGGCCTGTGGGCGGACCCGCTGTCCGTCGTCCAGCGCTACGACCGCGGGTACGACCGGGGTTACGACCGCGGCCACGACAGGGGCCACGACCGGGGTTACGCACCCGACCGGCCGGTACGCAGGCGCCGGGTGGACGTCCGCAGCCTGCCGAGGTATTTCCGGGACCCCGCCTACGCGCTGATCAGCAAGAAGGCGGGCGGCGCGGAGTCCACGGCGACGCTCGGCCCGAACGGGCTCACCTCCATGGGCACCGACGCGGACTCCAGCCTCCCCGGCGCGATCCGGGACGCCAGGCTCCAGTACGACATCAACTTCAAGGCGGGGCACCTGCTGAACGCCGACTTCGGCGGGACCGGGCAGCACGCGGCCAATCTCACGATCCTCACCCCGGCCGCCAACAGGGCCCACCAGTCGTTCGACAACCCGCTCAAGGTGGCCGTCGACAAGCTGCGGCAGGTGTACGAGCTCATGGCCGACGCCTACCTGCCCGTCAACGAGCTGCGCTACGGCATCCGCGTCAACGTCAGGGTCTCGGGAACGAAGTGGGACGAGCACGGCCCCGGCAAATACATCACGACCCGGCTGTACTGCCACGCCGACGTCACCGGAATGACCCGCGTGCTGGACATGCTTCTGGACGCCCACGAGAACGGCACGGAGACCCGCGCGATGTACGAGATGATCGACCAGGTCCAGGCCTACGTCGACCTCGCCAACACCGCCCACACCATCGAGAACGAGTGAGGTCCCGGCCCGGTCCCGGGTCGCGCCGCGGCCGGGTGGCGCTCACCACCCCTGGTGGGTGAAGCCGGCCCAGCCGACCAGGTCGTCGGGGCGGATGTGGCGGGCGCGGACGGCGAGGCGGGCCGGCATCTCGGGCGGCGCCTTGCGCCACGGGTCCAGCATCCACAACTGCGCCCGGCGCAGGGCCTGGCCGGGTGGCAGCGCCTCGCGCCGCACGTAGTGGTGGGTCATGTACATCAGCAGTGACGTGGCCTCGTCGGGCACCGGCCACAGCGAGCCGAGCACCGTGCGCGCGCCCGCCGTCAGGAAGGCCGTGGCCAGGCTGTACGCCTCGTCGTAACCGCGGCTCGACACATTGCTCCAGCACGCGGCGATGCACACGAGACCGGGCTCCCACCGCCGGTTCGTGCCCTCGGTGAGTTCCTCGGCGGCGAGCCTGCTGCCCCCGGCCAGCTCCAGGCGGGCACTGTGGCGCTCGCCGGGATCGACCCGCGCGTGGCAGGCCAGGTGCAGCACACCGCCGCGCAGGTCCGCCAGCCGGGCCGACACCTCCGTCGCGTCGGCGGTGTCCGCGT
Source organism: Streptomyces sp. 8L (assembly GCF_020176795.1). Classification (GTDB taxonomy): domain Bacteria; phylum Actinomycetota; class Actinomycetes; order Streptomycetales; family Streptomycetaceae; genus Streptomyces. Next base: position 7,177 of record NZ_JAIUKE010000478.1, read on the forward strand.
CGAGATAGATCCCCTCCGGGTAGAACACCCGGTGGATCGCCTCGGCCTCCTCGCCCGCGTACCGCAGGTCGCGCGTGGGGTTGCCGATGACCAGCGCGGGGGTGCCGGGCGCCCCGAGGTCGGCCGGCGCCCGCCCGGCCACCTCGCACAGCGTCCTGGCCGACGGCGCGTACGAGATCTGGAGGTCCTCCAGCGCGTAGCGCCGCCCGGAACCCTCGGCGCGCCACGCCGCGTGCCACGGCACGGCGGCCAGCGTGCCCAGAGGGACGAGGACGACGCGCGGCACGCGGGACCCGTCCGGCCCGGCAGCGGGAGGGCCTCCGTGGCCGGGCACGCGGGACGCGTCCGCGCGGGCAGCGGGAGAATCCCCATAACCGGGCCCGCGGGACCCGTCCGGCCGGGCAGCGGAACCCCCGTGGTCGGGGAACTCCTGTACCACCGGCGCCAGTACGGACCTCCAGGCCCACTCGCACAGCCGGTCCAGCGCCTCGGCCCCGTTCGGCCGGGGGCCTTGCCGGGGTGCCGTCACCGGGCCCGGGGGGCGGTGCGGATCGCGCACCCCCCCGCCCGCGGTGCGATACGCGGCGAGTTCGGGGGCGTCGAGCGCCAGGTCGGGCAGCCCGACCGAGCGCAGTGTCCCGTCCGCCCCGACGACCAGCGCGGCGCCCGGGGTCGGCCTGCCTCCCAGCGGCAGGGATATCTCGCTCCTCGGCACCAGATAGACGAGCGCGTCGGCGCCGAGTGCCCGCAGCGCCCGGGCGATCTCGGCGGGGGCCGGCGGCGACAGCAGCCGGTCGCGGTACGGCGAGGCGGCCAGCACCTCGAGCACCCGCCGCCGCAGCCGCACCTCGGGGCCGGCGACGGCGGGCGGTACCGCCGCGCTGCCGGGGGCGCCGGGCCCCGGGTCGAGCGGCACGGGTCCGGCCGCGCGCCACTCCTCGGCCAGCCCGTCCTGGCCGAGTTCGCTCAGCATGCCCGGCACGTCGGCGCCGACCTGGGCGGCGTGCAGCAGGAGCGCCCGGCCGCTGTCCAGCGCCCGTACCGCATCGTGGAGTTCACCGTCCTCGACGCACCAGAGGGCGATGTCGAGGCAGTGCTCCTCCATCGCCCTGTCGCCCGCCTCCATGGCGTGCCGGGTGCCCGACTGGAGGAGGACGCTCCAGGCGAGCCCGGACAGCGCCGAGAGGGCGATCTCGCGCGACTCCTTCCCCATGCGGGCCGCGGCTGCCGCCTTGAGCTGCGGAAGCATCATCGACCGTGAGCGCAGCGCGTCCGCCAGGACGTGGCCGATGGTCACCCACATCGGATGCGCGGGCCCCTCGGCCAGCCGCCGGGCGCGGCGCAGCAGCGAAATGGCCTCGTCCAGATGGGCGTTGATCTCGCGGCCCGCGCGGGAGAGGCTGCTGAACGGCTTCGGCTCCCAGCGGACGAGGCCGGAGAGCACGTAGTGCGCCGTGGCCAGTTGGGCGGCGCACCGCAGCCAGTGCTCGTCGCCCTCGCCGCACTGCGCCAGCGCCTCTTCGAGCAGGCCGATCGCCTCGGCCACCGCCGCCCGCGCTTCCTCGCGCCTCTGGTTCGCGGCCCGGCCGACGAGACCGACCGCGGCCTGTATCAGCGCGTAGCGGTCGGTGTGGTCCAGCGGCGCCCGGGCGCCCGGGCCCGGGGCCCCCCCCGGCCCCGGGGCCCCGGGGGGGGGGGGCCCGCGGCGCGGGGGCGCCCGGACGGCGGTCACCGAGGGTGCCCGGATGATCGTGTTGCGCATTCGGCCCAGCGGGGTGAGGCTGAGAGTG
>NZ_JAIUKE010000479.1 GCF_020176795.1 Streptomyces sp. 8L
CAGGGCCCCGGGGGGGGGGGGGGCGGCGGCCCGCGAGCGCGGCGTCGATGTGGTGGCGGTGTGCGGCCGTCTCGCGCTCGACCCCGCCGCGCTGCGGGCCGCCGGAATCCTGCACGCGTACGCGCTGGCCGACCTGGAGCCGGACCCGGCGCGCTGCATGGCGGAGGCGGGGCCGCTGCTGGAGCGGACGGCGGCGGCCCTGGCGGAGGCCCATCTGAGCTGACCGCCGGCGCCGAAAGCCGCCGGGGACATGAAGAGGAGGGGGGGGGGGGCGGGGCCCGCCGGGGGGGGGGCCGCGGGCGGGCGGGGGGGGCGGCCGGCCGGCCGGGGGCCGGCCCGGTGGCCACCGAGGCCGCGACCCGGCTGGCCCGGGCCGCGGCCCTCCTGGAATCGGGGCCGCCCGCGGCGCCCCCCCCCGCCGCGGGGGGGGCCCCCCCCCCCCCTCCTCGTGTACCGGTGGACCGCTGTCGCGCACCGGTCGGAGCCGGTGACGTGCGGTGCGGGACGCGGCTACGGCAGCTGTGCCGCCCGCGCCACGCGCCGGTTGTCGCGGAACGTGTTGACCCGGCGCGCCGTCGCGAACAGCGGGATCACCGCTCCGGTGACCACCTGGAGCGCGCAGCCCGCCTGGAGCAGCAGCTGGCCGCCCGGCGCGTCGAACGCCCACGCCGCGAGCAGCGCCATCGCCGAGACGATCCAGCTCAGCATGGCCACCGCGAGGACGCCGCGCGGCTTCGGGTACTCGACCCGGCTCACCATCAGCCAGGCCACGCCCACGATCGCCAGCAGGGTCGGCACGAACGGCAGCTCGAGCAGCACGATCGAGACGACCGTCAGCGCGCCGAACGGGCTCGGCATTCCCTGGAACATCCCGTCGCGCACCGTGACGCAGGAGAACCGCGCCAGCCGCAGCACCACCGCCAGCAGCACGACGACCGCCGCCACCACGGAGAACCGCTGGTGCGCGTCGCTCTCGACGAGGCCGTACACCAGGACGAAGTACGCGGGCGCGAGGCCGAAGCTGATCAGGTCGGAGAGGTTGTCCAGCTCCGCACCCATCGGCGAGCTGCGCAGCTTGCGCGCCACCAGGCCGTCGAAGAGGTCGAAGACCGCCGCGCACAGCATCAGGATGACGGCGGTGGCCGCCGAGTGGCGGGCCATGCCGCCGCTCTCGTCGCTGCCGGTCAGGTGGGGGATGAGGATACCGGTGGTGGTGAAGTACACCGCCATGAAGCCGCAGGTGGCGTTGCCCAGGGTGAGCGCATCGGCTATCGACAGCCGGAGCGAGAGCGGCATGTTCTCCGTCTCGTCGCCCTCCTCGGCCTCCGTCGCCCAGTCGGCCTGGGTATCAGGGTCAATCACGGTCAAGTCGAGTCACCCCCGCGGTCGTCTTCTGGCCCACCTCGACCGCGACGTCCATGTCGCCGGGGAGGTAGAGGTCGACGCGCGAGCCGAACCGGATCAGCCCGATGCGTTCGCCCTGCTCGACCTTGGTGCCTTCGGGCAGGTAGGGAACGATACGGCGTGCCACCGCGCCCGCGATCTGGACCATCTCGATGTCGCCGAGTTCGGTGTCGAAGTGCCAGACAACGCGTTCGTTGTTCTCGCTCTCCTTGTTGAACGCCGGCACGTATCCGCCGGGGATGTGCTGGACCGACGTCACCGTGCCGGCCAGCGGCGCGCGGTTGACGTGGACATTCAGCGGGCTCATGAAGATGGCGACCCGGGTGCGTCCGTCCTTCCACGGCATGATGCTCTGCACCACACCGTCGGCGGGGGAGATCAGGCGCCCCTGCGCGATGTCGCGCTCGGGGTCGCGGAAGAACCACAGCATGCCCGCGGCGAGCGCGGTGGCGGGCACTGCTACGGCGGCCGCACCTCTGGAACGGCGGGCGCGCGCCAGACCGAGCGCCGCGGTGGCGACGGTCGGCAGGAGCCACGGCGACGATCCCCGCGCGAGGCGGACGCGACCGCGGGGTGCGGAGGTTGGGCCGGATGGACTGTGGGGCATGGATGACCTTCGTAGCGGATGATGCCGCGCTGGCAACAGGGGGACGGCGGCCTTCCGCCGATGCTATCGGTAGCGAACCACAACTGAGCAAGCCAGCAGCCCAGTCGGGCGTTCGCGAGGCCTCGTCCCACGCGTTCTCACGGGTCCCCAGGGGCTCTTGGGGCTTGGACGCACGGGTGACTCCGAACGTTCCCTTGGGGTGATCCTTACGGTGTTCTTACACAAGCCGTACAGGGTCCGTCCCCGGGCCGAGCCCGGCCCGGCGCGGAACTGTACGGGATTCGTGTGCTCTCCCTCTCCCCGGCCCGTCCGGCGAACCGGGGCGAAACGCCGGACAGCGGACGTTCCGGAGGGTGCGCACGGTCCGTACGGGCGCCCGGGGGCGCTCATCCCTGCACTCGGTACTCCTCCAGCAGTCGGCGGCCGATGATCATTTTCTGGATCTCGGCGGTACCTTCGCCGATCAGCAGCATCGGGGCCTCCCGGTAGAGGCGCTCGATCTCGTACTCCTTCGAGAAGCCGTAGCCGCCGTGGATACGGAAGGCGTCCTCGACGACTTCCTTGCAGTATTCGGAGGCGAGGTACTTCGCCATCCCTGCCTCCAGGTCGTTTCGTTCCCCGGAGTCCTTTTTGCGTGCCGCGTTGACCATCATGGCATGGGCCGCTTCGACCTTGGTGGCCATCTCGGCCAGTTTGAACTGGATGGCCTGATGCCGTGCGATGGCCTGCCCGAAGGTGTGGCGCTGCTGCGCGTACGAAATGCCCAGCTCGAAGGCGCGCTGTGCGACTCCGCAGCCACGCGCGGCGACATTCACGCGGCCGACCTCGACTCCGTCCATCATTTGGTAAAACCCTCGGCCGGTCGTCCCGCCGAGCACCCGGTCGGCCGGGATCTCGAGACCATCCATGATCAATTCGGTGGTGTCGACGCCCTTGTAGCCCATCTTGTCGATTTTTCCGGGAATGGTGAGCCCTGGCCGGACTTCGCCGAACCCGGGCTCCTTCTCCACCAGGAACGTCGTCATCGAGCGGTGCGGCGGCGCGTCCGCCGGCTGCCCCTCGTCCGTACGGCACAACACCGCCACGAGCGAGGACGTGCCGCCGTTGGTGAGCCACATCTTCTGGCCGGTCAGCGCGTACCCGCCGGTCGCCTCGTCCCGCACCCCCTTCGTGGTGATGGCCGACACGTCGGAGCCGAGCCCCGGCTCCGACATCGAGAACGCCCCCCGCACCTCGCCCGCCGCCATGCGCGGCAGGAACGCCTCCTTCTGCTCCTCGGTGCCGTATCTGCCCAGCATGTACGCCACGATGAAGTGCGTGTTCACGATGCCCGACACCGACATCCAGCCGCGGGCCAGCTCCTCCACGCACAGCGCGTAGGTCAGCAGGGACTCGCCGAGGCCGCCGTACTCCTCCGGAATCATCAGCCCGAACAGGCCGAGTTCCTTCAGCCCCTCGACGATGGCGTACGGGTACTCGTCGCGGTGCTCCAGTCCGGTCGCGACCGGAAGGATCTCTTTGTCGACAAAGTCCCTTACCGTTGAAACGATCTCCCGCTGTACGTCGGTCAGTCCTGCGGTCCCGGCGAGCCGTCCCATGTCAGTCCCCCTCCCGCGGTTCGGGGCGCCCCGGCTGCTCGCCGCCGCGCTCCTCCACGTACCGCGCCGTCGGCACCATCACCTTGCGGCGGAAGACGCACACCACCGTGCCCTCCTGCGTGTAGCCCCGGGTCTGTACCTCCACGATCCCGCGGTCGCTCCTGGAGCGTGACGGTGTCTTCGCCAGCACCGTCGTCTCGCCGTAGAGCGTGTCGCCGTGGAAGGTGGGCGCCACGTGCCGCAGCGACTCCACCTCCAGATTGGCGATGGCCTTGCCCGACACATCGGCCACCGACATGCCGAGCAGCAGCGAGTAGACATAGTTGCCGACCACGACGTTGCGGCCGAAGTCAGTCGTCCCCTCCGCGTAGTTGCTGTCCAGGTGCAGGGGATGGTGGTTCATCGTGAGCAGGCAGAACAGGTGGTCGTCGTACTCCGTGACCGTCTTGCCGGGCCAGTGCTTGTAGACCGCGCCGACCTCGAACTCCTCGAACGTCCGGCCGAACCGCATCGCCGCTCACACCTCCGGGGCTTCGAAGGACGTGGTACGCCGCAGCCCCGCGGCGCGGCCCTTGCCGGACACGACCAGCGCCATCTTGCGGCTGGCCTCGTCGATCATCTCGTCGCCGAGCATCGCGGACCCCTTCTTCCCGCCGGCCTCCGACGTGTGGTACTCGTACGCGTCGAGGATCAGCTCCGCGTGGTCGTAGTCCTCCTGCGACGGCGAGAACACCTCGTTGGCCGCCTCGATCTGCCCGGGGTGCAGCACCCACTTCCCGTCGTAGCCGAGCGCCGCCGCCCGCCCCGCCACCTCGCGGAACCCGTCGACGTCGCGGATCTGGAGGAACGGGCCGTCGATGGCCTGGAGATCGTGGGTGCGCGCCGCCATCAGGATGCGCATCAGGATGTAGTGGTACGCGTCGGCGTCGTAGCCGGGCGGCTGCTTGCCCACCACCAGCGTCTTCATGTTGATCGACGCCATGAAGTCGGCGGGCCCGAAGACGATCGTCTCCAGCCGCGGCGAGGACCCGGCGATCTCGTCCACGTTCACCAGGCCCCGCGCGTTCTCGATCTGCGCCTCGATGCCGATCCCGCCCACCTCGAACCCCATCGTCCGCTCGATCTGCGTCAGCAGCAGATCCAGCGTCCGCACCTGCTCGGCCGACTGGACCTTCGGCAGCATCACGCAGTCCAGGTTCGCCCCCGCGCCCTCCACGACAGTGACGACGTCGCGGTACGTCCAGCTCGTCGTCCAGTCGTTGACGCGCACGACGCGTGTCCTGCCCGTCCAGTCGCCCTTGTTGAGCGCGTCCACGATGTTGCGCCGCGCCCCCTCCTTCGCGAGCGGTGCCACCGCGTCCTCCAGGTCGAGGAAGACCTGGTCCGCGGGCAGGCCCTGCGCCTTCTCCAGGAAGCGCGGACTGGAACCCGGCACCGCGAGGCACGAGCGGCGGGGGCGCGGCCGGCCGGCGGGCGCG
>NZ_JAIUKE010000480.1 GCF_020176795.1 Streptomyces sp. 8L
GGAGTACAACCGGATCGTCCACGGCGAGGACCCGGCAGCCGAGCGCGGGGGTGCCGCGCCCGGCGGCCGCGGCGGCGCCCCCGCGCGGGCCCCGGGGGGGGGGGGCGCGCCCGGCCGGCGGGCGCGGGGGAAGAGGGGCTGGTCATGCGGTTGCCTCCTGGGGGTCGAGCCTGTTCGACTGCCGTACGCAGTCGACGATACGGCCGATGATCTCGGTGATACCGAAGTCCTTCGGCGTGAACACGGCGGCCACGCCCGCCGCGCGCAGGGCGTCCGCGTCCGCGGCCGGGATGATGCCGCCGACCACCACGGGGATGTCGCCGCCCCCGGCCTCGCGCAGCCGCTCCAGCACGTCCGGCACCAGCGCGGTGTGCGAACCGGACAGGATCGAAAGGCCGACGCAGTGCACGTCCTCCGCGAGCGCCGCCGCCACGATCTCCGCAGGCGTGAGCCGGATGCCCTGGTACACCACCTCGAACCCGGCGTCCCGCGCGCGCACCGCGATCTGCTCGGCGCCGTTGGAGTGCCCGTCGAGCCCCGGCTTGCCGACGAGCAGCCGCAGCCGCCCGACACCCAGGTCGGCCGCCGTACGGGCCGCGGACGCGCGCACGGCGGCCAGCGGCGAGCCCGCGGGCGCCGACGTGCCGACCGGCGCGCCGCTCACCCCGGTGGGCGCCCGGAACTCCCCGAACACGGCGCGCAGCGCGCCCGCCCACTCGCCGGTCGTGACCCCGGCCCTGGCACACCGCAGACTCGCGTCCATCAGGTTGTCCGGCCCGGCCGCCGCCTCCGCGAGCGCGGCGAGGGCCTCGCGTACGCGCCCCTCGTCACGGCCCTCGCGCCATCGGGCGAGCGCCGCGACCACGCCGGCCTCCGTCGCCGGGTCCACCGTCAGGACGGCCGTGCCGAGGTCCGCCGTCAGCGGGCTCGGCTCCGTCGTCTCGTAGCAGTTCACCCCGACGACCTTCGCCTCGCCCGATTCGACGGCGGCCCGCCGCTCGGCGTGCGAGGCGACCAACTGCCCCTTCAGATAGCCGGATTCGACGGCCGCGAGCAGGCCGCCGTGCTCCTCGATCCGCGCCATCTCGGCCTGCGCGGCGTCCACGAGAGCGGCCACCTTGGCCTCGACGACGGGCGACCCGTCGAACAGGTCCGGATACTCCAGCAGGTCGCTCTCGTGCGCCAGCACCTGCTGCACGCGCAGCGACCACTGCTGGTCCCAGAAGCGCGGCAGCCCGAGGGCCTCGTTCCACGCGGGCAGCTGCACGGCGCGGGCGCGCGCCCCCTTGGAGAGGGTCACGGCCAGCATCTCCAGCACGATGCGCTGCACGTTGTTCTCCGGCTGCGCCTCGGTCAGGCCCAGCGAGTTGACCTGCACGCCGTAGCGGAAGCGGCGCCGGCGCGCGTCCTCGACGCCGTAGCGCTCGCGGGTGATGCCGTCCCACAGCCGGGTGAAGGCGCGCATCTTGCACATCTCCTCGACGAACCGGACGCCCGCGTTCACGAAGAACGAGATCCGCCCGACCACCTCGCCGAAGGCCTCCTCGGACACCTGCCCGCCGGCCCGGACCGCGTCCAGCACCGTGACCGCGGTCGACAGCGCGTACGCGATCTCCTGCACGGGTGTCGCGCCCGCCTCCTGGAGGTGGTAGCTGCAGATGTTGACCGGGTTCCAGCGCGGCGCGCGGCGCACCGTGTACGCGATGAGGTCGGTGGTCAGCCTGAGGCTCGGCCCGGGCGGGAAGACGTACGTCCCGCGCGAGAGGTACTCCTTGACGATGTCGTTCTGCGTGGTGCCCGTCAGGCAGCCGGGCGCGTCGTCGCCCTGCTCCTCGGCGACCACCTGGTACAGCGCGAACATCCACAGCGCCGTCGCGTTGATGGTCATCGAGGTGTTCGTGCGCTCCAGCGGAATGCCGTCGAACAGCCGCCGCATGTCACCGAGATGGGACACCGGCACCCCGACCCGGCCCACCTCGCCGCGTGCCAGCGGGTGGTCGGGGTCGTAACCGGTCTGCGTGGGCAGGTCGAAGGCGACGGACAGCCCCGTCTGGCCCTTGGCGAGGCCCCGCAGATAGAGGGCGTTCGACGCCTCGGCCGTGGAGTGCCCCGCGTACGTGCGCATCAGCCAGGGCCGGTCCCTGGGGGCCGGGTTCGTCATGCGGCGACCCCCGCCCGCTCGGGGCGGAAGAGGTCGATGGCGTCCGCGTACCGCGCCCGCATCTCCGCGTCCCGCACACCGAGGCCCTCGCGGGGCGCGAGCGCCAGCACACCGACCTTGCCCTGGTGCAGGTTGTGGTGCACGTCGTACGCGGCCTGGCCGGTGTCCTCCAGTGTGTACACCTTGGACAGGGTGGGGTGGATACGGCCCTTCGCGACCAGGCGGTTGGCCTCCCAGGCCTCCCGGTAGTTGGCGAAGTGGGAGCCCACGATGCGCTTCAGCGACATCCACAGGTACCGGTTGTCGTACTCGTGCGTGTAGCCGGACGTGGAGGCGCAGGTGACGATCGTGCCGCCCTTGCGGGTCACGTACACACTGGCGCCGAACGTCTCGCGGCCCGGGTGCTCGAAGACGATGTCGACGTCCTCGCCGCCCGTCAGCTCCCGGATGCGCGCCCCGAAGCGCTTCCACTCGCGCGGGTCCTGGCGGTGCTCGTCCCGCCAGAACCGGTAGCCCTCCGCACTGCGGTCGATGACGGCCTCCGCGCCCATGCGCCGGCACAGCTCCGCCTTCCGCGGGCTCGACACGACGCAGATGGGGGTGGCGCCGCCCGCGAGTGCGAACTGCGTGGCGTAGGAGCCGAGTCCACCGCTCGCCCCCCAGATCAGGACGTTGTCGCCCTGTTTCATCCCGGCGCCGTTGCGCGACACGAGCTGGCGGTACGCGGTGGAGTTCACGAGCCCGGGCGCCGCGGCCTCCTCCCAGCTGAGATGGTCCGGCTTGGGCATCAGCTGGTTGGACTTGACGAGGGCCAGGTCGGCCAGGCCGCCGAAGTTCGTCTCGAAGCCCCAGATGCGCTGCTCGGGGTCGAGCATGGTGTCGTTGTGTCCGTCCGAACTCTCCAGCTCGACGGAGAGGCAGTGGGCGACGACCCGGTCGCCGGGGTGCCACGCGTTGACACCGGGCCCGGTGCGCAGGACCACGCCCGACAGGTCCGACCCGATGACGTGGTACGGCAGGTCGTGCCGGGCGGCGAGCGGGCTGAGCCTGCCGTAGCGCTCGAGGAAGCCGAAGGTGGGCAGCGGCTCGAAGAGCGACGTCCACACCGAGTTGTAGTTCACGGAGCTGGCCATCACGGCCACCAGCGCCTCACCGGGCCCGAGTTCGGGCACGGGCACCTGGTCCACGTGCAGTGACTTGCGCGGGTCCTTGTCGCGGGTGTCGAGGCCCTCGAACATCGCGGTCTCGTCCTTGCGGACGGTGACGGCGCGATAGGTCTCGGGCAGCGGGAGCGCGGCGAAGTCCGCGGCGGTGGCGTCGGGGGACTGGACGGCGTCCAGGATGTCCTTCACGGGAACCTCCGGGTGTACCTGGCGAAGCTGCGGGCGATGGAGGGTGCCGTCGGTTCGGCGGGTGGTGCGCGCGCGGGTGAGCACGGTGGGAATGCCTGTGACGCAGGCGTCCGGCGGCGCGGGGGTGACATCCGCGGGGACAGGCCGGACACCTTCAAAGTATGGCACGCCGTGCCACCTCGCAAGGGTCTTCCGGTAATTTTCTGGCACTGAGTGCCAGGATGATCGATCATCGTTCGGCCGCGGCCCCGGGCCAGCCGCCGTGTGCCCCCGCCCCCCCCCCCCCCCCCCCGTCAAGCGTCCAGGCCCGTACACAGGACACCGCCCTCCACCGG
>NZ_JAIUKE010000481.1:0-3081 GCF_020176795.1 Streptomyces sp. 8L
CCCCCCCGCCCCCCCGCGCGCGGGGGGGGGGGGGGGGGGGGGGGCGCGCCCCCCCGGGGGCCGCCCCCTCTCGTCGCGGGGGGGGGCGGCGCCCCCCCCCCCCCCCCCCCCCGCGTCTCGCCGCCGAGGATGCCGATGAGCTCCTCATTGACGATCTTGACGACCTGCTGCGCCGGGTTCAGCGCGCGGGAGACTTCCTCGCCCGCGGCGCGCTCCTTGATCTGTTTGATGAAGGCGCGGACGACGGGCAGCGCCACGTCGGCCTCAAGCAGCGCGATACGGATCTCACGTGCCGTGGCGTCGATGTCCTCCGGGCTGAGGCGCCCTTTGCCCCGGAGGCTCTTGAAGGTGGCTGCGAGGCGGTCGGAGAGAGTGTCGAACACGGTGGTCGCGAATCCTCGGCTAGGGGGCGGGCGAACGGGCTGCCCTCCAGGGTATCCGGACCGGCGGACATCCCGGCCCCTGCCCGCCGCAATCCCCGCGGGGACCGGCTCCCGCGCCCCGGCGCGCGCGACCGTCCCGCCCGACAGCCCGGGCGCGCGCACCCTCCGCGGCCGGGGCAGCGCTCGACGGTGTCCGTCAGCCGCCGGTCAGGGCCGCCTCCACCCGCTTGGCGGTCATCTCGGCCTCCTCCGCGGTCAGCGGGGTCCCGTCCGGTCGTGTCACGTACACCGTGTCGACGGCGTTCGCGCCGAGCGTGGACACGTGCGCGCTGCGCACGCGCAGGTCCGCCGTCTCCAGGGCCCGCCCGATCCGGTGCAGCAGTCCCGGGGCGTCGTGGGCCCGTACCTCGATCACGGTGGCCTCCCGGGACGCGGCTCCGGCGACGGTGACGCGGGGCGGGGGCGCCGGGGCGCCGCGCCGCCGCGGGTAGGCGGCATCGCGCTCCGCGAGCCGGGCGGCGATGTCGAGCGTCCCGTCCAGGACGCGTACGAGGTCGGCGCGCAGCCGGGCCTCCTCGGGGAGCGAGCCGTACGCGGCGGCGACCCGCCAGCTCAGCAGCAGGACGTCGGTGGTCGCGGCGGGGTCGCCGAGACCGGTCGGCAGCTCCACCGCCCGCAGGTCGGCGGCGCGGACCGTGAGCCGGTGCAGCGCGAGCACCCCCGCCACGGCGGGCAGCACGCCGGGCCGCTCGGGCAGGGCGACGTGCAGCTCCACGCCGACGGGCTCGGGCGGCGCCGGCTCCTCCGGGGCGTGCGGCGCGTCGGGGGAGCCGTCCTCGCCGCGCGGCCCTTCCGCACGCAGGGAGAGGACGGGGCCGCCGGTGCGCAGCGCCTCGACGGCGAGGCGCTCCTGCTGGGCGCTGGGCGCTTCGGGGTCCGGCCGCTCCACCGGCTCGCCCGCCAGGGCGGCGGCGACGCGCCGCACCAGGCCTGCGACGAGCCCGGCCCGCCAGGCGGACCAGGCGGCGGGTCCTGTCGCCAGGGCGTCGGCCTCGGTGAGCGCGTGGAGGAGCTCCAGTGTGGTCAGGCTCCGTACGTGCCGCGCGACCGCGGCGACGGTCGCGGGATCGTCCAGGTCGCGCCGGGTCGCGGTGTCGACAAGCAGCAGGTGGTGGCGGACGACGGTGGCGACGACGGACGTGTCGTCGGCGTCGAACCCGACCCGCGCGGCCACGTCCCGCGCGATCGTCTCGCCCACCACGGAGTGGTCGCCCGGCCAGCCCTTGCCGAGGTCGTGCAGGAGGGCGCAGATGAGCAGCAGGTCGGGGCGGGAGACCCGGCGGGTGAGGGAGGCGGCCCGTACGGCGGTCTCCACGAGGTGCCGGTCGACGGTCCAGGTGTGGACGGGGTTGCGCTGGGGGCGGCAGTGGACGCGCTCCCAGTCGGGCAGCAGGCGGCCGACGATGCCCTCCGCCTCCAGGGCCTCCCACACCGCGACGGTCGGTTCGCCCGCGCCGAGCAGGGTGATCAGTTCCTCGCGGGCCTCCGCGGGCCACGGCACGGGCAGCGGCGGTGCGGCCGCGGCGAGGCGGCGCACGGCGTGCGGGGAGATCGGCAGGCCCGCCTGGGCGGCTGCGGCGGCGGCGCGCAGCGGCAGGACGGGGTCGCGCTCGGGCCGCGCGGTGCGGGCGAGGACGGCCTCGCCCTCCTGCTCGACGACACCGTCCGCGAGGGGAACACGGTCGGTGGCGGGCTTCCCGCCGACGCCGAGCATCGCGCGCAGCCGGGGCCGCGCCGCCCGCGCCCGCAGGACGCGGTTCACCTCGCGCCAGGTGACGTCCGAGGCGTACGAGATGGTCCTGGCGGCCTCGTAGACCTGCCGCAGCAGGGCGTCGGCGTCGGGGAGCCTCAGCGCCTCGGCGACGCCGTCCTGCTCCTGGAGTGCGAGCCGGTCGGTGGCGCGGCCGGTGGTGAGGTGGAGCGTGTCGCGGATGTCGAGGAGCCGGGTGCGCGCCTCGGTGAGCCCCTCGCGGGGCGCGTCGGCGAGCCAGGACGCGGCGACGGCGCGCAGGGCGGTCGCGTCGCGCAGCCCGCCCCGGGACTCCTTGAGGTCGCCCTCCAGCAGGAACTGGAGCTCGCCATGGCGCTCGCCGCGCTCCCGGCACAGTTCCGCGAGTTCGGGCAGGCGCTTGACCGCGTGGTTGCGCCAGTCGGCCAGGACGGTGGTGCGGAGCCTGGTGAGCAGGCCCAGGTCACCCGCGACGGGGCGCGCGTCGAGCAGCCCGAGGTGGACCTTCAGGTCCTCCGCCGCAGCCTTGCGGGCCTCCGCGGGGGTGCGTACGGAATGGTCGAGGGCGACGCCGAGGTCCCACACGGGGTACCAGAGGCGTTCGGCCAGCGCAGAGACGGCGGCGGAGGGCGCGCCGTCGTGCAGGAGCAGCAGGTCGAGGTCGCTGCGCGGGGAGAGCTCGCCGCGTCCGTAGCCGCCGACGGCGACGAGGGCGGCGCCCTGGACGCCGGTGCCCGCGGCGGCGTCGTCGAAGAGCCCCTTGAGCCACTGGTCGGTGAGGTCGGCGAGGGCCTCGCGACGCGGGCGGGGGGGGGGGGGGGGGGGGGGGGGGGGGGGGGGGGGGGGCGGGCGCCGGCGCGGGGCCGCGGGCGGGCCGCCGGGGGCCGGCGCGCGGGGGCCCGGCGCCGC
>NZ_JAIUKE010000481.1:3089-8940 GCF_020176795.1 Streptomyces sp. 8L
GGGGGGGGGGGGCCGGGGCGGGGGGGGCGGCGGGCGGGCGGGGGGGGCGCGGCCGCCCCCCCCGCCCCGCGGCGTAACAGGTGTCCGCTTCCGCCGGGGGCCGGTCCCCGGCGGGGCGGCGTCCCTCAGAGGGCATCGGGGCCGCGTTCGCCGGTGCGCACCCGTACGGCGGTGTCGACGGGCACGGTCCAGACCTTGCCGTCGCCGATCTTGCCGGTCCTCGCCGCCTTCACGACGACTTCGACGATCTGCTCGGCGTCGCCGTCCTCGACGAGGACCTCGATACGGACCTTGGGGACGAGGTCGACGGTGTACTCGGCGCCGCGGTAGACCTCGGTGTGGCCGCGCTGGCGCCCGTATCCGCTGGCCTCGGTGACGGTGAGGCCCTGGACGCCGAACGACTGGAGGGCTTCCTTGATCTCGTCCAGCCGGTGCGGCTTCACGACGGCGGTGATGAGCTTCATGCGTCCACCTTCGGGGTCTTCGCCGCGGCGGCGTCGCGGTCGGCTGCGGGCACGCTACTACGGTGCACCGCCGCCCCGCCGACACCGGTGAAGTCGTAGGCGGATTCGGCGTGCTGTGCCATGTCGAGGCCGGTGATCTCGTCGTCCTCGGAGGCCCGGAAGCCGATGGTCTTGTCGACGAGCTTCGCGAGCAGCCAGGAGACGACGAAGGAGTACGCCATGACGGAGAACGCTCCGGCGGCCTGCTTGCCGAGCTGGGTCAGGCCCGCGACTCCGCCGGTGGCGAGGACGCCGACCAGGAGGGTGCCGATCACGCCGCCGACCAGGTGGACGCCGACGACGTCGAGCGAGTCGTCGTAGCCGAACCTGAACTTGAGGCTGACGGCGAAGGAGCAGACGCCGCCGGCGACGACGCCGATGAGCAGGGCGCCCCAGGCGTTCACCGCGGCGCCGGAGGGGGTGATGGCGACGAGGCCCGCGACGGCGCCGGAGGCGGCGCCGAGGGTGGTGAACGCGCCGTGCTTGACGCGTTCGTACGCGAGCCAGCCGATCATCGCCGCCGCGGTGGCGATCTGGGTGTTGAAGGCCATGTTGGCGGCGGTGCCGTCGGCGGCCAGCTCGGACCCGGCGTTGAAGCCGAACCAGCCGAACCACAGGAGCGCGGCGCCGATCACGACGAGCGGCAGGCTGTGCGGCCGCATCGGGTCCTTCTTGAAGCCGATGCGCTTGCCGACCACGAGGACGGCGGCGAGACCGCCGATGCCGGCGTTGATGTGGACGGCCGTTCCGCCGGCGAAGTCGATCACGCCGAGCTTGAAGAGCCAGCCGCCTGACTGCCACACCCAGTGCGCGATCGGGAAGTAGACGATCGTGACCCACAGGGCGATGAACAGGGTCCAGGCGCTGAACTTCACACGGTCCGCCAGGGCGCCGCTCATCAGCGCGGGGGTGAGGACGGCGAACATCAGCTGGAAGAAGGCGAAGGCGAGCACGGGGATGCCGCCCTTGCCGGTCAGCGTCTCCGGGCCGATGCCCTTCATGCCGAGGTGATCGAAATTGCCGATGAGCCCGATGCCGCCGAGATCGTCACCGAAGGCCAGCGTGTATCCGTAGAAGACCCACAGCACGCTGACGACGGCCAGCGAGATGACGGACATCATCAGCATGTTGAGGGCGCTCTTCACCCGCACCATGCCGCCGTAGAAGAACGCCAGTCCTGGCGCCATCAGCATCACGAGCGCGGCACTGATCAATACGAACGCGGTATCTGCACCATTCAAGGCCGGCGTCCCCTCCGTCGGTCGGATCGGCCCTATCCGACATTTCGCATGGGCCGACTGTGATGAGGAGATTCGCGCAGGGCCGTTTCGGTCGGACGTGTGCCGTGTTTCGATGCGGTGACGAAGATGAGCCCTGTGTTACGGCGAAGTGAATCATCGTCGCGTACGGGTGAATCCGTCACACGGCGGAGTGAGAGCCGGCCGCGGTGTCACCCTGCTGTCCTGTCGGCGGGGGAGCCGTGTCGGGCGGTACGGGGTGAGCACCGCGGCCGGGGTTTCAGACCGCTTCCGCGTTCTCCGGGAAGCGGGGGCCGAGCAGCTCACCGAGCTCCACCACCTCGGGGACGTCCTCGAAGTCCCGTACGGCGATGTCGACGGTCTTGCGCAGCCGGGTGTTGACGCGTTCGGAGCGGATGGAGCGGGCGATGCCCAGAGCCTCCCTGGCGGGCGCGGCCATCCGCTCCGGCTCGCGCTTGAGGAGGTGGACGCTGGCGAGGCCGATGAGGTTCAGCGCGTAGGAGCGCTGATGGTCCTCGTCCCGTTCGAAGAGTTCCACGGCGCGCTCCATGACGGGCTCCGCCAGGGAGGCGTAGGCCGGGCTGCGGCCCGCGACGTAGGCGAGGTCACGGAACGAGTGCGCGTTCTCCGCGTGCAGCTCCCCCTCGGTGAAGAAGCCGATCCAGTCGGGGTCGGGCGCGCCGTCGTCGCCGATGTCGGCGAACGAGTCCTCCGCCATCCGCACCGCGCGCTTGCACTTGCTCGGCAGGCCCATGCCCGCGTATGCGCGCGCCTCCATCGCGTACAGCATGGACTGGGTGCGGGGGGTGGCGCAGTCGCGGCTGCCGTACTGGGCGAGGTGGATGAGTTCGAGCGCGTCGTCGGGGCGCCCGAGGTGGATCATCTGCCGGCTCATCGAGGACAGGATGTACGAGCCGAGCGCGCGGTCGCCCGCCTCCTTGGCCGCGTGCAGCGCGAGCACGAAGTACTTCTGCGCGTTGGGCTGGAGGCCGACGTCGTAGCTCATCCAGCCGGCCAGCTCCGACAGTTCCGCGGCGCAGGTGAACAGGCGCCGCGAGGCGGCCTCGGGCAGCGGTTCCTGGAGCAGGTCGGTGACCTCGTGGAGCTGTCCGACGACGGCCTTGCGGCGCAGTCCGCCGCCGCACTGCGCGTCCCAGAGGCGGAACATCGCGGTGGTGGACTCCAGCAGTTCGAGCTCGGGCTCGGAAAGGCGCGGGGTGCGCCGCGCGCCGGCCTGCCCGCCGGCCGGCGCCTCGCCGCCGCCGGGGGTCGGTACGAGCCAGCGCTGCACGGGCTCGACGAGGGCGGGGCCCGCGGAGAGGCTGAGGGAGGAGCCGAGGAAGCCGCGGCGGCCGAGCATCAGGTCGCTGCGGGAGAACTCGCCGAGCAGGGCGACCGTCTGGGGGCCGGCCCAGGGCAGGTCGACTCCGGCGGCGGACGGCGACTGGTGTGCGCTGCGCAGCCCGAGGTCCTCGACGGCGACGACGGACCCGAAGCGCTCGGAGAACAGCTCCGACATGATCCGCGGGATGGGCTCGCGCGGCTGCTCCCCGTCGAGCCAGCGCCGTACGCGGGAGGTGTCGGTGCTGACGTGGTGGGCGCCCATCTGGCGCGCTCTGCGGTTGACCTGGCGGGCGAGCTCGCCCTTCGACCAGCCGCTGCGCGCGAACCAGGAACCGAGCAGGGCGTTCGGGCGTTTGCCCGTGCTCGCCTCGTCCGCACCGCTGCCGCTCACCTGGACTGCCCCCATCCGCTCGGTCCGACGCGTCCGCTCGATCCGTCGCGCGAACCGCTGTAAGGATGCCGCGTTCCCTGGCGTCCCATCCGAGGATTCACCCCTCGAACAGCCGCCCGATGTGCCTCCGGCATACCCACGAGAACAACCCTTCTCCCCAGCCCGTGCACCGAAAGTAATCCTACGATCACCCCTCCAGCTAGGGGATTCAGCGTTCCTTGCTAAATCGCCACCATTCGCCACCCCTTCGAATGAACTCGCCGCGGCATGGACGCGCTTCACTTGACAGGCAGCGGTCATGGGTGACGCGAAAGAGGTGCGCCGGGGCGCGCGACTCGGTTCGCACCACCCCCATTGCCTCCGCACATCCGCGCCGACGCCCCTTCCGCGACGGAGTGTCACGGGCAGACTGCGAGTCGTAACCACCCGCGCGTTCGACCCGTTGGAGGGGGCATGGGCTTCACCATCGGCGGTCTCCGGGACATCCGGGAACTGCGGGCGGCCTCACGGCGCCGCGGCCGGGCCACGGAGTGCACTGCGGTCGCCGAGTACACGGGTCTGTGGGGCTGGGACGTCATGCCGGGCGCCCGGTCCTCCGCCGCGGGCGCCTGCTCGTGCGGCGACCCCTGCTGTACGGAGCCGGGGGCGCACCCGCTCGGCTTCTGCCCTCGCGTCAAGGCGGGCGCGACGCTCGACGAGGTCACGCGCGCGTGGGCCGAGGTGCCCGGCGCGGCCGTCCTGCTGCCCGTGGGCGAGCGGTTCGACGTGATCGACGTGGCGCTCGGCGCCGGCGGGCCCGCGCTGGCGCGCCTGGAGCGGATGGGACTGCCGCGCGGCCCCGTCCTCGCCACGCCGGCCGGGCGCGCGTACTTCTTCGTGGCGCCCGGCGCCGCGGCGGAACTGCCCACCCTGCTCTACCGGATGGGCTGGGACGACGCGGACCTCGACCTGGCGGGCCTGGGCCCGGGCTCCTACGTGGTGGCGCCGCCCTCCCCGATGGGGACGCTCGGCCCCGCCCACTGGCTGCGCCCGCCGTCGCCCGACACCGCGGTGCTGCCGCCGGCCAGGCTGCTGCTGGGGACGCTGGCGTACACCTGCCACCGGGTGGGCCGGGCGCGCCCCCGGCACGGGGGATAGCGACGGCGGCACTGTACGGAGAGCGGACGCGGAGCGCGGCCGGCGGAAGGGCGGGCGACCCGGAGGTCACCCGCCCTTTCACCGTCCGCGCTTTCACTGTCCGCGTTTGTACTGCCCGCGTTTTCGCCGTCCGCCTTTTCGCTGTCCGCGTTTGCACCGTCCGTGCCACGGCCCGTACGAGGGCGGCGACAGGCGGCCGTGTCAGTCGCCGATCAGCGCGTCCACGAAGGCGGCGGGCTCGAACGGCGCGAGATCGTCGGCGCCCTCACCGAGGCCCACCAGCTTGACCGGCACACCCAGCTCGCGCTGGACCGCCACCACGATGCCGCCCTTGGCAGTGCCGTCCAGCTTGGTCAGCACGATGCCGGTGATCTCCACGACCTCCGCGAACACCCGCGCCTGCACCAGGCCGTTCTGGCCGGTCGTGGCATCGAGGACGAGCAGCACCTCGTCCAGCGGCCCGTGCTTCTCGACGACCCGCTTCACCTTGCCGAGTTCGTCCATCAGGCCGGTCTTGGTGTGCAGACGGCCCGCCGTGTCGATGAGGACGACGTCCGCGCTCTCGGCGATGCCCTCCTTGACCGCGTCGAAGGCGACCGACGCGGGGTCGCCGCCCTCGGGACCCCGTACGGTACGGGCGCCCACGCGCTCGCCCCAGGTCTGGAGCTGGTCGGCGGCGGCGGCCCGGAACGTGTCGGCCGCGCCGAGGACGACGGACCGGCCGTCCGCGACCAGGACGCGGGCCAGCTTGCCCGTCGTGGTGGTCTTGCCGGTGCCGTTGACGCCGACGACCATCACGACGCCCGGGGTGTCGAGGCCGCTCTCGGTCTTCACCTCGCGGTCGAGGTCCGCTCCGACGAGTGTGATCAGCTCCTCGCGCAGCAGGGTGCGCAGCTCCTCCGGGCTGCGGGTGCCGAGGACGCGCACCCGCTCGCGCAGCCGCTCCACGAGTTCCTGCGTCGGCTTCACCCCGACGTCCGCGGTCAGGAGCGTGTCCTCGATCTCCTCCCAGGTGTCCTCGTCGAGGTGCTCGCGCGACAGGAGCGTGAGCAGGCCCTTGCCGAGGGAGTTCTGCGAGCGCGCGAGGCGGGCGCGGAGACGGACGAGCCGCCCGGCCGGCGGGGGGGGGCCCGCGCGGGGGGGGGGGGGGGCGCGCCCCCCGCCCCGGTCCGCGCCGGCGCCCCGGGGCGGGGGGGGCGGGGCGCCCGCGGGGGGGG
>NZ_JAIUKE010000482.1 GCF_020176795.1 Streptomyces sp. 8L
CCCCCCGAGGCCCGCCGTCCGCCCCGGCGGCCGTTCAGGCGTCCGCGAGCGCGCGGCGCATGTGGGCGAGGCCGTAGGCGAACGCCTGGTCGACGTCGCCCCCGAGCCGGAAGGCCCCGGTGAGCTCCATCTGGATGAAGCCGGTGGCCCACGAGGTCACCAGGCGCGCGGCGTCGAGCGCGGCCTCCTCGCCGACCAGCCGCCGGGTCGCGTCCAGGATCGGGAGGACGGCGCGTTCGAGGGACTCCAGCGGCGCGTGGGCGGCGAGCATCACCAGCCGGAACCCCTCGGGGTTCTCCCGCGCGTAGTCGCGGTAGGCGCTGATCAGCTCTTCGAATGAGCCGTCGGTTGCCGCGAGCCGCTCGATGAGGCCGTCCACGATCGCCCCCGCCACGGCGGACAGCAGGCCCGCGCGGTCGCGGACATGCTTGTACAGGGACGGCGCGCGCACTCCGACGCGGGTGGCGACGCCCTGCATCGTCAGCCGGTCGGGCCCGCCCGACTCCAGGATGTCGCGGCCCGCCGCGACGATCGCGCTCAGTGAGGTCTTCTCAGGAGTCGGCATGTTCCGCCCTTTCGCGCCCGGTGAAACTCTTGTCCGTACAGCTGCTTGGCACAACCGCCGTCAGCACAACCACTCTCCGCACAGCCGCTGTCAGCACAACGGCTCTCCGCGCAGCCGCTGTCCACACAGGCGCCGCCGCAAAGCTATTGCCCATAGCCATCAAGGCTATGTATCGTAGCCATCGTAGTCGCCCACATACCCCGGAAGGCAAGCCATGAAGCTCGCTCCGCACCTTCACCGCCTCGGCAATGACGTGGTGGCGTGCTATCTGATCGACACCGACGAGGGCATCACACTCATCGACGCGGGCCTCCCCGGCCACTGGAACGACCTGCAGGACGAGCTGCGGTCCCTGGGCAAGTCCGCCGCCGACATCCGGGGACTCGTGCTGACCCACGGGGACTCCGACCACATCGGCTTCGCCGAACGGCTGCGGCGCGAGTACGGCGTACCCGTCTACGTGCACACCGCCGACGCCGACCGCGCGCGCACGGGCGAGAAGCCCAAGACCTCGATGGGCCCCATGAGGATCGGCCCCATGCTGGGCTTCCTCTCGTACTCCCTGCGCAAGAACGGACTGCGCACCACCTACGTGCGGGAGGTGACCGAGGTCCACGACGGCGACGTCCTCGACCTTCCCGGCCGCCCCGTGATCGTGCCGATGCCGGGGCACTCGCCGGGCAGCGTCGCCGTGCATGTGCCGCTCGCCGACGCCGTCTTCGTCGGGGACGCCCTGACGACCCGGCACGTGCTGACCGGCCGCACGGGCCCGGGGCCCGCCCCCTTCACGGACGACCCGGAAGCGTCGCGCGCCTCGTTGGAGCAGCTCGCCCGGCTGCGCGCGTCCTGGGTCCTTCCGGGCCACGGAGCCCCCTCTCACGCCGCCCGCGCCCAGGTCGCCGCCGCGGTCAGGCAGGCCGGCGCATAGCCGGACCGTACGGCCGTACCCCGCCGTACCCCCGCCGTACCGCCCATGTGCGGCCGGCCGGCGTAGGCCGTCCGGTGCACCGCGACCGGGCGGCGCATCGCGCGCACGGCGCCGGGGAATCCGATGGTCATGGACCACTCCCGTGCTCCCGTACTCGAAGCGCTGCACGCCTACCACACGACCGGACAGACCCCCTTCACCCCGCCGGGGCACAAGCAGGGAAGAGGGGCCGACCCCCGCGTCCGCTCCGTTCTGGGCGACGCCGTCTTCCGGTCGGACGTGCTGGCCATCAGCGGTCTCGACGACCGGTCGTCGTCCGGCGGCGTGCTGCGGCGTGCCGAGGCCCTGATGGCTGACGCCGTGGGCGCCCAGCACACCTTCTTCTCCACCTGCGGCAGCTCCCTGTCGGTCAAGGCCGCGATGCTGGCGGTGGCGGGGCCGCACGAGAAGCTGCTGGTCGGGCGGGACGTGCACAAATCCGTGGTGTCCGGGCTCGTCCTGGCGGGAATCCGGCCCGTCTGGGTCGATCCGCGGTGGGACCGGGACCGGCACCTCGCGCACCCCCCGGCCGCCGCCGCCTTCCGGGCCGCGTTCGACGAACACCCGGACGCCCGGGGCGCGCTCGTCACCACCCCCACCCCCTACGGCACGTGCTCCGACCTCGGTGCGATCGCGCGTGTCTGCCACGAGCGGGGCCGGCCGCTGATCGTGGACGAGGCGTGGGGCGCGCACCTCCCCTTCCACCCCCGGCTGCCCACCTGGGCGATGGACGCGGGGGCCGATGTCTGCGTCACGTCCGTCCACAAGATGGGGTCAGGACTCGAACAGGGCTCGGTGTTCCATCTCCAGGGCGACCTGATCGCGCCGGAGGTGCTGCGGAGCCGTGCCGACCTGCTCGGTACGACAAGCCCGTCCGTGCTCGTCTACGCCGCCCTCGACGGCTGGCGCCGCCAGATGGTGGAGTACGGCCGGGCGCTGTACGACGACGCGCTCGCCCTCGCCGAGTCCGTACGGAGCGCGATCGAGGCGATCGACGGCATGCACGTACACGGCAGGAGCGACTTCTGTGGCCCGGGCCGTTCGAACGACCTGGACCCCCTCCAGATCATGATCGACGTATCGGCCCTCGGGACGACCGGCTACCGCGTCAACGACTGGGCCCGGGAGCACCACCGGGTCAATCTGCACACGGCCGACCACCGCAGGATCAACGCGCAGCTCACCCATGCCGACGACCATCGCACCGCCGAAGCCCTGCTCGGGGCGCTGGGGGACGTCTCCGACCACGCGGCCGAGCTGCGGACCGCGCCCGGGATCGAGGTACCCAGTCCGCCGGGCCTGCGGCTGGAACAGGCGACGCTGCCGAGGGACGCGTACTTCGGCCCGGTCGAGCACGTGCCGTGGCGGCGGGCCGCCGGACGGATCTGCGCCGAGGTGCTCACTCCGTACCCACCGGGCATCCCCGCCGCGCTCCCCGGGGAGGTGCTCGGCCGCGAGGTGATGGAATACCTGCGCAGCGGCGTCGACGCCGGCATGGTGGTGCCCGACGCCGCAGACCCCGAGGTGAAGAGCGTCCGGGTCGTACGGGGGGACTGAGCGCCGCACCCCGAAAGGCACATCCGGCCGGACGGGCGGGGCGGCGGACCGGCGACGGCGACCGGCGACCGGCAGACCGGCAACGGCGACCAGCGGACCGGCAGACCGGCGGACCGGCGGACCGGCGGACCGGCGACGGCGACCGGCGGACCGTGGGCCCCCGGTCGTCTCAGGAGCCGGCTGCCGCCTCGCGTTCGCGGGCCCGGCGTTCCAGGGCTTCGCGCTGCGGCGCCACCGTGTACACCGGGTCCTCCGCCGAGGCGACGCCCGCCGCGAAGATGCCGAACCGGGTGCAGGCGGACCCGGCGAGCAGCATCGCGCCGCCGCCGGCCGCCGCCGCGCGGCGGCGGTGCCCGAGGAGCGCCGCGCAGGCGGCACCGCCGACGGTGAGCGCCCGCGCCGCCCGCAGCAGGGTGCCCGCGCGGCCGGTGCGGTAGGTCTCCGCGACCATCCCGAGGCGGCGTTCGGCCAGGCTCATGGACGCCACGTCGCCGACGGCCGCCAGGGCCGCCGCGTACCGGGCGGGGGTGTTCTCCGCGGTCGGTGCCACGGCGAGCGCCATGCCGGACGCCGCCGCCGTCGCCGACGCGACGAAGACGTACGGCAGTTCGCGGTGGGCGCCGTGCCAGGCGGGTACGGCGGTGTCGGCCGCGAGCACCGCGGTGTAGGCGGCGACCGCGGGCCCGAACAGCGCCGCGCCGGCCGTCGCTGCGGCGCCCGCGCGGGGCAGCCTGCCGGTGACGGCGCTCGCGGCCGCCGCCCCCGCGAAGGAGCCGTATCCCGCGAGGAGCCAGGAGCCGACGCTCATGGGAGACGTCGGCTTGAACACCCGCAGCATGTGGTGGAAGCGCGCGGGCCTGCCGAGGTCGTGGATGAGCGCGGCGGTCGACAGGGACAGCGCGCCGATCGAGGAGATCTTCATGGCCCGCGCCAGGGTGGGTCGCCCCGTCGCCTGCGCGCCGGCGGCCAGGACCGACCCGGCCCCCGCGAGCCCGCCGAAGAAGAAGTATCCCGCGATGTCGGTGGCCGACCAGGACGGCGGCTTGATGACGGGACGCCCGTAGTACGAGTCGAACTCAGCGCGCGGCACCATGAGTTCCTCGCCCCGACGGCGCCCGCGTCGGCGTCGGCCGGCCGGCTGGAGGGCCTTCGGGGACGCCTCGCGGCCCGGGCGCTGCCCGCGTACTCCGTCCCGGGTGACATCGGAACCGGTCATCGGCGGGCCTTCCTTCCGGGCAGTGCGGCGGCGGCGAACGACACGGCGACGCCTCCGGCGAGGGAGAGCGCGGCGACCGCGGCGTGCCGCCACATGGCGGGCAGGTCGCGGGTGGTTACGACGGGCGCGGGCGGCAGTCCGTAGACCTCGGGCTCGTCCAGCAGGAGGAAGAACGCCCCGTCGCCGCCCACCCCGTCCCCGGGGTCCTCCCCGTACAGGCGCGCGTCGGTGACGCCCGCCTCGTGCAGCTGGTCGACGCGCAGCGCCGCCCGCTCCCGCAGTTCGTCGAGCGGCCCGAACTGGATGGAGTCCGTGGGGCAGGCCTTGGCGCACGCCGGTTCCTGGCCGGCCCCGAGCCGGTCGTAGCACAGGGTGCACTTGAACACCCGCCCGTCCTCCGGGCGTTGCTCGATCACACCGTAGGGACAGGCGGGCACGCAGTAGCCGCAGCCGTTGCAGATGTCCTCCTGGACGACCACGGTGCCGAACTCGGTGCGGAAGAGGGCACCGGTCGGGCACACGTCAAGGCAGGCGGCGTGGGTGCAGTGCTTGCAGACGTCGGAGGACATCAGCCACCGCATGCCGCTGTCGTCCCCCGCCGCGTGCGCCTCCTCCGGGGGCCGGTGAGCGTCGGACCGCGCTTCGCCGTCGAGCAGCGGGAGTTGTGTCCGCCCCTCGGGTGACGGCACGGGGACCTGCTGCTCGATGAACGCCACGTGCCGCCAGGTGGAGGCGCCGAGGCCCAGGCTGTTGTCGTAGCTCATGCCGGACAGCGAGATGCCGTCCTCGGGGATCGCGTTCCACTCCTTGCAGGCCACCTCGCAGGCCTTGCAGCCGATGCACACCGAGGTGTCGGTGAAGAACCCGACGCGGGGCGGCGCGCCGGTGTGTCCCGCGTCGCCCGCCGGGTCGGGTTCGGGCCCGCTCAGCAGATGGCCCGACGGGCTTGCCACGTCGCTCACTTGACCGTCTCCGTTCCGGTTTCGCCGGTGATGCCGGCCCTGGCCCGGTACTCCTCCACCAGCTTCGGCAGGCCGGGGCCGCGCGGCCTGCGGCCCGCCACGATGTCCGCGGTCAGGGCCTTGTCCTCCTGGATGTGCGCGTTGGGGTCGAGCGCCATCGCGACGAGTTCGTTGGCCGCGTCGCCGGTACTGACCCCGTTCGGTCCCCAGTGGAACGGGAGGCCGATCTGGTGGACCGTACGGCCGTGGACGGTGAGCGGCCGAAGCCGCCGCGTCACCAGGACCCGCGCCTCCACCGCGTTGCGGGCCGTGATGATGGTGGCCCAGCCGCCGTTCTCCAGCCCGCGTTCCGCCGCCAGTTCGGGCGAGAGCTCACAGAAGAACTCCGGTTGCAGCTCGGCGAGATAGGGGGACCACCGGGACATCCCGCCGGCGGTGAAGTGCTCCGTGAGCCGGTGCGTCGTCACCACGTACGGATACACCCCGGCGCCCGGCTCGTCCCCGCTCGGGTGGAAGCGGTTGCCCTCGCGCTCCATCAACTGCCGTACGGGGGAACGGGGGACGTCCGGGTAGAGCGCGTTCGGGAAGGGCGAGTCCTGCGGCTCGTAGTGGGTCGGCAGCGGCCCGTCCTCCAGGCCCGCCGGGGCGTACAGCCAGCCCTTGCCGTCCGCCTGCATGATGAACGGGTCGTCCCCGCGCAGGGCTTCGGGGCCCCTGGCCTCTTCCGGCGGTACGTGGTCGGGAGCCAGGTCCGGTACGAAGTCCGGCACGTCGTGGCCGGTCCACCTGCGGGCCTCGCCGTCCCACCACACGTACGCCTTCCGCTCGCTCCACGGTGTTCCGTCGGGGGCGGCGGAGGCGCGGTTGTAGAGGATGCGCCGGTTGGCGGGCCACGCCCAGGCCCACTCGGCCGCCACCCAGTCCTGTTCGGAGCCGGGTTTCCTGCGGGCCGCCTGGTTCACCCCGTCGGCGTAGACGCCGCAGTAGATCCAGCAGCCGCAGCGGGTGGAGCCGTCGTCCTTCAGCTGGGTGTAGGCGCTGAGCGGTGAGCCGTCCGCCGCGTGCCCGTTGATCTCGGCGAGTACGGCATCCGCGATGGGCTCGGCGAGTTCACCCTCGACCGGGTAGTCCCAGGTGAGGTCCTGGACCGGCCGGTCCATCGGATCGGTGGAGCCGGCCAGGCGCTCCTTGACGCGCCGTCCGAGGTGGTACATGAACCACAGGTCGCTGCGCGCGTCGCCCCGCGGCTCCACGGCCGTGTGGTGCCACTGGACCCACCGGTTGGTGTTGGTGAACGAGCCGGACTTCTCGGTGTGGGCCGCGGCCGGGAAGAAGAACACCTCGGTGCCGATGTCCTCGGTGCGCAGCTCGCCGGTCTCGATCTCCGGGCCGTCCTTCCACCAGGTCGCGGACTCGATCAGGGAGAAGTCCCGGACGACGAGCCACTCCAGGTTGGCCATCCCGAGCCGCTGGAGCCGGGTGTTCGCGGAGCCGACCGCCGGGTTCTCCCCCATCAGGAAGTAGCCCTTGCACCTGCCGTCCAGCTGCGCGAGAACGGTGTCGTACGTGGCGTGGGAGCCCGTGAGCCGCGGCAGGTGGTCGAAGCAGAAGTCGTTCTCCGCGGTGGCCGCGTCCCCGTAGTACGCCTTGAGCAGGCTGACGAAGTAGGCCCGCATGTTTCCCCAGAAGCCCTTGTCGGTCTTGCTCGCGTCGACGAAGGTGTCCAGGTCCTCGTGTGCGTGCGCGTGGGGCATCGGCAGGTAGCCGGGCAGCAGGTTGAACAGCGTGGGGATGTCGCTCGACCCCTGGATGGAGGCGTGGCCGCGCAGCGCCTGGATGCCGCCTCCCGGGCGGCCGATGTTGCCCAGCAGCAGCTGGAGCACGCTGGCCGCGCGGATGTACTGGGAGCCGACGGTGTGCTGGGTCCAGCCGACCGCGTAGCAGAAGGCGCTGGTGCGCTCGCGCCCGGAGTTCGACGTCAGCGCGTCGCACACGGCGAGGAACGTCTCCCGGGGGATGCCGCAGACCTGCTCGACCAGCTCGGGGGTGTAGCGGGCGTAGTGGCGCTTCAGGATCTGGTAGACGCACCGGGGGTGCTGGAGCGTCTCGTCGCGGGGCGCGGCCGAGCGGGTCTGGGCGCCGCCCGAGCCGTGCGTCTCCGAGCCGCCCGCCGCGCCGATGCGGCGGCCCGCCTCCAGGCCCCGGCCGGCGCCCGCGTCCGACGGCCCGCCCGCGTCCGGGCCGCCTTCGCCGTCCGAACCCTCCCGGGCCTCGTACTGCTGGTCGGGGTCCCCCGCCGGCGCCTGGACCTGCGCGCCCTCGTACTGCCAGCTCCCCGGCTCGTAGCGGTGCCCCTCGCTGTCCAGGCCGGAGAAGACGCCGCCCAGGTCCTCGGTGTCCCGGAAGTCCTCCCCGACCAGCGTGGCGGCGTTCGTGTAGTTCAGGACGTACTCGCGGAAGTCCTTCTCCTCGCTCAGTACGTGGTTGACGATGCCGCCGAGGAAGGCGATGTCGCTGCCCGCGCGGATCGGGACATGCAGGTCCGCCAGGGCGCTGGTCCTGGTGAAGCGCGGGTCCACGTGGATGATCTTCGCGCCCCTGGCCTTCGCCTCCATGACCCACTGGAAGCCCACCGGGTGCGCCTCGGCGTAGTTGGACCCCTGGATGACGATGCAGTCGGAGTGCTGGAGGTCCTGCATGAACGTGGTGGCGCCGCCCCGGCCGAACGAGGTCCCGAGGCCCGCGACGGTGGAGCTGTGGCACACGCGCGCCTGGTTCTCCACCTGGACCACGCCGAGGCCCGTCAGCAGCTTCTTGATGAGGTAGTTCTCCTCGTTGTCGAGGGTGGCGCCGCCGAGGCTCGCGATCCCCATCGTCCGCGCCGTGCGCCGTCCGTCGTACTCCCACTCCCAGGTGCGCCGCCGGGTCTCGACCACCCGGTCGGCGACCATGTCCATGGCCGTCTCCAGATCGAGCCGCTCCCACTCGGTGCCGTGCGGGCGGCGGTAGAGGACCTCGTGGCGGCGCGCGTCGCCCGTGGTCAGCTGGAGCGTGGCGGAGCCCTTCGGGCACAGCCGCCCCCGGCTGACGGGCGAGTCGGGGTCGCCCTCGATCTGCACGACCGCGTCGCCCTTGACGTACACCTGCTGGCCGCAGCCGACCGCGCAGTACGGGCAGACGGACTTGACGACGCGGTCCGCCGTGTCCGTACGCGGCCTGAGACCCTCGGTGACCGGTGACGTGGCCGCGCTGCCCCGGGCGAGCGGGTCGGCCCCCGTGAGCTGGCGGTAGACGGGCCACCTGTTGACCAGCCTGCGGACACCCATCGCTACCTCCAGCGCCTTACGGCCCCCGCATCAGCCTCACCCGGGGACCCGTATCCCGCAACGGACGCCTGCCCTCCGCGGCCGGCGACGCCCGCCGCGTACCCCGGCGGGAACGAAGAATGCGCACGGGACACGGACCGGCCGCGGATACGCCGTTCGGGCCCTGCCGTCGCCCGCACCGGGGGCTGGGCGCTGGGGCGGGGGGGGGGGGGCGGCGCCGCGCCGAACTGGCAGATCGTCGTGGCGAGTCTGGAGTGGGCGGGGCCGCGGGCCGCGCCCGGCAGTCCGGCCGTGCTCCAGACGGTGCTGGAGGAGATCCTCGCGACGCCGGCCCGCCC
>NZ_JAIUKE010000483.1 GCF_020176795.1 Streptomyces sp. 8L
GACGCGCCGGTGCCCGGCGCGTCCCCGCCCGGCCGGAAGCCGCCGCGCGGCCGCAAGGTCCGCACCGTGCGCACCCCGGGCGGCCTGCTGTCGCTGCGGATCGAGAGCCGGCCCGCGCTCGCGCTGCTGCTGCTGACGGTCGCGGCGCTGCTGGCCGCGGTGATCGTCATCGGCAGCGGCGACTACCCGATGTCGCCCGCCACGGTCGTCAGGACCCTGTTCGGCGCCGGCTCTGCCGCGCAGGACTTCATCGTGCGGGACCTCAGGCTGCCGCGCGCCCTCGTCGGGCTGCTCGTCGGAGCCGCCCTCGGCGTCGGCGGCGCCGTCTTCCAGTCCGTCACCCGCAACCCGCTCGGCAGCCCCGACGTCATCGGCTTCGGCCAGGGAGCCTCGGTCGGCGCGCTGAGCGCGATCATCGTCTTCCACGGCGGGGCCGCGGAGACGGCGCTCGGCGCGGTCGTCGGCGGCCTCGTGACCGGCATCGCCATCTACCTGCTGGCGTGGAAGCGGGGCGTGCACGGCTACCGGCTCGTCCTCGTCGGCATCGGCGCCGCCGCGATGCTCACCGCCGTCACCCAGTACCTGATCACCAAGGCCGACATCGTCGACGCGACCCGCGCCGTGCTGTGGATGACGGGCACCCTCGACGGCTCCGACTGGGGCCAGGTGTGGCCGCTGCTCGTCCTGTGCGGCGTTCTCGTTCCGCTGACCCTCGGGCACGGCAGGCAGCTGCGGATGATGGAGATGGGCGACGACGCGGCGTACGCACTCGGCGTACCCGTCCAGCGCACCCGCATCCTTCTGATGGCATGCGCGGTCCTGCTGGTCGCCGGGGCGACGGCCGCCGCGGGCCCCATCACGTTCGTCGCGCTCAGCGCCCCCCAGCTCGCCCGCCGCATCACCCGAGCGCCGGGCCCCAACCTCGCCGCCTCCGCGGCCATGGGGGCGGTGCTGCTGTGCGCGGCGGACCTGGTGGCCACGCACGCCTTCGGCGGCAGCCAGCTTCCCGCGGGTGTCGTCACGGCCGTGGTCGGCGGCGTGTATCTGCTCTGGCTGCTGGTCATGGAGCGCAGGGCGGGGCGGATATGACGCGCCGCCGACGGGCCGACGACCCGGCTCCGACCGCTGCCTCTGCGCCCGACGACCCGGCCCCGACCGCTGCCCCGGCGTCCGGGGACCCGGCTTCGACCGCTGTCCCAGCGTCCGGGGACCCGGCTTCGACCGCTGCCCACGCGTCCGGCGGCCCGGCCGCCCCGTCCACTCCGGCGTCCGGCGCCCCGGCTCCCGCCGCCGCGCCGCCGTCCGCCGGCCCCCAGGCACCCGCCGCCGGTCCCACCGACCGGCAGGTCCACGACCCCGAGCCCTCCAGGAGTACGACGATGCAGCGCCTCACCGCGGAGTCCGTGACCCTCGGCTACGACCGCAGGACCATCTCCCGCGACCTCTCCCTGGAGATCCCCGACAACTCCTTCACGGTCGTCGTGGGCCCCAACGCCTGCGGCAAGTCCACCCTGCTGCGCGCCCTGTCCCGGATGCTCAAGCCGGACACGGGCCGGGTCCTGCTCGACGGGGCGGCGATCCACACCATGCCGGCCAAGAAGGTCGCCAAGACGCTCGGCCTGCTGCCGCAGTCGTCCACGGCGCCCGACGGCATCACCGTCGCCGACCTGGTCGCACGCGGCCGCTACCCGCACCAGGGCCTGCTGCGGCAGTGGTCGCCCGAGGACGAGCGGATCGTGAACGAGTCGATGGCCGCCACGCGGATCTCCGAACTCGCCGAGCGGTACGTCGACGAGCTGTCCGGCGGGCAGCGCCAGCGCGTGTGGATCGCCATGGCGCTCGCCCAGCAGACGCCGCTGCTGCTGCTGGACGAGCCCACCACGTTCCTCGACATCCAGCACCAGATCGATGTCCTCGACCTGTGCGCGGAACTGCACGAGACCCAGGGCCGTACGCTCGTGGCCGTTCTCCACGACCTCAACCACGCCGCCCGCTACGCGACCCACCTGGTGGCGATGCGCGGCGGGAGCGTGGTGGCCGAGGGCCCGCCCGCGGAGGTCGTCACGGCGCCGCTCGTGGAGAAGGTCTTCGGACTGCGCTGCCAGGTCATCGAGGACCCGGAGACCGGCACGCCCCTGGTGGTGCCGGCCGGACGGCGGGCCCGTGCCGTGGCGGAGCGGGAGCCGCAGCGGGCCGGGGCCGGTTCCCCGCAGGGGTGACCCGGCGGGGACGGGCGGACCGCCGAAGCCGCCGCCCGGCCGGGCGGCGCGGGACCGCTACAGCAGCGACCGCAGGCGCAGCAGGTCGCGCAGGCCCGCCTCGAACCTGATCCGCCCCGACCCCCAGGCCACGGCGAAGTCCAGCTGCCCGTCCACGAGTGCCACCAGGTCGTCGCTTGTCATCGCGAGCCGGATCTGCGCGCGCCCGCCGGGCGGCCCCTGGCGCACGGCGTCGTCGACGTCGATCGTGCCCCCGCGCAGCCGCCCCGTGAACGTGATGCCGAGGTCCGTGACGTGGCAGCTCAGCGAGCGGTCGAGGGCGGCGGCCCCGCGCACGGCGCCGTCCGCGCCCGCGAGGCTCTCCGCGAGCCGGTCGAGCGCGTTCCTGCACTCCCGCGGGGACGCCATCACCACCGACGGTACGCGAGCGGATCGCGGTAGCGTTCCGGCATGAGCGACACGATCCCCAAACACCACCCCGAGGAACCGGTCGGCCCGCGGCGCCCTGCGGCCCCGGAGGACTCGGCGGCCCCGGAGGCGACGGAGATCCCGGAGACCGGGGAGGACTCGGCGGATCAGGGGGAGGACTCCGGAGCCTCCGGGAAACCGGATGCCGCCGGGCAGCGGCGGGCCGCCCCGGAACCGGCGGCGCCCGCTCCGCTCGGCGTGGAGCGCGCCCCGACCGGCGACGCCGGGGTGGACGCGGGCCTCGCCCGCCTCGGCGATGTCGACCACCTCGCCACCGACGGGCATATCGAGGTGTACGAGGATGTTCACCAGGCACTGCGTGAGGCGCTCACCGCGCTCGACGCCCGCCCGGCAACCCCCGCGCACGACCACAGGAGCTGAGACCCACGTGGCAGGACTGGCACGCCGACGCCTCGACGCCGAACTGGTGCGCCGTGAGCTGGCGCGCTCGCGCGAGCACGCGTCCCAGCTGATCGCCGCGGGCCGCGTCACCGTGGGCGGCATGACCGCGACGAAGCCGGCCACCCAGGTCGAGACGAGCGCCGCGGTCGTCGTCACCGAGGACGCGTCCGACCCCGGCTACGCCTCGCGGGGCGGCCACAAACTGGCCGGCGCGCTCGACGCGTTCCGCCCGCTCGGCCTCGCCGTGGAGGGCCGCCGCGCGCTCGACGCGGGAGCCTCGACCGGAGGATTCACCGACGTCCTGCTGCGCGCCGGGGCCGCGCACGTGATCGCCGTCGACGTCGGGTACGGACAGCTCGTGTGGGCACTCCAGAACGACGATCGGGTGACGGTCAAGGACCGCACGAACGTGCGGGAGATGACGCTGGACACGCTCGACGGCACACCCGTCGACCTCGTCGTCGGCGACCTCTCCTTCATCCCCCTCGGCCTGGTCCTGCCCGCCCTCGTGGCCTGCTCGGCGCCCGGCGCCGACCTGGTGCTGATGGTGAAGCCGCAGTTCGAGGTCGGCAAGGAGCGCCTCGGCAGCGGCGGTGTGGTACGCGACCCGGCGCTGCGCGCCGAGGCGGTGACCGGCGTCGCGCGGCGCGCGGCCGCCCTCGGCCTCGGTGTCCGGGGCGTCACGGCGAGCCCCCTGCCGGGACCGTCCGGCAATGTCGAGTACTTCCTGTGGCTGCGGGCGGACGCGCCCCCGCTCGACCCGGCAGATGTGGAACGCGCGGTTTCGGAGGGACCCAAGTGACGGCTGGAGCAGAGGGCCGGGCGACGGGGCCCGACCGTACGGTGTTCCTGCTGGCGCACACCGGCAGAGCCGCCGCCGTGCGCAGCGCCGAACTCGTCGTCAACGCGCTGGTGGCCAACGGCCTCGGCGTCCGCGTGCTGCGGGCGGAGGTCGGCGACCTGCCGCCGCTGCCCGCGTCCGTGGAGACCGTCGAGGACGCGACGCCCGAGGTCCTCGAAGGCTGCGAGCTGCTGATCGTCCTGGGCGGCGACGGCACGCTGCTGCGGGGCGCGGCCTTCGCGCGCGCCTCGGGCGTGCCCATGCTCGGCGTCAACCTCGGGCGCGTCGGCTTCCTCGCCGAGGCGGAGCGCGACGACCTCGCACGCGTCGTGGAGCGGGTCGTCAGCCGCTCCTACGACGTCGAGGAGCGGATGACGATCGACGTCGTCGTGCACACCAACGGCGACATAGTGCACACGGACTGGGCGCTCAACGAGGCCGCCGTACAGAAGGTGTCGCCCGAGCGCATGCTGGAGGTCGTCCTGGAGATCGACGGCCGGCCGGTCACCGGCTTCGGCTGCGACGGCATCGTCTGCGCGACCCCGACCGGTTCGACCGCGTACGCGTTCTCCGCGGGCGGGCCCGTCGTCTGGCCGGACGTCGAGGCGCTGCTCATGGTGCCGATCAGCGCCCACGCGCTGTTCGCGAAGCCGCTGGTCACCTCGCCGACCACCGTCCTCGCCGTGGAGGTGCAGGCCGACGGGCCGCACGGGGTCCTGTGGTGCGACGGCCGCAGGACCGTCGAGCTGCCGGCCGGCGCGCGCGTCGAGGTGCGGCGCGGCGCCGTGCCCGTACGGCTGGCGCGGCTGCACCACGCGTCGTTCACGGACCGGCTGGTCGCGAAATTCGCACTCCCGGTCTCAGGGTGGCGCGGCGCGCCGGGCTGACGGGGCCCCCGTGACGTGGCGGTCGCGGCCCCGCACCTCGTATGGTCATGACCGTGTTGGAGGAAATGCGGATACGGTCGCTCGGTGTCATCGACGACGCCGTGGTCGAGCTGTCGCCCGGCTTCACGGCGGTGACGGGCGAGACCGGCGCCGGCAAGACCATGGTCGTCACCAGCCTCGCGCTGCTGCTCGGCGGGCGGGCCGACCCCGGGCTCGTACGGATCGGGGCCAAGGCCGCCGTCGTGGAGGGCAGGCTCAGGCCCTCGCCCGGCGCGCCCGCGGTGGTGCGCGCCGAGGAGGCGGGCGCGGAACTCGACGATGGCGCGCTGCTCATCAGCAGAACCGTCTCGGCCGAGGGGCGCTCGCGCGCCCACCTCGGCGGCAGATCCGTGCCGGTGGGCCTGCTCGCCGAGCTCGCGGACGACCTCGTCGCCGTGCACGGCCAGACCGACCAGCAGGGGCTGCTGCGCCCGGCCAGGCAGCGCGGCGCCCTCGACCGGTACGCGGGCGACGCGGTGTCCGTGCCGCGCGAGAAGTACCTCGCCGCGTACCGGCGGCTGCGGGACGTCGCCACCGAACTCGGTGAACTGACCACGCGGGCACGCGAGCGGGCCCAGGAGGCCGACCTGCTGCGGTTCGGCCTCGGCGAGATCGCGGCCGTGGAGCCCGTCGCGGGCGAGGACGCGGAACTCGCGGCGGAGGCCGAGCGGCTCGGCAACGCGGAGGCGCTCGCGTCCGCCGCCTCCGTCGCGCACGCCGCGCTCGCGGGCGTGCCGGAGGACCCGGAGGCCGTCGACGCCACCACGCTCGTCGGCGCGGCGGGCCGGGCGCTCGACGCGGTGCGCGCGCACGACCCCGTCCTCGGCGCCCTCGCGGAACGGATGGGCGAGATCTCCATCCTGCTCACGGACGTCGCGGGCGAACTCGCCGGATACGCGGACAACCTGGACGCCGACCCGCTGCGGCTGGCCGCGGTCGAGGAGCGGCGCGCCGCGCTGAGCGCGCTGACGCGGAAGTACGGCGAGGACATCGCGGCCGTCCTCGCGTGGGCCCAGGAGAGCGCAGCCCGGCTGACCGAACTCGACGGCGACGACGACCGGATCGGCGAACTGACCGCCGAGCACGACGCGTTGCGCGGCGAACTCGCCGGACTCGCCCAGGCGCTCACCGACGCGCGCGCGGAGGCCGCGGAGCGGTTCGCCGCCGCGGTCACCGAGGAGCTCGCGTCGCTCGCCATGCCGCACGCCCGGGTGTCGTTCGCGATCAGCCAGGTGCCCGCGGACGACGGCATCGAGGTCGGCGGGCGGACAGTCGCGTACGGGCCGCACGGCGCGGACGAGGTCGAGCTGCTGCTCGCCCCGCACCCGGGCGCCCAGCCCCGGCCCATCGCGCGCGGCGCCTCGGGCGGCGAGCTGTCACGGGTGATGCTCGCGGTGGAGGTCGTGTTCGCCGGGTCGGACCCGGTGCCCACCTACCTCTTCGACGAGGTCGACGCGGGCGTCGGCGGCAAGGCGGCCGTGGAGGTCGGCAGGCGCCTCGCCAAGCTCGCCAGGTCCGCGCAGGTCGTGGTGGTCACGCACCTGCCGCAGGTGGCTGCCTTCGCGGACCGGCAGCTGCTGGTGGAGAAGACCGACGACGGGTCCGTGACCCGGTCGGGGGTGACGGTGCTTGAGGGCGAGGACCGGGTGCGGGAGCTGTCCCGGATGCTCGCGGGCCAGTCCGACTCGTCCTCCGCGCGCGCCCACGCGGAGGAACTCCTGGCGTCGGCGCGGGCGGACGCGTAGATCCCCGCCGGGCGGCTCAGGTCCGGGGCCGGAGCCGGTCCGCCGCCCGGGGGTTCGTACAGTGGCGTCCATGGTCGCCAACCCTGTGCCCAGGAGCCTCGCCCTGGGCGTGTCGTACGGGCTCTCCCGGGCGTTCGGACGGGCCCTGCCCGGAGCGCTCGCCGCGGGCGCCGTGGACCCCGCCGCCGGGGTGGCCGTGGCGGGTGCCGCGCTCGCGCCCCGGGTGCCGGGCGCGCTCGTCGCCGGTGCGGTCGTCGCGGGCGTGCTCATGAAGCGGCGGCCCCTGGACCGGGCCCTCGCCGCCGTCGTCATCGTCGGAGCCGCCCACTGCGTACGGCTGGTCGACCGGCGGCCCGGCCAAGCGGTGCTGACCGCCGCCGCGTTCGCCGCCCCCGGCCTGGCGCGGCGGCAGGGCGCGCTCGCCGCCGTGCCGCTCGGCGCCTCCTGCGCCGTGGTGGTGGACGACCTCGCCGAGGAGACCACGCTCGGCGCGAGCGGCGCGTACGCGCTCGGCGCCGCCCTCGGCGCGGCGGTCGTCGCGACCAACGGGCGGCTCGGACTCGCCGCGCACGCCCTGGGAGTGGCGGCCGGAACGGCGTACGGTGAGTGGGCCGCTCCTCACCCGCACGGGTGATCCCGTCGGCCGGGTGGCGGGCCGGCCAGCTGGCATCCTTGAGAGCGATTCCGCATCCGATCTCGAACCCGGGAGTCCGCACAGGTGACACCGCTGCGTACGGTCCAGGTGCTCGGCGGCGGCAGCGCGGGGTCCAGCGCGCACGTCAGGTCCCTCGCGGCCGGACTGGTCGCCCACGGCGTCCGGGTGACGGTGTGCGCGCCCGACGAGGTCGAGCGGGCCTACGAGTTCGAGGAGTGCGGCGCCCGGCACCTGCACGTGCCGCGCCGCGGCGACCCGGTGTCCATGGCCGCGCTGCGCGCCGCGTGCGCGGGCGCCGACGTCGTGCACGCGCACGGGCTGCACGCCGCCGCGCGTACCGCGCTCGCCCTCGGCGGCAGGCCCGTGCCGCTGGTCGTCACCTGGCACACCCGTTCCGTCGAGGACGGCGCGCGCGGGGCGCTGGCCCGGGCGCTGGAGCGAAGGTCCCTGCGGGCGGCCTCCGTTGTGTTCGCGACCTCCTCCGACCTGGTCGACACGGCGCGCTCGCGGGGCGCCCGTGACGTGCGGCTCGCACCGCTGGCCGTGCCGGCCTCCCGGCTGCCGCGGGCGATGGGCCCCGAGAGCAAGGCGCGGGCCGAACTCGGCGCCGTGGAGCGGCCCCTGGTGATGGCGGTCGGCGCTCTCGTGCCGGAGCGCGGCCACGATCTCCTGCTCGACGCCGTCGAGTTGTGGTGCGACCAGGGCCTCGACCCGCTGCCGCTGCTCGTCGTGGCGGGCGAGGGCCGGGAGCGGGCGGCACTGCAGCGCCGCGTCGAACAGGCGGACCTGCCGGTGCTGTTCCTCGGCTGCCGGGACGACGTCGGCGAGCTGCTGGCCGCCGCGGACGTGGCCGTACTGCCCAGCCGCTGGGAGTCGCGCTCCCTGCTCGCCCAGGAGGCCCTGCGCATCGGGGTGCCGCTCGTCGCCACCGCCGTGGGCGGCGTGCCGGAACTGGTGGGCCGCGCCGCGGAGCTCGTACCGTACGGAGATCCCGCGGCGCTCTCCGTGGCGCTGGCGCGGCTGCTCGCGGACCCCGGGCGGCGGTCGGAACTGGCCGCCGCGGGGCGGGTGCAGGCCGCGTCCTGGCCCACCGAGGAGGAGACGGTCGCCCAGGTCCTCAGCGTCTACGACGAGGTGACCCACAGGAGCGGGGTCTAGCGCAGAGGGTGGCCCCGTCTGGAGCGTCGCGCGAGGCGTGCCGCCGTGGCGGCCCCGTCTCTCAGGGCGTGTGGCGGCGGGCCCGCAGGGCCAGGCTCAGCGCCAGCACGGTGTCCGGGTCGTCCAGGTCGCGGCCCAGCAACTCCCCGATGCGGGCGAGCCTGTTGTAGAGAGTCTGCCGGTTCAGATGCAGTTCCCTGGCCGTCTCCGCCTTGCGGCCCGCGTGCGCGAGATACGCCTCCAGGGTCGGCAGCAGCGCGGGCCGCGAAGTGCGGTCGTGGGCCTGGAGCGGGCCGATCGCGCGGTCCACGAAGGCCGCCAGGTCCGGGTGTTCGCGCAGCCGCCACAGCAGCAGGTCGATGTCGAGCCCGCGCGCGTCGTACCAGGGCCGCTCACCCAGGCCGTGCGCGGCGGCGGCCGTCCGGTCCGCGTGCCGCAGGGCCGCGCTCGCCGCCGCGCTGCCGCCCGCCGTGCCGACGACGACCACCGGCGCCTCGGCGCCCGCCCGCTCCAGGCC
>NZ_JAIUKE010000484.1 GCF_020176795.1 Streptomyces sp. 8L
TCTCGATCGCGTTCAGCGTCGGCAGCAGGTTGAACGCCTGGAAGATGAAGCCGATCCGGTCCCTGCGCAACTGCGTGAGCTGCTTGTCCTTCAGCGTGCTCAGCTCGACGTCGCCGATGCGCACCGAGCCTCCGGTGAACGAGTCGAGCCCCGCCACGCAGTGCATGAGTGTGGACTTGCCGGACCCCGAGGGGCCCATGATCGCGGTGAACTGGCTCTGCCGGAAGTCGACGGAGACGTCGTCGAGGGCGACGACCCGCGTCTCGCCCTCCCCGTAGACCTTCGAGATGCCGGCGGCGCGCGCCGCGGCGACGTCGGTCAGTCCGATCGGCGGGGACATGGTCATGGCTGGACTCCCGGGGACGAGGGGGTTGGGAACGGACACCATCGTTCCGGTCGCGGGTCCGCCGGGCGTCAGCCTCCGCGTCCGTTCCCGGGGGCGACTCGGGACGGACGCCGGGGCCCGCCGTACCTCTCCGGTATGACGGGCAACCCGGACCCCAATCCGGGGACGACCCCGAGGCGGCTCCGCTGAGATCTTCCGCCCGGGCCCTGTTCTCCATACGCTGGGTGCACTCTCTGCACCGTTCCGTCACAGCGCACGAGACCGGAAGGACACCTGTGTCCCGGACCGCCACCCCCCTGACCGACGGCTGGACCCTGAGCACCGGCGACGGCACGGGCCCCGACGCCGCCCCGCGGCACCAAGTCCCCCTGCCCGAGGGCGCCTTGCCGGTCCCGGCCACCGTGCCCGGATGCGTGCACACCGACCTGCTCGCCGCGGGCCTCATACCTGAGCCGTACGAGGGCGACAACGAGACCCGGCTCGACTGGATCGGCCGCGGGGACTGGACGTACACGACCACCTTCGACCACCCGGCGGACTCCACCGGTCCGCGTGACGACGACCGGGCGGCGGGCGGCGGTGAGCCGGCGGACGGCGCCGGCCCGCCCCGTACCGACCTCGTGTTCCACGGCCTCGACACCGTCGCCACCATCGTCCTCAACGGCACCGAGCTCGGCCGCACCGCCAACCAGCACCGCTCCTACCGCTTCCCGGCCGGCGCTCTCCTGCGCCCCGGCGCCAACACCCTCACCGTCCGCTTCACCTCGCCGTACGCGTACGCCGAGGAGCAGCGCGAGCGGATCGGCGCGCTGCCCGGCGCGTACGACGAGCCCTACCCGTACCTCCGCAAGATGGCCTGCAACTTCGGCTGGGACTGGGGTCCGACGCTGGTGACGTCCGGCATCTGGCGGCCCGTCGAGCTGGAGACCTGGAGCGGCGCGCGCATCGCGGACGTCCGGCTCACGCCCGACCTGGCGGAGGACGGTGTGCCGGTGCTGCGCGCCGCCTTCGAGCTGGAGCGCGCGCCGGGCGCGGCCGGGCCGTTCGAGGTCGTGGTGGAGGTCGCGGGCGCTCGCGCCACCGTGCTCGTGCCGCGCGGGCAGAGCGCGGGCGACGTCGACCTGCCGGTGCCCGACGCGCGGCTGTGGTGGCCGCGGGGATACGGCGAACAGCCGCTCCACGACGTGACGGTGACGCTGCGCGGGACCGGTGGCGACGAGGCGGCGGACGTCGACACCTGGCACGGGCGCACCGGATTCAGGTCCGTCTCCCTCGACCCCGACGCCTTCCGCATATCCGTGAACGGCGAGCCGGTCTTCGCGCGCGGCGTCAACTGGATACCGGACGACTGCTTTCCCGCGCGCGTCACCCGTGAGCGGCTCTCCGAGCGGCTCGACCAGGCCGTCGCCGCCGGTGTGAACCTCGTACGGGTCTGGGGCGGCGGCCTCTACGAGAGCGACGACTTCTACGCGCTCGCCGACGAGAAGGGGCTGCTCATCTGGCAGGACTTCCTGTTCGCGTGCGCCGCCTACCCGGAGGAGCAGCCGCTGTACGGGGAGGTCGAGGCCGAGGCGCGGGAGAACGTGACGCGGCTCGCCCCGCACCCGTCGCTCGTGCTGTGGTGCGGCAACAACGAGAACATCGAGGGCCACGCCGACTGGGGATGGCAGCGCGCGCTCGCGCCCGGCAGGACCTGGGGCGGCGGTTACTACCACGAGCTGCTGCCGTCGGTCGTCGCAGAACTCGATCCGACCCGCCCGTACTGGCCCGGCACCCCCTACTCGGGCACGCCCGACGCGCCCCCGCAGGACCCCGGGCACGGCACCGTGCACGTCTGGGACGTCTGGAACCGCGTGGACTACCGGGCCTACGCGGACCGGGTGCCGCGCTTCGTCGCGGAGTTCGGCTTCCAGGGCCCGGCGGCGTACGCCACGCTGCGCGCGGCCGTCGGCGAGGCGGAGCTGCGCCAGGACTCCGCCGTGCTGGCCCGCCACCAGAAGGCCCAGGACGGACAGGCGAAGCTGCTCCGGGGCCTCGGCGACCACCTGCCCCAGCCGTCGGCGGACGACTTCGACGCCTGGCACTGGCTGACGCAGCTCAACCAGGCGCGGGCGGTCGCGTTCGGGATCGGGCACTTCCGCTCGCACGCCCCGTACTGCATGGGCACCGTCGTCTGGCAGCTGAACGACTGCTGGCCAGTGGTGTCGTGGTCGGCCGTGGACGGCGCGGGCCGCCGCAAGCCGCTCTGGTACGCGGTGCGCGCCGCCTACGCGGACCGCGTCCTCGTCGTACGGGACGGCGCCGTGCACGCCGTCAACGATTCTCCCGAGGAGTGGGCCGGGACGCTGCGTCTGACGACGCGCGCATTCGACGGTGCGGTTCTGGCCAAAGAAGAACAGCGAGTACGGGTCACGGCGCGCTCCGTCGGGCACGTCGACCTGCCGTCCGAGCTGGCGGAACGGAACGATCCGCTCAGTTGCTTCCTCACCGCGGAGTTGACCGGAACACGCGCCATCCACCTGTACGCGGAGGACACGGTGGCTGAACTGCCGGAGGCGCGTTACGCGGCCGACGTGGCGCGCACAGGACCCGGTGCGTACACGGTGCGGGTGACCGCGGAGACCTTCGTACGCGATCTGGCGCTTTTCCCCGACCGGTTGGACCCGGCGGCGGAGGTGGACGACATGCTGGTCACTCTGGCCCCCGGGGAGAGCGCCGTCTTCCGCGTGACGGGCGCCGAGCTCGGCGATCCCGCCGCCCTCACGTCCGCTCCCGTGCTGCGCTGCGTCAACGAGGCGCCGCGCACGGCCGGCAAAAACGCGTGAGGGGCATCAGCGAGTCCACGCCACTTCCACAGCGTCACCGGCCGATTACTTTTCGTCATTCCGCCACGGAACCCGAGTCGGAGGGCCGCGGCGCCCGTGCGCCTCCGGCATGTGCCGCAGGCCTGTCCCCGGTGCTGACGCACCCTCAGACGCCAATAAAATAAGACAAGATCGGGTTCGCGCCCCGTTGTTGAACTGCCGCGTCCCGATAGGCTCGTGAGCCAACGCGGAGCCGCGCGCCACGCCCGGATGGTGGAATGCAGACACGGCGAGCTTAAACCTCGCTGCCCCTCAGCGGGCGTGCCGGTTCAAGTCCGGCTCCGGGCACCACGCGTTTCCCACCGCCGGACGCGAGCCCGTCCCGGACACCGCCCACCGCCGCCGCGCCCGGCAGGGTGGAGCCTCGCGCCTCGCGGGGGTGGAGTGGATTTCCACCTGCCTTCCACCCGTGGGTTGAAGGATTCCGCGGGCCCCGCGCGGATAGTCGAGGACATGACGCTCACCGACTGGATCATCGACATTCTCCTCCTCCTCATCGTCTTCCGGCAGCTGCGGGAGGAGCGGCTCACGGCACGCACGATCATCCTGCCGCTCGCCATCATCGGCTGGACGTGTGTCAGCTACCTGGACCACTTCCCGACCGCGGGCAACGACGTGGCGCTGGCCGCGGTGTTCGCCGGTGTCGGGGTCGCCTTCGGCCTCGCGGGCGGCCTGCTGACCCGGGTGCGCCACGCGGGCGGACACGTACGGATCAAGGCGACCGCGGGCGCCGCGGCACTGTGGGTCGTCAGCATGGGCTTCCGGCTCGCCTTCGCCGTCTGGTCCAGCCACCCCTCGGGCGCGGCCCACGTCGGACACTTCTCCGCGGCCCACGACATCACGAGCGGGCAGGCCTGGGTGGTCGCCCTCGTCCTGATGGCCTTCGGCGAGGTCATCGTCCGCCTGGGTACGATCGTCGTCCGGGGCCAGATACTCATCGCACGCAACAACCGGGACGAGTCGGCGGCCATCGCGCCGACGCCCCGCCCCGACGCCTACGTCTGAGTGCGGCGCCGGTACCCGGCGGCGGGTGGTGCGGCACAGAAGGAACCGGCGACCGGCTCGGTCGCCGGTCCACGGCGTCTTCCTGCCGGGCAGCGGCCTGCGTGTCCGGCGGGGCGGTGCGGAGCGCGGGCGAACGGAGTGCGGGGATGACGAAGACGCGGCGGACGCGGTGGCGGAGCGGCCCTACGGCCTGGAGGGCGTTCGAACGGCGTGATCTGATCGGCGCCACGATGTTGGTGATCTGTCTGGCGGTGACCGTGCTCGCGGCCGAGGGGACCACGACCAGAATCGCCGTCGGCGCCCTCGGGATCGGCGTGGAAGTGGGCTTGCTGCTGGATCGCAGGCGCCCGCCCTCCGTCCTGGGCGCCGCCGGTGTGGTGCTCACCATCGGCACAGGACTCGCCATGACGGTCCTGGCACCCGAGGGGCTCGGCGAGGTCCCGGTGCTGGTGGGCGCCGCCGCCCTGCCGCTGCGCCTGCCGCAGGGCCCCGTCCGCAGCGCGGCGATCGGCGTGGTCGCGGTCGCCTTCGGCGTCACGATCATGGAGATCAGCCACAGCCTGGCGGGCCTGCTGGCGGGCGCGGGCTCCTGGTTCCTGTCCAACCGTTCGCTGGAGCACGCGGCCCTCCAGACGGAACGGGACCGCGCCGTCGCGCTGCTGGCCGAGGTCGAGGCGTCGCGTCAGGCGCTGCAGGAGGCGGCGGCCGTCGAGGAGCGCGGCCGTATCGCCCGCGAGATGCACGACGTCCTCGCGCACAGTCTCGCGGGACTGTCCGTGCAGTTGCAGGCGGTCCGCGCCGTCGCGGGCCGTGAGGGCGCCCCCGCGGTGCTGACCGAGCCGCTCGACCGGGCCGCGCAGCTCGCCCGCGACGGGGTGCAGGAAGCCCGCGCCGCGGTCGGCGCGCTGCGCGCCGCACCCCTGCGGGGCGTGGCCGACCTCCAGGGCCTGATCAGGGGCTTTCCCGGCGAGGCACGCCTGCGCACCACCGGCGAGGGCGGCCGGGTCGGCCCCGACGCGGGCCACGCGGTGTACCGGGCGGTGCAGGAGGCCATGACGAACGCGGCGCGCTACGCCACCGGGAGCGCCATCGAGGTGGATGTGGCGTGGGGCGAGCGGGAGTTGCGGGTGACCGTGCGTGACCACGGGCGGCCGGCCGGCCGCGCGCCCTCGGGCGTGCGGGGCAGTGGCACCGGGCTGCGGAGCATGACCGAACGGATCGAGGCCGTGGGCGGCACCCTGGCCGCCGGCCCCGCGCCCGAGGGGAAGGGCTGGCGGATCGAGGCGCGGGTCCCGGTCGCGGATTCCGGCGGTGCCGGTGCCGGTGCCGCGGGCGCGGGCCCCGATGCCGGTCCCGGTACGGGGACATGCGCGGGCACCGGCGACGGGACCGGGAGGATAGGGTCCGTGGACACATCGGCCGCCTCGCGACGGCCGCGCGCGGGCGGGGAGGCGGACGCATGACGATCCGGGTGCTGGTGGCCGACGACCAGGCGGTGGTGCGGGACGGGCTCGTGCTGATGCTCTCCTCGGCCGCCGACATGGAGGTGGTCGGCGAGGCGGGCGACGGGATCGAGGCCGTACGGCTGGCCTCGGAGGCCAAGCCCGACGTCGCCCTCGTCGACCTGCGGATGCCGGGGCTCGACGGAGCCGAGGTGACGGCGCGGGTCGTCGCCGCGGACCTCGGGGTCCGGGTGCTCATCCTGACGACGTACGCGGACGACGACGCGGTGATCCCGGCGCTGCGGGCGGGCGCCGCCGGTTATCTGACCAAGGACGCCACCGGCGAGGCCTTGATGGCCGCGGTCCGTGACGTGGCCGCGGGGCGCACCGCGCTGGACCCCGCGATCCAGCGGAGGCTCGTCCAACTGCTCGTCAGCGAGCCGGAACCGGCCGCGTCCCCGGCACCGGCGGCCGGACCCGCGGCCCCTGCCGCCCTTCCGCCCGAGGCCGAGGGGC
This sequence comes from Streptomyces sp. 8L, assembly GCF_020176795.1. Classification (GTDB taxonomy): domain Bacteria; phylum Actinomycetota; class Actinomycetes; order Streptomycetales; family Streptomycetaceae; genus Streptomyces. The sequence continues at coordinate 6,174 of NZ_JAIUKE010000484.1, forward strand.
TCACCCGGCGGGAGATCGACGTCGTCCGGCTCGTCGCGGAAGGGCTCAACAACCGTCAGGTGGCCAAGGAGTTGGTCGTCAGCCCGGCGACGGTCAAGACGCACCTCAACCACATCCTCGCCAAACTGGCCCTGGAGGACCGCGGCTCGCTGGTCGCCTGGGCATGGCGGTACGGGGTGATCGACCGCAACTAGGCGTCCGGTCAAGGGGGTTGGTTGCGCCCTGGCCGGTCCTTGGTGCAGGGGGATCGGCCATCGGGCCTTGGTGCGCGGGGGCTCTAACCGGGTCTTCCGTTCACGGGGCCGCAACCGGGCCTTCGTGCGCGGGAGCCGTAACTGTGCCTTCATGCGCGGGGATTGGCCATCGGGCAGAGGGGGCGGGCCGTCGTGTCCCCGCCCGAAGCGCCATCGGGGGTTCCCCGGGAGGCTTTCGGCCCCGGTGCCGCGTCACCCGGTGGCTGCGGAAGACCCCTCGCCCGGCCCCGGCCCTTGGTCCTCCCCTTGCCCGGCTTCCCAGGCGCGCAGCAGGATCGCGGCGTGGTCCGCGACCACGGCGGACGGCATCGCGTTCCCGGTCTCCAGGATCACGGAGACGACCGGGCCGGTGAGCTGGGCGGCCGCCAGCGGCGCGGGCGGCATGGCCGGAGTGTGCGGGCGGACGCGGTCGAGCACGGCGCCGGTGGCCGTACCGAGGATGTCGGCGGCGCGGACCAGCGCACGTACCGCGGTGTCGTGCTGCGCCTCACCGAGGAGTGCCCGGTAGGCCAGGCCGGCCGGCGAGGTGGTGAGGAACGTGCTCAGCGCGCCGAGGAAGGCGGCGAGGTCGTCCGAGGGAAGCGCCCGCGGCTTCGTGGCCAGTTCGTGCGCGGCGTCCGAGGCGCTTGCCTCCAGCAGGATCTCGGCCTTCGTGGACCACCACCGGTATACGGTCTGCCGCCCGACGCCCGCCCGTTCGGCGATGCCCTTCATCGTCATCGCCGCGTAGCCCTGCTCGACGAGCATGTCGTCCACGGCGTGGAGGACGGCGACGCGCGCCGATTCGCTGCGGGGACGTCCGGGCGAGGCCTGCCCGTGCGGAGTGTGCGCCATGGGGCGAGTTTAGCAAGGCACGCTGTCTCGTAATTCTGCTAGTCTCATATCGAGGCACGATGCCTCGTTATGTGGCGGGGGTGCTCACCGGCGCGCTCCGCCGTTCCCACACGCCCGAGGGAAGTCCTCATGAAGACGATTCATCGCTGCACGGTGCTCGCCAGGCGGCACCTCACCCCCCGCACCGTCAGGCTCACCCTGGGCGGACCGAGCCTGACCGGGCTGACCCCCCGCCCGGCCCAGGACATCGAGGTGCTGCTCACCGACGGCGGGGGCGGCCGGGTCAAGCGCCGCTACACCATCCGCCACGCCCGCCCGGGAGCGGGCGAGTGGGACGTCGACGCCGTTCTGCACACGGGCGGCGGCCCGGGCAGCACCTGGGCCGCGAGCGCGGAACCCGGCTCGCCCGTGGAGTTCGCCGGCCCCCGCGGGAAACTCGAACTCAACCCGGCCCGGGGCCACTTGTTCGTCGGGCACGAGGCCTCCCTGCCCGCGATCGCGGCGCTGACCGAGGCGTTGCCCGCGGGGCAGGCGGCCACCGCCGTGATCGAGACCGGGTCGCGCGCCGACCGGCTCCCGGTCGCGGCGGACCGGGTGAGCTGGCTGGAGCGCGGCGAACGTCCGCCCGGAAGCCCCGAACTCCTCCTCGACGCGGTCCGCCGTGAGCTGCGCGCCGACCGCTACGAGCAGGTCTACGTCCTCGCCGAGGCCCGCACGGCCCGGGCGGTCCGTGACCTGGTGTGCGCCGCGGGCGTCCGGCCCGACCGGGTGTTCGCCAAGGGGTACTGGAACGCCGGCCCCGGCCCGTCCGCCGCGCCGGAGGCCCGGGGGTGACCGGATACGCGGGGGAAGCCGCTCCCCGGGGCGGCCTGACGGCCCGCCGGAGCGCGCGGGCCTTCCGGGGACTCCTCGCCGCCCGGCTGCTCGGCGCGGTGGCCGACGGCGTCATGCTGCCCTTCGTCATCCTGTGGGCGCATCGCGACGCGGGCCTCGGCGGGGCGGCGGCCGGTGCCCTCTTCCTCGTCCAGGCCGCCGGCGAGTTCACCGGCGGGCTGGCCGGGGGCGCCCTGGCCGACCGTATCGGCCACCGCAGGATGCTGCTGATCTCCACGACCGGCATGGCCCTCGGCTACGGCAGCCTGTTCCTGGCCCACCACGCGGTGCTCGCCCTCGGCTCCTTCCTCGCCGCCGGGCTCTTCGAGTCGGCGTTCCACCCCACCATCGCGGCGCTCGTCGCCGATCTGCACGACGACGAACACCTGCACCACGCCTACGGACTGACCCGTATGGCGGCCGGTGCCGGCAGCGTGATCGGCCCGATCCTCGGGGCCGGCGCGGTGGCCTTCTCGCTGTCCGGCGTCTTCGCCGCCGCGGGCGTCCTGCTCGCCGGGGCCGTCGTCGCCGTGTTCGTCGCCGTCCCCTCGGACCGGATGATCGGCGCTTCGGACCCGGCGATCGGCGCCTCCGACCCGGCGATCGGCCCTTCCGGCCGGGTGATCGGCGCTTCCGACCGGGCGATCGGCGCCTCCGACCCGGCGATCGGCCCTTCCGACCGGGTGATCGACTCTTCCGACCCGGCGATCGGCCGAGAGACCGCTGAGCGGAACGGCGGCTCCGCCGCGGGCGGGGACGGAGACGGGGGCAGGGACGGCGACG
>NZ_JAIUKE010000485.1 GCF_020176795.1 Streptomyces sp. 8L
CATCCATCACAACAGGTCAACGGAACAAGCGATCAAAGGGACACGCCACCGGCGAGTGAACCTGACCAGGCCCTACTAGCAGTCCGGTACGGTCCCGGCGTCCGGCCGAAGCCACGGCGAAACGTCCACCGCCAACACCAGCCGGCCGTCCGCGGCCCGCGGCAGCGGCACCCCGGCCAGGACCCGCCGCAGCCGGGCAACATCCACCCGTCCGCGGTTGAGACCGGCATAGAGGGCACCGTGCCCCCGGCGGTGCTCGGGCGCCAGCGCGAGGTCGACCAGCGACCGCACCGGCCCATCGGTGCACAGAACCGCGTCCGCCAGCTCGAACAACGCGTCCGCGCGAGCGGTCAGGCAGTCGTAGAAGTCGGTCCGGAACCGGGACAACACGGTCAGGGACTCGACGCGAACAACGTCGTGCAGCAGACTCACCCTCGCGGCCTTGGCATGATCAACAGCGTCTCGACAACGCACATGATCACACCAAGGCCGCACCACTGCCGCACCAACCCTCGCAGGCCAACCGGCCCTCAACGCACTTGTGCGGCAACGTCGTTAAACAACAAGTGTACGTCCAGCAGCTCGGGCATTCGAGCAGGTGAAAGGAGGTTCGGATGTAACCGGGCGTCAAGCTCAGGGCAGCCAGCCGGTGGAAGTCCGGTCCGGGGAGACGCCAGGGTCCCCGGTAGCTGACTCCCGGCGTCGTTCGAGAGGGCGGCGTCGAAGTGGAGTGACAAGCGTCCTTCGGGGGCGTGCGACCGACCAGTCCGCAACATCAAGTGAAGCCTGCAGCACCGTCATTTAACCCCCGCTCCGAGAGGAGTAGGCCAAGGAGGAGCCGAGCCTGTGCTTGTTCGGCGAAGGCCAAGGAAGGCGTCCCAGATCCTGGAACGGGCGCTCAAGAACCTCCCGGTGTAAGGGGCGTGGAATGGTCGGAAGGGTGTCCTGGGAACTGGAGAGGGCCTACTCGGCCCCGGGCATGCGGCCCGGGAGTGTGGCTCGCCTATAACCGGCGGAACCGGGAAGTGGCGGGCTGTCGAGAGGCAGTCGGAGGGGGTCGTAGTAGTGCCGATCGGCGGGACAACACAACCCGTCAGGAGCGAAGGGCCCGGGGGTCGAGGAACATCTGTGTCAGATCGTGCGCTAAGCCTCCGGCACTGCTGGTGAGCGGCCCCGAGGGTGCCGGCTGCCGGGCCGGTCGGAAGTTGTTCCACGGATAACGCCCTATTATCTGCGGGAGATTGGTTCGTCACCTGCGGTGACGTTCTCCGGGCCGTACGTGAAGCGGCCCTGTTATCCGTGGCAAGGGGGAAGCGGTGCCCACCGTGGTGCAACTGCCGGCCGGGAAGGCGTTGACCGTCCGCGCGGCGGCAGACGCCTTCCTTGACTCGCTGCGCAATCCGAACACGGTCCGCAGCTACGGAGTCGGCGTCGGCAAGACCGCCGAGCGGATCGGGGAGGCCCGCCCGCTGGGGTCGGTCGCGGACGACGAGATCGGCGAGGCCCTGGAACTGCTGTGGGGCACTGCGGCGGTCAACACCTGGAACGCCCGCCGGGCGGCAGTGCTCTCCTGGCTGGGCTGGTGCGAGTCGTACGGCTACGACGGCCCGGCGGTCCCGGCCTGGACGAAGCGGCTGGCGGTGCCGGACTCCGAGACCCCGGCCCGATCGAAGATGGCCGTGGACCGGCTCATCGCCCGCCGCGAGGTCCACCTGCGGGAGAAGACGCTGTGGCGGATGCTCTACGAGACCGCCGCCCGCGCGGAGGAGATCCTCGGCGTGAACATCGAGGACCTGGACCTCGCCGCCCGCCGCTGCCCGGTCAAGGCCAAGGGCGCCCGCAGCAAGGCCCGCCGCCGCGGTCAGGCCCGCGAGGACTTCGTGCTGGAGACGGTCTACTGGGACGCCGGCACCGCCCGTCTCCTGCCCCGCCTGCTGCGCGGCCGCACACGCGGACCGGTGTTCGTCACCCACCGCCGCCCCGGGCCGGGGAAGGTCGTCAGCCCGCGCGACGTGTGCCCGGACACCGGCCTGGCCCGCCTCTCCTACGGCCAGGCCCGCGCGCTGCTGGACGAGCACACCGCCGTGCGCGGGCCGGGGACGGGCTGGGACCTGCACGAGTACCGCCACGGGGCCCTGACTCACCTCGGTGAGCAGGGCGCCTCCTTGCTGATGCTGATGGCGAAGTCGCGGCACAAGAAGCCGGAGAACGTCCGCCGCTACTTCAAGCCGTCCCCCGAGGCGATTTCGGAGCTGACCAGTCTGCTCGCACCTGGCGACAGCCGCCGGTGAATGTGCGGTGCTGCCGAGACTGGTGCGGATCCGCGTCCGCGTCTCCCCCTGTCCGATGCGGGCCGCGGAGAGACTGGGGCACTTGCTATAATCCAGCTGTCGGCCTTCGGCGCCCCAAGTTGGGTGCGCGTGAAGGCTTTTTTCATGCCTTCTGACACATCTGCCTCCGGCACTCCTCCCACCACCTACCGTGACCTGCTCAGCAACCGTGAATTCGTCGGGCTGTACGCCAGCTTCACACTGACGGTCGCCGCGAGCACCTTGTCGGGCTTCGCGCTCGGCACGCTGGTCAACCAGCAGACCAAGTCCCCGTTCCTGACCGCTGTGAGCATGTACGGGGCCACCTTCGCGACGGTACTCGGTGCGCTGACGCTGATGTCGGTCGCGGACGGAAGCCGTCCTCGCCGGACCCTCGTCGCGCTCCAGTGCGTCTCGCTCGTAGGTGTTGCCGCACAGGCGGTTCCAGGGCTGCCGCTCGCCGCCCGGTTCGGTCTGCTCCTTGTACTGGGGTTCTTCCAGTCCCTGGGAACGGGCGCACGGATGGGGCTGCTCGCCGAGGTCGTGCCGACCTCGGCCTCGGGGAACATCGGTACAGCGGTTAACGCTAAGCCGGTGATCATGGCCCCGGCCTCGGGAGTATCGGTACAGCGGTTGGCGCTGAGAACGATCACGGCCCGGTCGGTGTGAGCGCGCTGACGCGGTTCTCGTACTCGCGGCGGGCCTTGCGCTGCGCCGGGACCGCGGGCAGGCCGTGGCCGCCGTCGGGCGGCTGGCAGCGGGCGAGGAACTGGCGGTGCACGGAGGGTGCGGCGGTGACGCGCAGGGTGTAGCCCTGGCCGCGTCGTACGGTCACGCCCTGGTCGCGCGCGGGGCGCGCGACGTCGTCCAGCTCGGCGCTCTGGAGGAAGTCGGCGACCTTGCCGGGCATGTCGAGAGTGACCAGCAGTTCCGGCGGCGAGGTCTCTTCCACTGCGGCGACGTGTTCCGGCAGGAGGTCGTCGATGGCGGTGCGTACGGCGCCGCGGCTGACATGGTGCTCTCGGGCCAGGGCGGCGATGGACCGGCCGGCCAGGAAGGCGGTGCGCACGGTGGTGATCGTTTCGCCCGCGAGGGCGGGTCGGCGTCCGCCCTTGTTGCCCTTGGCCGCGGCGGCGCGCAGTCCGTCGTAGGTCAGCTCGCGTTGGAGTTCGCCGGCGGCGGCGAGGGTCTGGACCATGAACTTCACGGTGGACAGCAGTTCGCCGGTGCGCGGGTGGCGGGCGGTGAGGTCCATGGCGGAGAACGCGCCGTCGTGGATGCGCAGGGCGAGCTGGTCGCGGTGCAGGACTTCGAGGACGTCGAGGATGTGCTGGTTGCCGCGCACGAGGCGGAACATCTCGGAGATGTGGACGGTGTCGCCCGGCCGCGCATAGGTGAGGAGTTCGCCGAACTTGGGACGCTGGAGCGGGTGGAGGTGGCTGGAGGTGCCCGAGTCCTCCTCGAAGACGATCGGGTCCTCGATCCCGGCCTCGGCCAGGACGAGGTCCTGGCGGGCGGTGGACTGCTGGTCGGTCGACACTCGCTTGTAGACGAGATTGGCCACGCTGTTTCCCCGCTTCTGTCGCCGCATCGGACCTTGGGTGTCATCTAACCCTGTCGTCATCCGTCATCGGATCTCATTGGATCGGAGCCGCCGTCAGGCCCCGGAATCACCGGGTTCATTGGACGCCTGCCGCGCCTGTCGTCATTCGATCGTTTGACGACAGGATCGGCGTGAGGAACCGGGCTCCTTGGCGCAGGGGTTCTCAGTCACTGGGCTGCGGGGCGGGAGGGCTGGGGCATGGCGTCCCAGGAGGCGAGGAGGCGCAGTTCCTCGGGGGAGGGGGAGCCGGGTTCCGCGGTGTAGATGGTGAGGGTGAGTCCGGGGGCGGCGGCCATCTCCAGGCCCTCGAAAGCGAGGGTGAGGTCGCCCACGGCGTGGTGGTGGAAGTGCTTGGTGCCGGTGCCGTGGTGACGGACGTTGTGGGCGCCCCAGCGGGTGCGAAAGGCGTCGCTGCGGGTGGACAGCTCCCCGACGAGGTCGTGCAGGTCCTTGTCGTGCGGGTTGCGGCCGGCCTCCGTGCGCACGATGGCGACGGTGACGTCGGCGAAGGACTCCCAGTCGGGTAGAAGTGGTGAGCGGCGGGGTCGAGGAAGGTGAAGCGGGCCAGGTTCTGCTGGTTGCCCGGTGTGGCGTAGAGGTCGCTGTAGAAGGCGCGGGCGAGCGGGTTGGCGGCGAGGACGTCCATGCGGCCGTTGCGGACGAACGCCGGTCCGGCGGTGACGGCGTCCAGGGTCCACTGGAGGCTGCGGTGCGGCTTCCACTGGTCCTTGGTGCGCCGGCGGCGGGGGCGGGTGAGGGAGTCGGAGCCGTCGGCGGCCTGGGCCAGGTTCACCAGGTGGGCGCGTTCGGCGTCGTCGAGCCGCAGGGCGCGGGCGAGGGCTTCGAGGACGGAAGGGGAGACGCCGGCGAGGTTGCCGCGTTCCAGTTTGGAGTAGTACTCCACGCTCATGTCGGCCAGCGCGGCGACCTCGCTGCGGCGCAGTCCGGGAACGCGCCGGCGGGGGCTGGTGGGCAGTCCGGCCTGGTCGGGGGTGATCTTGGCTCGCCGCGAGGTGAGGAACTCGCGGACCTCCTCACGGTTGTCCATGGGCTCGACGGTACGTCTCGCCCGCGTCCGTAGGGATGTACTGCTGGTACACCCCTTGTCAGTGACTCGCTGCGCGTGCGAAGGACGGGTTACCTGGATGACGTGGCGCTTTCCCCGCCGTCTCTGCGGCGGGGAGGGAACGCCACGGTCCCATGGTGTTCCCGCCCCCGGGAGTGCCGGTACGCGGGCCGCCCCGGGCGGCCCAGCCCCCTTCGCAAGGTAAGGAAATCCCTGATGCGCGGAGCGATGATCTACGCCCCCGGCGATGTGCGTTTCGAGACCGTGGACGACGCGAAGATCCTCCACCCCACCGATGCCGTCATCCGGACGGCGGTGACCTGCGTGTGCGGTTCGGACCTGTGGCCGTATCGCGGTGTGGAGCCGATCGGGGAGCCGCACCCGATGGGCCACGAGTACGTCGGTTTCGTGGAGGAGGTCGGCTCCGAGGTCACCTCGCTGCGGCCCGGCCAGTTCGTCGTCGGCTCCTTCGCCACCTCCGACAACACCTGCGCGAACTGCCGAAACGGCTTCCAGTCGAACTGCCTGCACCGCGAGTTCATGTCCACCTGCCAGGCCGAGTACGTGCGCATCCCCAACGCCGCCGGCACCCTGGTCGCCACCGACGAGGTGCCCGGCAAGGAGTTCTGGCCGGGCCTGCTGGCCGTCTCCGACGTGATGGGCACCGGTTGGTGGGCCGCGAACGCCGCCGAGGTGAAGCCCGGCTCGACCGCCGTGGTCGTCGGCGACGGCGCGGTGGGCCTGTGCGGGGTGATCGCCGCGAAGGAGCTGGGCGCGGAGCAGATCATCGCCATGTCGCGGCACGAGCCCCGTCAGAAGCTCGCCCGGGAGTTCGGCGCCACCGACATCGTCACCGAACGGGGCGACGAAGGCGTGGCGAAGATCAAGGAGCTGACCGGCGGAATCGGCGCCGACAGCGTGCTGGAGTGCGTCGGCACCGCCCAGGCCATGAGCCAGGCGCTGCACTCGGCCCGGCCCGGCGGGAACGTCGGCTTCGTCGGCGTCCCCCACGAGGTCGCGATCGACGGGCAGGAGCTGTTCTTCTCCCACGTCGGCCTGCGCGGCGGCCCCGCCCCCGTACGCCGCTACCTGCCCGACCTGATCGACCGCGTCCTTGCGGGCCGGATCGACCCGGGCAAGGTCTTCGACCTCACCCTGCCGCTGGAGCAGGTCGCAGAGGGCTACCAGGCGATGGACGAGCGCCGCGCGATCAAGACGCTTCTCACGCCCTGACTTGCCCCTTTCTTACTCGCACACCAGGGGCGCAGCGCTCTGCCGCCCGGCGCCCGTCCTCTTTTCGAAGGGAACCATCGTGACCACGTTCGCTCTCGTCGGCGCCGGCCCGGGTCTGGGTCTGGCCGCCGCCCGGCGCTTCGGCGCCGCCGGCCACCGCGTCGCTCTCCTCTCGCGCAGCATCCAGCACCAGGACAACCTGGTGGCCGAGCTGGCCCGGGACAACGTTCAGGCCCGCGGGTTCACCGCCGACGTCCTCGACCCCGATTCCCTCACCGCGGCCCTGCACGCGGCGGCCGAGGAGCTGGGGCCGGTCGAGGTCCTCCAGTTCAGCCCCGTGCCGCGCGGCGACTTCATGAAGCCGGTCCTGGAAACCGGCGCCGCCGACCTGGACGACCCGCTGGCCTTCTCCGTCAAAGGCCCGCTCACCTGCGTGAACGCCGTCCTGCCCGGGATGCGGGAGCTGAGCCGGGGCACGCTGCTGTTCGTCAACGGCGGCAGTGCCGTCCGCCCCAACCTCCAGGTGGCCGGGACCTCGATCGCGTTCGCCGCCGAGAGCGCCTACGTGGCGATGCTCCACGACGCCCTTGCGCCGGAGAACATCCACGCCGCCCAGTTGATCGTCCCCGGTGCGATCCGCCCGGACGCCGAGCACTCCAGCCCCACCGCTCTGGCCGAGCGCCTGTACGCCCTCCACACCGAGCGCGGCGCCTTCCGGCACTACGCCGAGCCGATGCCCGCGTGACGGCCCCCGGGACACCTCTCATGAACCGTGCAGTGCGCCGTCTGGTCCGCGCCGCTGCGGCAGCCGCCCTGCTGCTGGCCGTGACCGCCTGCTCCGGCAACGTGCGAGAGAACACCCCGGCCACCGTGTCCTCCGCCGCCGTGTCCTCCGCGTCCGCGGGGCAGCAGCGGACGACGGCCTCCACCCCGCCCTCCCCTTCCGAAAGGAGCATCCCCATGGAGACGAAGATCAGCGTCACCCTTGACGGTCGCTCCGTCGGGGCCACCTTGAACAACAGCCCCGCCGCCCGCGACTTCGCCGAGCTCCTCCCGCTCACCCTGGATCTTCAGGACTTCCACTCCACGGAGCGGATCGCCGGCCTGCCGCGCAAGCTGGACACCGACGGCGCCCCCGCACCGGTCGCGGCCAAGGTCGGCGATATCGCCTACTACGCCCCCTGGGGCAACCTGGCCCTCTTCTACCAGGACGGGCCCGCACCTTCTGCCGACCTGCTCGTCCTGGGCCACCTCGACGTCGGCGCCGACCAGCTCGGCCGGGCGACGCGCATCACCATCGAAGCCACCTCCTGACTCCCAGAGGAAGAGAAGTACCCCCTATGCCTTCCGCCACCGGCACCCGGGCGGGCAAGCTGCCCCTCGTCGTGTGGGTGCTCGCCGCCGGCACGTTCCTGATGGGCACCACCGAGTTCGTCATCGCCGGACTGCTCCCCGAGATCGCCGGCGACCTGGGCACCAGCGTCTCCCACGCCGGCCTGCTGATCACCGCCTTCGCCATCGGCATGATCGTCGGCGGGCCGACCATGGCCCTGGCCACCCCGCGCCTGCCCCGCCGCCTGACCCTCACCTCGGCCCTCGCGGTCTTCGCCCTGGGGCACGTCGTCGCCGCGCTCAGCTCCTCCTTCACCGTGATCCTGGCCGCCCGGGTGATCACCGCGCTGGCCACCGGCGCGTTCTGGGCCGTCGGCTTCGTCATCGTCACCGCCGCCGCCGGCCCCGCGCGAGCCACCAGGGCGGTGGGCGTCATGATGGGCGGCCTGACCCTGGCCAACGTCGTCGGCGTGCCGGTCGGCTCCTTCGTCGGCCAGTACACCGGGTGGCGCGGCCCCTTCTGGGCCCTGGCGGTCCTCGCCGCGCTCGCGGCCGTGTTCGTCGGCCGCTTCATCCCCCGAACGGAGCAGCGGGCCGACGTGTCGGTGCGGGCCGAGGTCCGTGCCCTGCGGCAGGGCCGGCTGTGGCTGGCGCTGGCCGCCGCCGTGCTGATCATGGGCGGGGTCCTAGCCACCTACACCTACATCACCCCGCTGCTGACCGACCGCGCCGGCATCCCGGCCGGGGCCGTCCCGCTGGTCCTGATCGTCTTCGGGCTCGGCGCGCTGGGCGGCACCGCGATCGGCGGCCGGCTCGGGGACCGCCACCCGATGGCCACCACGATCACCGCCGCCGCCGTGACTGCCCTGGCCCTCTTCCTGCTGATCCCGCTGTCGACCGGGCCGGTCACCGCCGTCGCCCTGGTCTTCCTCATGGCCCTGGCCGGGTTCACCGTCAACCCCGTGGTCACCGCGCTCGCCGTCCGCTTCGCGGGCGATGCCCCCACCCTGACCTTGGCGCTGACCACCTCCGCCTACAACACCGGCATCGCCGCCGGCTCCGCCCTCGCCGGAACAGCCCTGGACTCGTCCCTCGGCCTGAGCGGACCGGCCCTGGTCGGCACCCTCTCCGTCACCCTCACCCTCCTGCCGCTCATCGTCCTCGCCCTCACCGGCGCCCGGCGCCCGGACCGGATCGTCGCCCAGCGCACCGCCCCGGCCCCCGCGCCCGACGGCGCCACCGCACCGGTGCCCTCGCGGCACTGACCCACCCC
>NZ_JAIUKE010000486.1 GCF_020176795.1 Streptomyces sp. 8L
AGTCGGCGGCCAGCTGGGTCTTGCCCACCCCGCCGGTCCCGGTCAGCACCTGGGTGAGCACGGCGGTGCCCCCGGCGCCCGCCCCCCCCCCGGCCCCCGGGGGGCCGGGGGGGGGGGGGGGGGGGGGGGGGGGGGGGGGGGGGGCCCCCCCCCGGGGCCCCCCCCCCCCCCCGGCCCGTCGGTCAGTTGCCGACGGCTTCGATCCGCTTGCGGATCGGCGTGAAAGCGGAACGCGACTTGCGAAGATCGCGGGCGCGCGAGAGGTCGCTCCAGAAGCCCGCGCGCAGGAGCGCCTCGGGGGAGACGGCCGTCTTGCGCGTCAGGGTCGCCTCCGGGACGTCCTGCGGGTCCTGGACCACGTACTCCTTGAGGATCGCGTCGTAGTTGTGCTTGAGGACCGTGCTCGACGGGTCCATGCCGAAGACCACGAGGACGCCCGTGGGGGCGGTGTCGACCTCGACGACCGTGAGGTCCGGGCGGAAGCGCCGCAGGACCTGGGCGACCTTGTAGACGTCACCGGTCCAGGCGTCGGTGTGGCGGTCGCGGGCGGCCTCGTCCACGTTGCGGGGCAGCATGTCGTCGAAGACGACGACGCTCGACCACTGCGCGTGCTTCTCGACGTTCATGAAGTCGCGCAGCGCGTACTCGAAGATGTGCATGCCGTCGATGAACGCCAGCTCCAGCTTGGGGTCGCCCCCGAACATCGCCATCGGGTCGCGGCGCGCCAGCGCGCGGAACGGGTTGCGGCCCGGCCGCAGGTGCAGGAACGGGTCCTTGCGGGCGAAGAAGTCGTCGCTGGTCTGCTTGACCAGGTGGACATCGCAGGCGATCTCCGTCACGACCTTGAACGCCGGATCTACGGCGACGGACGGGACGCGGGACAGGGTCAGGCTGCGGCCGTCGTTGACCCCGATCTCGAAGTAGTTCCGGGGTTTGTACACACGGTGCAGTTGGCGGAGGAAGCCGTGGCGGTCCACTGTGGAGCCCTTCACTGAGAATCACAAAGATTTGCCTTGATTCCCAGCGAAGTTAGTCGCTCTCCGGACGGCTCGTAAACTCCCGCACCCGCTAATTTGCTGTGGATGTCGTGCCACGTTCAACGGCGAGCAGTGCGGGAAAGGCGTCTTCCAGGGCATCGCGCCAGCTCCGCAGGGGTGTGAGGCCGGCGGCGGCCCACCGCTCGTGGCCGAGAACGCTGTAGGACGGCCGGGGGGCGGGGCGCACGAATGCCGCACTCGTCGTGGGCCGCACCCGCTCGGGATCGGCGCCGAGCAGCCGGAAGATCTCCCTGGTGAGGCCGAACCACGTCGTCTCGCCCGCGCCGGTGCCGTGGTAGACGCCGGCCGGCGCGGTGCCCGCGAGGGCGCCGCGGCCGAGCCGCGCGAGCAGCCCGGCCAGGTCCACCGTCCAGGTGGGCTGGCCGCGCTGGTCGTTCACCACATCGAGGGTGTCCTTGACGCCTTCGAGGCGGATCATCGTGCGGATGAAGTTGCCGCCGCCGGCTCCGTAGAGCCACGCCGTGCGCACGACGTACCCGGTCTCCGGGAGGGTGGTGAGCACCGCGCGCTCCCCCGCCTCCTTCGTCCTGCCGTAGGCAGAGCGGGGAGCGGTCGGCGCGTCCTCTGCGTAGGGGGCGGCCGCGTCGCCCGCGAACACGTAGTCCGTGGAGATCTGGATGAGCACGGCGCCCGCCGCCCGGCAGGCCTCGGCGAGGACCCGCGGGCCCTCGCCGTTGACGGCGAGCGCCTCGTCCTCCTTGGCCTCGGCGTCGTCCACGGCCGTCCAGGCGGCGCAGTTGACCACCACGGACGGGCGGTGCGCCGCGCACGCGGCGCGCCCGGCCGCCGGGTCGGTGATGTCGAGCGCCGCGCGGTCGAGGCCCGTGGCGGCGTCCCCGTCCGCCGCGAGTCTCGCCAGCAGATCCTGGCCCAGCATGCCGCCCGCACCGGTGACCAGCCAGCCGCCGCCGTTCATCCATCGCTCCCGTTCGCTCGGGCGCCGGCCGGACGCCGGCGCCGCCGTTGTGACGCTGTACGGCCCCGCCGGGCGGGCCCCGCCCCGCTCAGAGCGCCGCGCGCTCCTTCAGCGGCTCCCACCAGGCGCGGTTGTCGCGGTACCAGCTCACCGTCTCCGCGAGGCCCGCCGCGAAGTCCTTGCGGGGCTCGTAGCCGAGCTCCCGGCGGATCTTCGAGCAGTCGACGGAGTAGCGGCGGTCGTGGCCCTTGCGGTCGGTGACGTACTCGACGCTGGTGTCCCAGTCGGCGCCGCACGCCTCGAGCAGCAGGCCGGTCAGCTCCTTGTTGGACAGCTCGGTGCCGCCGCCGATGTTGTAGACCTCGCCGGCCCGGCCCCGCGTACGGACCAGCTCGATGCCGCGTACGTGGTCGTCGATGTGCAGCCAGTCGCGGACGTTGCCGCCGTCGCCGTACAGCGGGACCTTCTTGCCGTCCAGCAGGTTCGTGATGAACAGCGGGATGACCTTCTCCGGGAAGTGGTGGTGCCCGTAGTTGTTGGAGCAGCGGGTCACCCGCACGTCGAGGCCGTGGGTGCGGTGGTACGACAGGGCGATCAGGTCGCTGGACGCCTTGGCCGCCGAATAGGGCGAGTTGGGCGCGAGCGGGTCCGTCTCCGGCCAGGAGCCCGTGTTGATGGAGCCGTACACCTCGTCGGTGGAGACGTGCACGAAGACGCCGACGCCGGCCCGGTGCGCGGCGTCGATCAGCGTGTGCGTGCCGACGACGTTCGTACGGACGAACTCGGCGCCCCCGTCGATGGACCGGTCCACGTGGGACTCGGCCGCGAAGTGCACCACCTGGTCGTGCTCGGCCATCAGCTTGCCGACGAGCTCGGGGTCGCAGATGTCGCCCTGTACGAAGTCGAACCCGGGGTGCTCGCGCACCTCGTCGAGGTTGGCCGGGTTGCCCGCGTACGTCAGCTTGTCGAGGACCGTGACGGAGACGCCGCCCGGGCCCTCGGGGCCCAGCAGCGTGCGGACGTAGTGCGAGCCGATGAAGCCGGCGCCGCCGGTCACCAGAATGCGAGTGGTCATGACGAGATCTGCACCTTGCTGTGGTCGCCGAGGACGAGGCGGTGGACGGACGGGTTGCGGGGGGCCGGCGTCACTTCGACGTCGCGGCCGATGAGCGAGGTCTCCACACGGCGTACGCCGCGGATCGAGGAGTTCCGCAGGACGATCGAGTACTCGATCTCGCTGTCCTCGATCCGGCAGCCCTCACTCACAGAGGTGAACGGGCCGATGTAGGCGTCCTTGACGACGGTGTCCCTGCCGATGACCGCGGGGCCGACGATGCGGCTGCCGGTGATCGTGGCGCCCGCCTCGATCCTGACCCGGCCGACGATCTCGCTCGCCTCGTCCGCCGTCCCCTCGCAGACGGGCTCGACGCTCTCCAGGACCAGCCGGTTGACCTCCAGCATGTCCGTGACGTTGCCGGTGTCCTTCCAGTACCCGGAGATCGTGGTGGAGCGGACGTCGCGGCCCTGGTCGATCAGCCACTGGATGGCGTGCGTGATCTCCAGCTCGCCGCGCCAGGACGGCTCGATCTCGCGCACCGCCTCGTGGACGGCGGGCGTGAAGAGGTAGACGCCGACGAGCGCGAGATCGCTCTTGGGCTCCTTCGGCTTCTCCTCCAGGTTGACGACCGCGCCCGTGGTGTCGAGTTCCGCCACACCGAACGCGGTCGGGTTGGGCACCTTCGTCAGCAGGATCTGCGCGTCGGGGCGCTCCTCGCGGAAGCCCTCCACGAGCCCGGTGATCCCGCCGACGATGAAGTTGTCGCCGAGGTACATCACGAAGTCGTCGTCGCCGAGGAACTCCCGCGCGATCAGCACGGCGTGGGCGAGTCCGAGCGGCGCGTCCTGCTGGAGGTAGGTGACCCGGATGCCGAACCGC
Source organism: Streptomyces sp. 8L (assembly GCF_020176795.1). Classification (GTDB taxonomy): domain Bacteria; phylum Actinomycetota; class Actinomycetes; order Streptomycetales; family Streptomycetaceae; genus Streptomyces. Next base: position 3,911 of record NZ_JAIUKE010000486.1, read on the forward strand.
GACCCGTCTCCGACCGCCTCGCGGATCTCCTGCGCCGTGTCCCCCACGATGACGCCGACCTCGGTGATCCCGGCCTCCGCGATGGCTTCGAGCCCGTAGAACAGCACGGGCTTGTTCGCCACCGGGACCAGTTGCTTGGCCGAGGTGTGGGTGATGGGCCGCAGGCGCGTGCCAGCGCCTCCGGAAAGTACAAGTGCCTTCACTTTGCGTATCCCCTGCCGACACGATGATGCGGTACGGGCCTGGCCCGACGGTCCGACTCTACCCACGCGGGAACCCCGCCCGGCGGGGTTCCGGCGCCGCGCGGACCGCGGATCAAGTGACCGTTCATGTCGCCGTAAGACATGAGACAGCCGCTCGCGGTTGCACGGAAGGGCGAGTATGAGACATGGCGTGGGTCACGTCGCGGAGGGTGGCCGCGGCGGTGCTGTGGACGATGCGCGGGGGTCCGGCGGATCTCCCGCCGCACCCCTGCGCGTTTCTTCACTTCTCCTCCGCCGGCGCCCGGGGCCGCCTTCAGCCGCCCACGGGCGAGTCGTGCGCGTCGCGCTCGGTGTCCCCCGGCTCGGGCGCGGAGTCGTCGAGCCCCGCCGCCTCCTCGGAGTCCTCGAGGCGCCCCGCGACGCCCGTGTTGCGGGCCTCGGCCTTGACCGCGAGCGCGTCGATGGCGGCGTTGAACTGCTCGATGGAGGTGGGCTTCTCCGGGCCGAGCAGGTACTGCTTCAGCTCCGAGCGGCGCGCCTTGAGCCGGTCCGCGGACGGGTCGGTGACGGCGGACAGCAGTTCGTCGAGTTCGTGCGCGTCGTTGGAGAGGATGACCGCGGCCCGCACGGCGGTGTTCTGCCGCCGGAACTCGGCCACGCCGATACCGGCGGAGTCGGTCACCGCGTACGGCTTGCCGCTCGCGATGAAGTCGGACACCACGCTGGAGATGTCCGAGACCATGGCGTCGGTCTCGTTGAAGCAGTCGTAGAGCTTCGGCTCCGCGCCCGTCACGGTCCTGTGCTCCCACCAGCCGAAGGAGCGCCAGTAGGCGTCGTTCCACTCGGTGCGCAGCCGCTTCGTCTCGTCCAGGCGCTCCTGGTCGGCGACCGAGAGGCGGGACACCTCCGCCTCGTCGCCGCCGGTCCTGCCCGAGGTGGCGAGCCCGGCGAGCCGCGCCTCGACGCGTGCCAGGGTGTCCGCCGCCTCGCGGTGTCCCGCGCGCGCCTCGGCCGCCTCCTTGACCCAGCGGGGTTCGGCGGCGCGGGTGGCGTTGGCGGCCTCCAGTATGGCCTCGATGCGCTGGTGTACGGCCTTCGCCTTCTTGTCGCGGATGCCGGTGAAGGGGTGCGGCTTGTAGATGACCCGTACGGGCGACGGGGCCTTCAGCAGCCTCTTGACGATGTTCTCGCCGGCGAGCAGCAGGGAGGTGTTGCCGGGGTTGTCGTCCCAGCCCTCCCAGGTCGGCGCGTAGAGCACGGTCGGTACGGGGTTCTTCGGCGCACCGCTCCAGGACTGGATCGGGGCCAGCTGGGGGCGGCCCACCTCCACGATGTCGTCGTCCCTGACGCCGACGTCGGCGAGCGCGTACCGGTCGCGCCCGGCGCGCCCCGCCGTCCACACCTCGTCGTAGACCTTGGAGTACGGGTTGACGCTGGCGAGCTTGTCGCTGTCGCCGTGGCCGATGAAGACGTGCTTCATCGTGGGCACGCGCAGGAGGTGGATGTTCTTGCCGACGTTGGCGGCGTAGAGCGCGACCCGCACCGTGGACAGGTCGAGGTTCATCAGGTTCGTGCCGCCCGGCACGCAGATCACCGGCACCGACGTCGGCGCGAGCTGGGCGGTGATGCCGCGCTCGCGCAGGATGATCAGGGGCCGCTCGACCTCCTCCATCGCCTCAAGCCACATGTTGACCTGGTAGGCGGACTCCTTGGAGCCGGAGAAGTACAGGACGGTCCGCGGCCGGTAGGAGCGCAGCCAGGTGTCGAGCGCCGCGAGGACCCGCGGAGCCGCCGGAACGATACGGCGCTTGCTCAGGCTGGGGGCGAGCACGAGGATGTACAGGGCGCCGAGGCCGGTGGAGACGGCTGCGCCGAGGTATCCGTACAGGAAGGTGCCGCCCGCGGCGGCGGCGAACACGCCGACCTCCATCGGGAGGTCGAGGTGGAGCATCTTGGCGACCGACTGCGCCATCAGGAACCGCGGCGGGGCGTTCGGAATCCGGAGGGCGCTCAGGTCGATGTTGCGGGTGACGACCGGCATCGACCGGCGCTTCCTGATGAGGGTGACCAGGGCGCCCTGCACGGTGTTGAGCGCGTAGAAGACCAGGAAGCCCGCGACCGCCACGTACATCAGCGAGGCGCCGGCCAGGTGCAGCCGCGCGAGCAGCAGGATGAGGAGGAGCTGGCGCGCGAGGAACCGGATCGCCACGCCGGCCCGGACCTTTTCCAGACGGTTTATCAAATAGCTGCCGCGTTGGTGCAGGTAGCGGTCGGCGATATAGGTGACGGCCGCTGCCACCGCGAAGAACCAGACGTTCGGAATCAACGCGGCCAGCATCACGCACGGATAACCCAGTCCCATGAGGACTGCCGCGGCCAGCTCGGACCCGCTGCCCACACGGGCCAGTCGAATGGCGGTCGAAATCACGGAGAACCTGCTCCAGAGGGTTGCCGGTTATTTCACGATGTATCGGAAAAGTGAAGTGGAACTTCACGCAGTCGGGCCTCCGGGTCCATTCGCCGGCGCAGCCGAGCGATTGACCGAGAGGCCCGATTAGTGCAACTTGTCAATGATTATTACACATCGCCATGCCGGTCCAGCACGGCGGCCAGCGCCTGCTCGAACCCGGAGGCCGACGACGCCCCGGCCGTCGGGTCCTGCTGGCGTACGTCGATGACGTGCCCGGTCAGCTCCGACAGCAGCACGTCGAGCGACGTACGGGCCACGGCCTCCGAGGACAGCAGGCTGCCCGCGGGTTCCTCACCGAACGCCTTGGTGCGCATCGGCGTCGCCGTGCGCTCCGGGTTCACGCAGTTCACCCGGATGCCCTCGCCGGCCCACTCGTCGGCGAGCGCCTGGGTGAGGTTGACCATGGCGGCCTTCGTCGACGAGTACAGGCTGTACTCGGCGCGTCCCCGCGTGTAGCTGCTGGACGTGTACAGCAGGAGCTGGCCCTTGCTCTCCACCAGGTACTTGTACGAGGCGCGGGCGATCTGGACCGGCGCCAGGTAGTTGACGTTGAGCGCTTCCTGGATGGTGGCGGTGTCGGTCTCGGCGAGCTTGCCGATGCGCAGCACACCCGCGGTGTTGACGACGTAGTCGATGCGGCCGGTGTCGGCGTACGCCTTCGACAGCGCCTCGTCCACCTCCTCCGGCTTCTCCACGTGCGTACCCGTGGTGGAGCGGCCGAGCGCGTACACCGTGGCGCCGTACCCCTCGGCCATCTGCGCGATGTCCGCGCCGATGCCGTAGGAGCCGCCGAAGACGACCATCGTCTTGCCGGAGAGCAGATCGCGGTACGCGGCCTCGTCGGCCTGCGCGGGCGCCGCGGTGGAGGCCAGCTGGAACAGCTTGTCGGCGATGAAGACGTCGACGGGCTGCGTGACCTTCATGTTGTACTCGTCGCCCGCGACGACGTGCACCGGAACGTCGGGCAGGTACTTCAGCACGACGGAACAGTCGTCCGTCGCCTGGAAGTTGGGGTCCTTCGCGGCGGCCTCGTACGCCCTGCGGATCGTGGAGAGCTTGAAGGCCTGCGGGGTCTGCCCGCGGCGCAGCCGGGAACGGTCCGGGATGTCCGTGATGAACTCGCCGTCCTCCCCGTGGGTGCGCGTCACGATGATCGTGTCGGCGGAGGGGATGGCGACGTCCACGGCCTGGTAGCGCTGGAGCGCCTCGACGCAGTGGGTGATCACGTGCTGCGACAGCAGCGGGCGCACCGCGTCGTGGAAGAGCAGATTGCGGTCCTCGCCCTCCGCGAGCCCCTCGCCGAGCACCTCGATGGCGCGCTCGGTCGTCTCGTTGCGCGTCCCGCCACCCTCGATGACCTTGCTGACCTTCGTGAAGCCGGCCTTGGCGACGATCTTCTCCACGTCCGGCACGAACCCGGGCGCCATCAGCACGATGATGTCGTCGACGCTCTCCGACTGCTCGAAGATCGCGAGGGTGTGCTCGATAACAGCCTTGCCCGCGATCTTCAGAAGCTGTTTCGGAATCGACAGGCCCACCCGCTGGCCGGTGCCACCGGCAAGCACGACTGCCGTGGTCGGAGTATGGGCATCACGCGGCACAGACACAGAGCAACCTACCTAAGACGATGGGGGCAGCGTGATGGTTGCACTCTGCGTGACCGCCACGCAAGGCGCCGGAAAGGTGAGAGACACCCCCGGTACAGCCGCTGTAAACCATCAGCCATCTGGGAAAACCACGCGGACCCGGCACGCCGGAGCGGTAGCCGGTGTTCCATTTTTCATACTGTTCTCATGCGAGACACGCCAAAGCCCTGTACTTTCCACGCAATCTCCACAGCCCGGGATCGCGGAATGTCCACAGGGAGGCGCACATCACTCCTGCGAGGGTCACCACTCGGCTACACCCCTCACGCGTCAGATCCAAAAGCTTAACAAAAGAGAAAGCCTCGCGGACACAGAGCGTAGCGCCCGGAAACACATGGTCACCCGGGTATCAGCCGCTTGCCGCCGCCTCGCCGCCGTCCTGCCGCGGTGCCGCCCCAGCTCCGGCGGGAAACGCGGGGCCGGGGGGGGGGGGCCCCCCGGCCCCCCCCCCGGCGGGGGGGGGGGCCCCCGCCCCCCCCGCCCCCGCGCCGGGGGGGGGCGCGGCCGGCGGGGGGGGCGGG
>NZ_JAIUKE010000487.1 GCF_020176795.1 Streptomyces sp. 8L
CCCTTGGCCCGCCGCCGTCGCGCCGCCACCGGGCAGCCGTACCCCGGACCCGCCGCCATCGGGCCGCCACCGGGGCGGTGGCCGATACTGGTGGGCATGGCTTACGACGATCTTCGCTCGCTGCTTCGGGCCCTGGAGCGCGAGGGCGACCTCAAGCGCGTGAAGGCCGAGGTCGATCCGTACCTGGAGGTCGGGGAGATCACCGACCGCGTCAACAAGGCCGGCGGCCCCGCGCTCCTCTTCGAGAACGTGCGCGGCTCCTCGATGCCGCTCGCCATGAACGTGTACGGCACCGACCGCCGCCTGCTGAAGGCGCTCGGCCTCGCCTCGTACGGGGAGATCGGCGAGAAGATCGGCGGCCTGCTGAAGCCGGAGCTGCCGCACGGCTTCGTCGGCGTGCGCGACGCCTTCGGCAAGCTCGGCACGATGGTCCACGTACCGCCGAAGAAGGTGAAGGAGGCCCCGGTCCAGGAGGTCGTGAAGACCGGGGACGACGTCGACCTGGACGAACTGCCCGCGCTGTTCACCTGGCCCGAGGACGGCGGCTCCTTCTTCAACCTGGGCCTCACGCACACCAAGGACCCCGAGTCCGGCGTGCGCAACCTCGGCCTCTACCGCCTCCAGCGGCACGACCGCCGCACCATCGGCATGCACTGGCAGATCCACAAGGACAGCCGCAACCACTACGCGGTGGCCGCGCGGCGCGGCGAGCGGCTGCCGGTCGCGATCGCGTTCGGCTGCCCGCCCGCCGTGACGTACGCCTCGACGGCGCCGCTGCCCGGCGACATCGACGAGTACCTGTTCGCGGGGTTCGTGCAGGGGCGCCGCATCGAGATGGTGGACTGCAAGACGGTCCCGCTCCAGGTGCCGGCCGCCGCCGAGGTCGTCCTCGAAGGCTGGCTGGAACCCGGCAAGACCCTCCCCGAGGGCCCGTTCGGCGACCACACCGGCTTCTACACGCCGCAGGAGGACTTCCCCGCGCTGACCGTCGACTGCGTGACGATGCGCAGGCGGCCCCTGCTCCAGTCGATCGTGGTGGGCCGGCCGCCCACCGAGGACGGCCCGTTCGGGCGGGCCACGGAGCGGTTCTTCCTGCCGCTGCTGAAGATCATCGTGCCGGACATCGTGGACTACCACCTGCCTGAGGCCGGCGGCTTCCACAACTGCGCGATCGTCTCGATCGACAAGAAGTACCCCAAGCACGCGCAGAAGGTCATGCACGCGGTCTGGGGCGCCCACATGATGTCGCTGACGAAGCTGATCGTCGTCGTGGACGCCGACTGCGACGTGCACGACCTGCACGAGGTGGCGTGGCGCGCGCTCGGCAACACCGACTACGCGCGCGACCTGACCGTCGCCGAAGGCCCGGTCGACCACCTGGACCACGCCTCCTACCAGCAGTTCTGGGGCGGCAAGGCCGGTATCGACGCGACGAGGAAGCTGCCCGAGGAGGGGTACACCCGCGACGGCGGCTGGCCGCATATGGTCGTACCGGACCCGGAGACGGCGACACTGGTCGACCGTCGGTGGAAGGAGTACGGCCTGTGAGTACGACGGCGGACGGGGCCATCGGGAGCCCCGAACCGATCCCGCACGGCGGCAAGGTCCGGGCCTTCCTGCGGCTCGTGATGATCGAGCACTCGGTGTTCGCGCTGCCGTTCGCGTACATCGCCGCGCTGACCGCGATGGAGCGCCTGGACGACAGCGTCCACTGGTGGAAGCTGCTGCTGGTGACGGTCGCGATGGTCGGCATGCGGACGTTCGCGATGGCGTGCAACCGCATCATCGACCGGGAGATCGACGCGCGGAACCCGCGCACCGCCACGCGCGAACTGGTGACGGGCGCGGTGTCGGTGCGCTCCGCGTGGACCGGTGCGATCATCGCCCTGCTGGTCTTCCTGGCCGCCGCCGCGCTGCTCAACCCGCTCTGCCTGGCGCTCGCGCTGCCCGCGGCCGTGCCGATGGTGCTCTACCCGTACGGCAAGCGCTTCACGTCCTTCCCGCACGCCATCCTCGGCGTCGCGCAGGCCATCGGCCCGATCGGCGCGTGGATCGCGGTCACCGGGACCTGGTCGTGGGACGCGGTGATCCTGGGCCTCGCGGTGGGCGTGTGGATCGGCGGCTTCGACCTGATCTTCGCCTGCCAGGACGTGCGCGCCGACCGCGCGCACGGCGTCAAGTCCGTGCCCGCGCGCTTCGGCATCCCGGCCGCTCTGCACGGCGCACGCGCCGCGCACCTCGTCACCACGGGCCTGCTGGTCTGGTACGGCCTCGCCATCGGCGCGGGCCCGCTGTACTGGGTCGGCCTCGGGATCGTCGCGGCGGCGTTCGTCTACGAGCACACGATCGTCCGCCCGCACGACCTGTCCCGCCTGAACCGGGCGTTCTTCCAGGTCAACGGCTTCATCGGCATCGCACTCTTCGTCTTCGCGCTGCTGGACCTGATCGTCAAGGGGCTGCGGGGCTGAGGGCGTCGCGAGCGCATGCACTCGACGGGATTCACCTCGGACGTCGCCTTCGTCTTCGACGACGAGACCGAGCTGTGCCCGGACCTGGCCGTGATCCCGGCCGCCGAGGCGGCGGAGAACCGCAGCGCCTACGACCCCGACCTCATCGAACTCGTCGTGGAGGTCGTGTCGCCCGGCAGCGTACGGCGGGACTACGAGATCAAGCCGGACCTGTACGCCGCGCGCGGCATCGCCAACTACCTGGTCTTCGACCCCTACCAGGCGCACTGCCTGACGCTGTGGCACCCGGCCGCCGGCGGATACCAGGGCCGGGACACCGTCCCGTACGGCAAGGACATCACGCTCGACACCGGGCTCGGCGCCCTGACCATCGCCACGGACGGGCTGCCCCGGGACCCCTCCGCCCGCTGAGGCGGGCCGCTCCAGGCCTGGTCGACGTCGGGCGGTTGACTCGTCCGGGTGGCCAATGACGAATCCGGTGACCATCGATGCCCCTGGGGCTAGGGGCGGTGCAGGATTCCCGTGCGAGTGGGGAGCGACGGCGCGATCGTGCCGTCCACGAAGGGGGAGGAGTACACAGTGTCAGCGCAGCCCGAACATCCAGCTCCCGGTAGGCGCGTCCCGATCCCGCAGACGGGCCGGGCCATCGGAGACGCCCTGCCGGCGGAGAAGCGGCTCGCTTTCTACGCGGAACTGCTGGCGGCGGAGGCCGGCGCCCCCATCAACGCGGTCCTGCGGAAATGGTGGATGGAGGCCATGTTCGACGCCGTCCCGGGCCGTGCCCGGAGGCTGGCCAACGCCGACGCGGGACGCAACCTGGTCCCGCTGCCCGACCCCGCCGGCGGGCAGGGTGAGTGACGGCTTCGAGCGGGGCTGGACGGTCTACTGCGAAGAGGAAGCCGCGTCCGTGCTGGGAGGCCATCCGGGCGACCGGGCATCCCGATACGCACGACCATGTGGTGGCCTTCCTGGCGGGATGGGCCGTCGAGGCCGGCAAGGCGGCTGACGACGGACGTCCGATGGCCGGTGATCTCCTCAGTGACGGCCGTTACGGCGTCCTCGTACCAGGCACGCCCGTGCTGATCAGCTACAGCCGCTACCCGGGGATGCGCGAGTTCCGCGTTACCGACGTTGTCCGGTTCGACGGTTGACGGCCACGCGGACCCGGGGCGTACCCCGTCCGGGCCGGCCCTACACCCCCGGCGGCAGCGCACCCGGGCGCGGGCCGCGTTCGCGGCGGAAGAGGAAGGCCGCGAGGACGCCGCCCACCAGGCCGAAGGCGTGCGCCTGCCAGCTGATGCCGGAGTTGCCGGGGAGCGCGCCCAGCAGGATCGAGCCGTAGACGGCGAGGACCACCAGGCCCAGGACGACGTCCCACACGCGACGGTTGACGAACCCGGTGATCACCAGGAACGCCAGCAGGCCGAAGATCACGCCGGACGCGCCGATCGTGACCGAGTTGCTCGGGGCGGTCAGCCAGACGCCCAGGCCGCTGACGACCGTCACCGTCAGGACGATGCCGAGGAACCGGCGGATGCCGCCGAGCGCCACCAGGAACCCCAGCGCGAGCAGCGGGAACGTGTTGGACGCGAGGTGCGCCACCCCGCCGTGCAGGAACGCCGCCGGGATGATGTCCAGCAGCTCGCCGGGCTTGCGGGGCGTGATGCCCAGCGTGTTCAGCGAGTCGCCGGTGGCCTCGTCCACGCCGAGCAGCACCCACAGCAGCACCACCCAGCCGGCCATGACCGCGCCCGCGGCCTTGACCCGCCCGATGCCGCCGTTCGCGGCCCGCGCCGCCCTGTCCGCGGCGGAGGTCCCGCCCGGCCTCTTGGTGGAATCCGTCCCGTACGCCATCGCAGCCCCCTGCTCCCGAGCCTGACGTGCTGGAAACGTCCGGCACCCCGCCCCGGGTTCCTCCCGGACGCCGCCGGATAGGCTCAGCCCCGTGAGCACATCCGAGGGAGCGTCGGGCCGGCACGCCCCCGAACCCCGCAGGCCCTGGCTCGTCGGGGTGTCCGGCGCGTCCGGGACGCCGTACGCGGCGGCGCTGCTGCGCGGTCTGCTCGCGGCGGGGGAGAGCGTGGACCTGGTCGTCAGCCGCGCCTCCCGCCTCACCCTCCTCGACGAGACCGGTATCGCGTTCCGTGACGCGCACTGGCGCGAGGACCTCGCGGCCTGGCTCGCGCGGGGCGCCGACGGAGACCCCGCCGCCTTTCCCCCGCCCGACCTGTCCGGCGTACGGCACTGGGCGGCGGGCGACCTCGCCGCGGGTCCCTCGTCCGGCTCGTACCCGGCCAAGGGCATGCTGATCATGCCCGCCTCCACGGCCACCGTCGCGGGTGTGGCGCTCGGCCTGTCGAAGGACCTGCTCCAGCGGGCGGCGAGTGTGACGCTGAAGGAGCGCAGGCCGCTCGTCGTCGCCGTGCGCGAGACACCGCTCACCGGGCAGACCCTGCGCCACCTCGTCGCCCTGGACGATCTCGGGGCCGTCGTCCTGCCCGTGTCGCCCGCCTTCTACGCGGGCGCGACCCACATCCAGGACCTGGTGGACTTCGTCGCGGGGCGTGCGCTCGACCGGGTCGGAGTCGGGCATGCCCTCTACCGGCGCTGGGACGGCGCCATCGGCGGCGCGTCGCGGGCGCGGCGGGATGCCGCCCCTGAGGCCCCGGAGTCCCCGGGCACGTCGGCCCCCCGGGCTCCCGGGCAGAAGCCCCCAGGGCCGCGGCCCCCGGGATCGGGGCTTCCCGGATCGGGGCCGACGGGCTCGGAGCCTCCCGGATCGGGGCCGACGGGGTCGGGATCGTAGGGCGCCCGGCCCTTCGGCCTTCGCTCTGCCTTGTACTCTTGCTGAATCGCTGAATGATGGAAGGCATCAGGCATATGGACGGCGTGGACAGGCAGCTCATCCAGGCGCTCCGGGAGAACGGCAGGGCCTCGTACGCCGAACTCGGCAGGCTCGTCGGCCTCTCGGGCCCCAGCGTCACCGACCGGATCAACCGCCTGGAGTCCGCCGGGGTCATCACCGGCTACCGCGCCACCGTGGACTCCGCCTCGCTCGGCCTCGGCGTGGTCGCGCTCATCGGCATCTCGCTGTCCGACGCCGCCGACCACGAGGATGTGGCCCGCCGCCTGCGCGACCTCGGCGAGATCGAGGACTGCTGGTTCATCGCGGGCGACGACTCGTTCATGCTCAAGGTCCGCGGCGAGAACGTGGACAGCCTGGAGCGCACCATCCGCCGCCTGAGCGGCACGAAGGGCGTCTCCCGCACCCGCACGACGGTGGTGCTGTCCACCAAGTGGGAGAACAGGGTCGGCGAACTCCCCACGGAGTGAGCCGGCGAACTCCCCGCGGAGTGCGCGGCGTCCGCGCGCCCGGACCGGGTGCCGGGGGGGGGGGGGGGGGCCCGGCCCCGGGGGGGGGGGGGGGGGGGGGGGGGGGGGGGGGGGGGTGGTGGGGGGGGGGGGCGGGGGGGGGCGCCGCCGCCCCGGGGCGGGGGGCGGGGCCGCGGGGGGGGGGGGGGGGGGCGCCCGGGCGCGGGGGGGGGGCCCCGGCGCCCCCCCCCCCCCCCCGACCGGGGTGTCGGCGGGATTGTCGGTACGGGGGCGTAACCTCGAAAAGGCTCATGAACGGGCCGATCACCAGCCACAAGGGAGGCGGCTATATGGACGCGGGGCTCAAGCGTGAGCTGGAGCAGAAGGTCCGCGACGGCGAGCGGCTGTCCCGTGCGGACGGCGTCGCGCTGTACGAGTCGGACGACCTGGCCTGGCTCGGCGGCCTCGCCCACGAGGTGCGCACGCGCAAGGCGGGCGACGCGGTGTACTTCAACGTCAACCGCCACCTGAACATGACGAACGTGTGCACCGCGTCGTGCGCGTACTGCTCGTTCCAGCGCAAGCCGGGCGAGAAGGACGCGTACACGATGCGCATCGAGGAGGCCGTCCGCCTCGCGAAGGCGATGGAGGGCGAGAACCTCACAGAGCTGCACATCGTCAACGGCCTGCACCCCTCGCTGCCGTGGCGCTACTACCCGCGCTCCCTGAAGGCGCTGAAGGAGGCCCTCCCGCAGGTCTCCCTGAAGGCGTTCACCGCGACCGAGATCCACCACTTCGAGACGATCTCCGGCATGTCGGCCTCCGACATCCTGGACGAGCTGATCGAGGCCGGCCTCGAATCGCTCACCGGCGGCGGCGCCGAGATCTTCGACTGGGAGATCCGGCAGCACATCGTGGACCACCGCACCCACTGGGAGGACTGGTCCCGGATTCACCGCCTCGCGCACGAGAAGGGCCTCAAGACCCCGTCCACCATGCTGTACGGGCACATCGAGGAGCCCAGGCACCGGGTGGACCACGTGCTGCGGCTGCGCGAACTCCAGGACGAGACGGGCGGCTTCCAGGTCTTCATCCCGCTGCGCTACCAGCACGACTTCGTGGACATGAAGGACGGCAAGGTACGCAACCGCCTCCAGGCGCGCACGACGATGGCGACCGGCGCCGAGGCCCTGAAGACCTTCGCCGTCTCCCGGCTGCTGTTCGACAATGTGCCGCACGTGAAGGTGTTCTGGGTCATGCACGGCCTCCAGACCACGCAGCTCGCGCTCCAGCACGGCGCGGACGACATGGACGGCTCGGTCGTCGAGTACAAGATCACGCACGACGCGGACAACTACGGCACGCCGAACAAGATGTCCCGCGAGGACCTGCTCGACCTGATCCGCGACGCGGGCTTCCGCCCCATCGAGCGCAACACGCGCTACGAGACGGTGCGCGAGTACCCGGGCCCCGACGCAGGGCGCCGCGAGTCGCCGCAGCCGATGCGGGTGTGAGGACGTACCGATCATGACGCTCACGTTCACCCTGGACCCGTCGTTCGACAGCGAAAAGGGCGGTCCCGCGCTGCGTGACGGCCTGCTCGCGCTGTGGGCCGACGTGTCCAACGCGGGCGGCGCCGTCGGGTTCGTACCGCCGGTGACGCCCGAGGACGTCCGGCCCGAACTGCTCAAGCACCTCGCCGCGATGGCGGAGGGCCGTACGCGCCTGCTGGTGGGCCACGATGAGGCGGGCGCGGTCGCCGCGACCGCGTTCCTCACCCTCAACACCCACCGGCTGATGCGCCACTGGCTCTGGCTGTACACGGTGATGGTGCACCCGAGGCACCAGGGCAAGGGGTACGGACGGCAGCTGATGGCCGCGGCGGCGGAGGCGGCCCGCGGCTTCGAGGGCATCGAGGCGATCCGGCTGACCTGCCGGGGCGGCACCGGCGCCGACCGGTTCTACGCGGCCTGCGGCTACAAGGAGGTGGGCCGGGTGCCCGGCGCGATCCGCGTCGGTCCCGGCGACGACCGCGACGACGTCATCATGCTGCTCCCGCTGAGTGCCGCCTGAGACCGTCGTGCTTCACTGGAAGGCACTAGCCCGGAAGAGAGAAGGCCCGCAGTGATCCGGCAGCCAGGAGTCACCGTCCGCTACACCATGGCGCGTATCGCCATCTTCGTCGGGTGCTTGGTCGTGGTCGCGGCCCTTGCCCGGTTCGGCGTGGTGCCCCGTGGTCTCGGCGACTCGAACATCATCTGGGTGCTGCTGCTCGCCCTCATCGTGTCCGCCCCGATCAGCTACGTGGTGCTGCGCAAGCAGCGCGACGAGATGTCGATGAAGGTGTCGGGCCGGGTGGAGCGGGCGCGCGCCAAGCTGGAGGCGAACCGCGCCCAGGAGGACGTCGAGTAGGACGCGCTCGCCGCGCCGTTCTCAAGCGGGACGCCGCTGGCCGCGTCCGGCGTCGTCCGGCACTTGAGCGTTGTGCGCCCGTGTCCGGCACCTGAGCGTGCCGCGCCCCTGTCCGGCACGTGGACACGCCGGGCGGCGCCGCGTGATCCCGCTCACAACATCTTGCGCCCCCGTTTCCCCAACTGCCGTGGGGAAGCGGGGGCGTTGTCATGTGCGCTGCCAATTTGGCTCAAAGAATGGCTTTGAGCAACCCAAAGTCGCCGTGTTAACTGTCGCTCATGACCAGATCTGTGCACGCCGAACATGACATGAGCATCCCGCTCCTGTCGCTCGTGTCGCGCCTGCATGTCGATCTCTGCCGCTGCATGTCCGCGGTCTGTCGCCGCCCGGCCTGACCTCACGGTCCCCGGCGTCCAGCCCGGTCCCGCACTACCCGTGCAGCGGAGTCCCGCGCCCTTCGAGCGCGACCGCGCGCGTGCCCCGGTGGCCGGGGGCCGCGGCCGGGGCCGGCCCGCCCCGTCCCCTTCCCC
>NZ_JAIUKE010000488.1 GCF_020176795.1 Streptomyces sp. 8L
GTGCGCCCCAGGGCGGGGCCGGCGCCCCCCCGCCCCCGCCCCGCCCCCGCCCCCCCGCCGAGAGCCCTACGCGTCGCCGCCCGCCGTGCCCGGGTGGGCCGCCGCCACGTCCTGCAACTGGTAGCGGTCCAGGGCCTGCTTGAGCGCGGAACGGTCGACCCTGCCCTCCTTCGCCAGCTCGGTCAGGACCGCGAGCACGATCGACTGCGCGTCGATGTGGAAGAAGCGCCGGGCGGCGCCACGGGTGTCCGCGAAGCCGAAGCCGTCCGCACCCAGCGACTGGTACGGGCCCGGCACCCAGCGCGCGATCTGGTCGGGCACCGCCCGCATCCAGTCCGACACGGCCACGAACGGGCCCTGGGAGCCGCTGAGTTTGCGCGTCACATACGGTGTGCGCTGCTCCTCCTCCGGATGCAGCAGGTTGTACTCCTCCGTCTCCACCGCCTCGCGCCGCAGCTGGGTCCAGGACGTCGCGGACCAGACGTCGGCCCGTACGTTCCACTCGTCCGCGAGAATCCGCTGCGCCTGCTCCGCCCACGGCAGCGCCACGCCCGACGCCATGATCTGCGCGGGGATCTCGCCCTTGTCGCCGGCGCGGAGGCGGTGGATGCCCTTGAGGATGCCCTCGACGTCGACGTCCTCCGGCTCCGCCGGGTGCTGGATCGGCTCGTTGTAGACGGTCAGGTAGTAGAAGACGTTCGGGTCCTCGCCCGCGGCGGGCTCCCCGTACATCCGGCGCAGGCCGTCCCGCACGATGTGGGCGATCTCGAACCCGTAGGCGGGGTCGTAGGCGACGCAGGCCGGGTTCGTCGACGCCAGCAGGTGGGAGTGGCCGTCGGCGTGCTGGAGCCCCTCGCCGGTCAGGGTCGTGCGCCCCGCCGTCGCACCCAGGACGAAGCCGCGCGCCATCTGGTCGGCCATCTGCCAGAACTGGTCGCCGGTGCGCTGGAATCCGAACATCGAGTAGAAGACGTACACCGGGATCAGCGGCTCGCCGTGTGTCGCGTACGCCGAGCCGGCGGCGATCGCCGACGCCGTGCAGCCGGCCTCCGTGATGCCGTCGTGCAGCAGCTGGCCGGTCTCCGACTCCTTGTAGGACAACAGGAGTTCGCGGTCCACCGACTCGTACTGCTGCCCCAGCGGGTTGTAGATCTTGGCGCTCGGGAAGAACGAGTCCATGCCGAACGTGCGGTACTCGTCCGGCGCGATGAGCACGAAGCGCCTGCCGATCTCCTTGTCCCGCATCAGGTCCTTGAGCAGCCGGACGAACGCCATCGTCGTCGCGATCGACTGGTTCCCCGACCCCTTCCTGACCGTGGCGTACGCCTTCTCGCCCGGCAGTGTCAGCGGCTTCGCCCGCACCACCCGCGACGGCACGTAGCCGCCCAGCGACTGGCGGCGGTCGTGCATGTACTGGATCTCCTCCGAGTCGCGGCCCGGGTGGTAGTACGGCGGCTGCCCGTCCTCCAACTCCCTGTCGGGGATGGGCAGGTGGAGCCGGTCCCGGAACCCCTTCAGGTCGTCGACCGTCAGCTTCTTCATCTGGTGCGTGGCGTTGCGGCCCTCGAAGTTCGGGCCGAGCGTCCACCCCTTGACGGTCTGCGCGAGGATCACCGTCGGCTGCCCGCGGTGCGCCTTGGCCGCCGCGTACGCCGCGTACACCTTGCGGTGGTCGTGGCCGCCGCGCCCGAGGTGCTGGATCTGCTCGTCGGTCATGTTCTCGACCATGGCGCGCAGCCGGTGGTCGTCGCCGAAGAAGCGGTCGCGGATGTACCCGCCGGTCTCCGTCGCGTACGTCTGGAAGTCGCCGTCCGGCGTGGTGTTCAGCCGGTTGACGAGGACACCGTCGCGGTCCTGCGCGAGCAGCGGGTCCCAGGTCCTGTCCCACACCAGCTTGATCACGTTCCAGCCGGCGCCGCGGAACACCGACTCCAGCTCCTGGATGATCTTGCCGTTGCCGCGCACGGGGCCGTCGAGGCGCTGGAGGTTGCAGTTGACGACGAACGTCAGGTTGTCCAGGTGCTCGCGGGCCGCGATGGTCAGCTGGCCGAGCGACTCGACCTCGTCCATCTCGCCGTCGCCGAGGTAGGCCCACACGTGCGAGTCCGATGTGTCGGCGATCCCGCGCGCCCGCATGTAGCGGTTCATCCGCGCCTGGTAGATCGCGCCGAGCGGGCCGAGGCCCATCGACACCGTGGGGAACTCCCAGAAGTCCGGCATCAGCCGGGGGTGCGGATAGCTCGAAAGGCCGTGGGGCGCCTTGGACTTCTCCTGGCGGAAGCCGTCGAGCTGCGCCTCGCTGAGCCGGTCGAGCAGGAAGGCCCGCGCGTAGATGCCGGGCGAGGCGTGGCCCTGGAAGAAGATCTGGTCGCCGCCCCCGTCGTCCTTGCCGCGGAAGAAGTGGTTGAAGCCCACGTCGTAGAGCGACGCCGACGACGCGAAGGTGGCGATGTGCCCGCCCACCCCGATGCCGGGGCGCTGCGCCCGCGACACCATCACCGCCGCGTTCCAGCGCGTCGCGTTCAGGACCTTCCGCTCGATCTCCTCGTTGCCGGGGAAGAACGGCTCGTCCTTGGTGGCGATGGTGTTGACGTAGTCCGTGCTGCGCATCTCCGGTACGGCGACACGCTTCTCCCGCGCGCGCTCGTTCAGCCGGAGCATCAGGTACCGGGCGCGCTCGCGGCCGCGCTCGTCCACGGCGGCGTCGAGCGAGTCGAGCCACTCCTGGGTCTCTTCGGGGTCGAAGTCCGGGACCTGACTGGGAAGGCCGCCAATGATGATCGGGGTGCGATCTGATCCGGAAGCCACGCTTTTCCCTCGCTGTCTGTTCTGTCTGGGGGCTCGTGCGTCTCTGTCTGGTCTGTCTGGTCTATCTGATCTGTATGGGGTGTTGTACGTCGCATCTGTCTGGGGTTCGTACGTCGCAACCCATCGTGTACCGCTCCGTACGCGGACGTCACCTCTACCGGGAGGTAACCGGTGGCGGCGGGCCGAGCCACGCCCGGGCGGGTGCCGACTCCGGCGGTTCCTACCCGAATGGCGTAGCCCGACGGCATACCATGGCAAACATGGAGAAAAGAAGTTCCGGCCGTTACAGAGGGTCGCCGCCCGATCGCCCGGAAACGCGGGGGAGAGGCCCGGAACGTCACCGTTTCGGCGGTCTCGGCCGCCGGGTACTTGCGCGATCCGTCGCGCCCGTGTGGACTACGGCCAATGCTTCGCGTGCGCGCGAAGCCGAAGCAGTCACCGAAACATGATCAGGAGGCAATCCGTGAGCGCGACCGCGGACCACGCGGAGGAGCGGACCAACCAGGCGGCTCGTCTGGGGTTCGAGCCCGGACAGGTGGTCCAGGAGATCGGCTACGACGAAGACGTCGAGCCGGAGCTCCGTGAGTCCATTGAGGCCGTCACCGGCCAGGACCTCGTCGACGAGGACTACGACGACGTTGCCGACGCCGTCCTCCTCTGGTTCCGGGACGAGGACGGCGACCTTACGGACGCGCTGGTTGACGCCATCGGTCTGGTCGAGGACGGCGGCGTGATCTGGCTGTTGACGCCCAAGACCGGCCGCGACGGCTACGTCGAGCCGAGCGACATCAACGAGGCGTCCCAGACCGCCGGCCTGTCGCAGACCAAGAGCGTCAACGCGGGCAAGGACTGGACCGGCAGCCGGCTCGTGACGCCCAAGGCGGCGAAGTCCAAGCGCTGAGCCGGTGACCCGGCCCCCCCCCCCCGGCGCGCCCGGGGGGGGGGGGCGGGGGGGGGGCCGGGCGGGCCCCCGCCGTCGACGGACACGGCGGGGGATCACCCGTTCGGGCGGGTACCGCGATCCGTGCGTAGGCTGGTGGGTGCCCGGGCGGCAGGCCGGCGGAGGCCGCACCCGGGAAAGGCCGGCTCCCCGGGAAAGGACATGCCCCATGGCCGTCGCGGTCGGCGCCACAGCGCCCGACTTCACGCTCCAGGACCAGCACGGCAGGACCGTGCGGCTCTCCGACTTCCGGGGACCCGACGGGCGGCCCGTGGTCCTGGTCTTCTATCCGCACGCCTTCAGCGGTACCTGCACGGGCGAGCTCCAGGAGCTCCGCGACCGTGCGGACGCCTTCGCCGAGCGGGGCGCCCAGCTCCTCGGCTGCTCGGCCGACTCGGTCTACGCCCAGCGCGCCTTCGCCGAGAGCGAGGGAATCGAGTTCCCGCTGCTGGCCGACTTCTGGCCGCACGGCGGGGCCGCGCGCGCCTACGGCGTTCTCGACGAGGAGCGCGGCCGCGCGGTCCGCGGCACGTTCGTCATCGACACGGCGGGCGTGGTGCGCTGGAGCGTGGTGAACCCGGTCCACGAGGCCAGGGACACCGACGCCTACCTGAAGGCGCTGGCGGAGCTCTGAGGGGCCGCCCCGGCCGCCTCCGGGCCGGGCCCCGGCGCCGACTCGGACCCCTCCGGCGCCGTCTCGTCCCCTTCGGCGCACAACCCGTACTGCTTCGGTACACAGCCGGTACCGCTTCGGTGCACAGCGCGTACACGCACCGTCCCGCCGCGCTGTCCCGCGCCCGCGGAACGTGTCGGGGCCCGCGCCGTCGGCCGGGGAAAACGCGCGGGTGACGGGAACCGGTCACTAGTATCCAGACGTTGATCCGAATGGCAACGCACCAGGGGGCGTGAGGCCCGCGGCAACCGCCGCCGACCACGGCCGCCGGCCCCGACAACCAATGGGAGGACTCATGGGAGTCAGCCTCAGCAAGGGCGGAAACGTCTCGCTGACCAAGGCCGCGCCCAACCTGACCGCGGTGACCGTGGGTCTGGGCTGGGACGTCCGCACGACGACCGGGCAGGACTTCGACCTCGACGCCAGCGCCCTGCTGACGAACGCCGAGGGCAAGGTCGCGCAGGACGCGAACTTCGTGTTCTTCAACAACCTGAGGAGCCCCGAAGGGTCCGTCGAGCACACCGGCGACAACCTCACCGGCGAGGGCGAGGGCGACGACGAGGTGATCAAGGTCAACCTCTCCACGGTCCCCGCCGACGTCGAGAAGATCGTCTTCCCCGTCTCCATCTACGACGCGGAGACCCGTCAGCAGTCGTTCGGCCAGGTGCGCAACGCGTTCATCCGCGTCGTGAACCAGGCGGACAACAACGAGCTGGCGCGCTACGACCTCACCGAGGACGCCTCGACCGAGACCGCGATGGTCTTCGGCGAGCTGTACCGCAACGGGGCGGAGTGGAAGTTCCGCGCCATCGGCCAGGGGTACGCGTCGGGCCTGCGCGGCATCGCCCAGGACTTCGGCGTCAACGTCTGACCGGAGCGGGACCGGCCGACGGGTCCACCAGGCACGACGGCCCGGTTCACCAGGCACGACGGCCGCCCGACCGGCGCCGCACCCCACCCGTGCGGCGCCGGACGGCGCTGTCCGCCACCGCCGGGGGCCGTCACCGCAGTCACCGCGGAGGCGGGCGCCGCAACCGGCGGCGGGCGAAATGGCGTGAAGTGCATGAAGGACACGCCGGTGGGCAGGACGTCAAACGCGTCGTGCCGCGGACGCGGCCCCCGCGCGGGACCGCCGCCCACGGCCGCCGCAGCGCCACACCCGATGCCGACCGCCTCACGGGCGCCAGGCGCACCGCTCGGCCTTCACAGCACAGCCCGCATCACCTGATTCCGGGGCGCCCCAGCGCCCCGTCGCACCGCTCGGTACCGCACCGGACCACCCTCGGGGAGGACAACACCATGGGCGTCACGCTCGCCAAGGGAGGCAACGTCTCCCTCTCCAAAGCCGCACCGAACCTCACGCAGGTACTCGTCGGACTCGGCTGGGACGCCCGCTCCACCACCGGAGCGGACTTCGACCTCGACGCCAGCGCGCTGATGTGCCGCGAGGGCCGGGTCATGGGGGACGAGTACTTCGTCTTCTACAACAACCTCAAGAGCCCCGAGGCCTCCGTCGAGCACACCGGCGACAACCTCACCGGTGAGGGCGAGGGCGACGACGAGTCGCTGCTCGTGGACCTCTCCCAGGTGCCCGAGCAGTGCGACAAGATCGTCTTCCCGGTCTCGATCCACGACGCCGACAACCGTCGCCAGACCTTCGGGCAGGTGAGCAACGCGTTCATCCGCGTCGTCAACCAGGCGGACGGGCAGGAACTCGCCCGCTACGACCTGACCGAGGACGCGTCCACGGAGACGGCGATGATCTTCGGCGAGCTCTACCGGCACGGCGGCGAGTGGAAGTTCCGGGCGGTTGGCCAGGGCTACGCGTCGGGCCTGCGGGGCATCGCCCTAGACTTCGGGGTCAATGTTGCGTAAAGCAGTGCTCTGCACGGGGGAAAACCCGTATCACCGGATGGGGTAGCAGTGATCCTGAAAACCTTTCGCTGGCCATTGGTCATCACGGTCCTGGCGCTGGCCGCCTCGGCCGTGTTCTGGGGGTGGGAGGCTTTCGGGGTCGTCCTGATCCTGTCGATCCTGGAGATCTCGCTGTCCTTCGACAACGCGGTCGTCAACGCCGGCGTCCTGAAGAAGCTCAACGACTTCTGGCAGAAGATCTTCCTCACCATCGGCGTGCTGATCGCCGTGTTCGGCATGCGCCTGGTCTTCCCCGTGCTGATCGTCGCCATCACCGCCAAGGTGAACCCCGTCGAGGCGGTCCGGCTGGCGGTCGACAACCCCAGCCGGTACGAGTCGCTCGTCACGGACGCGCACCCGGCCATCGCCGCCTTCGGCGGGATGTTCCTGCTGATGATCTTCCTGGACTTCATCCTGGAGGACCGCGACATCAAGTGGCTCGCCTGGATCGAGCGTCCGCTCGCCAAGCTCGGCAAGGTCGACATGCTGTCGGTCTGCGTCGCGCTGATCGTCCTCGTCGTCACGTCGCTGACCTTCGCCACGCACGCGCACACCAGCGCGGGCCACGGCGTGGACAAGTCCTCCACGGTCCTGCTCGCCGGCGTGGCCGGCCTCATCACGTACCTGATCGTCGGCGGTCTCTCCGGGCACTTCGAGAACAGTCTTGAGGAGCAGGAGGAACGCGAGGAGGAGGAGCAGGAGAAGGCGCGGGCCGCGGGCCGCACGGTCTCCGCGGTGGGCATGGCGGGCAAGGCCGCGTTCTTCATGTTCCTATACCTGGAAGTGCTCGACGCGTCCTTCTCGTTCGACGGCGTCATCGGCGCCTTCGCGATCACCAACCACATCTTCTGGATGGCGGTCGGCCTGGGCATCGGCGCCCTGTACATCCGGTCGCTGACGGTCTACCTGGTGCGCCAGGGCACCCTGGACGACTACGTCTACCTGGAGCACGGGGCGCACTACGCGATCGGCGCGCTGGCCGTGATCCTGTTCGTCACCATCCAGCACGAGATCAACGAAGTGGTCACCGGCCTCGTCGGCGTCGTCCTCATCGGGGCCTCGTTCTGGTCGTCCGTCCGCAGGAACAAGGCGATCGAGGCCCGGGGCGGCGACGGCGGGGGTGACAGCGGCGGCGGTTCCGGCGCCTCCCACGAGCAGGCGGGCGCGCGGGCCTGACCCGGGCGCGGTCCCGCGCCCTGCCCGCTGCCCTTGTCGCACGGATATGCCCGTGCGCCACAGGTGTGCGACTCCGTGCGACCCCGTGTGACCCGCCGGGGACAGGACACGGGGTGTGCCGCGCGGGGGAGTGAGGGAACGCTTCCCAGCGGGGCGGCCCTCCGGCCGAGGCCGAGGGACCGCCCCGCAGTCTCAGGCCGACGCACGAGGGTGGGAGTGAGCATGTCTTTCTGGGACGGCCTGCGGCCGGGCGGAAGGGCGTCGCAGTTCGATTCGGGCAGCGCCGCGAGCAATTCCATCGAACTGACCAAGCGCCATCCGTCGGTGTCGCTCTCCAAGCAGGACGCGGCGACCGGCAACCTCCGGGTCAACCTGTCGTGGCGGATGCGGTCTTCGGACATCGAGGGCCGCTCGAAGCAGAGCGGGCTGCTGCGCCACCCGTTCAAGCTGTTCCAGCCCGACGTGGTGCAGGCGCACACGCAGGGCATGGTCAACGTCGACCTGGACCTCGGCTGCCTGTACGAGCTGTCGAACGGCAGCAAGGGCGTCGTCCAGCCGCTGGGCGGCTTCTTCGGGGACCTCAACATCGCGCCGTACATCAAGCTGAGCGGCGACGACAGGTTCGGTGCGCCGTCCGGTGAGACGATCTTCGTCAACCTCGACCACCGCGACGAGATCAAGCGCCTGCTGTTCTTCGCCTACATCTACGACCAGACGCCCGCCTTCGACCGTACGCACGCGAAGATCACGCTCTATCCGAGCAACGGACCGCGCGTCGAGATCGAGTTGGACGAGCGCGCGCCCGAGGCGAGGTCGTGCGCGGTCTTCTCGATGGAGAACGTCAAGGGCGATCTGCTGGTACGGCGCGAGGTCAAGTTCGTCTACGGCTTCCAGGCCGAACTGGACCGGCTGTACGGGTGGGGCCTCCAGTGGGGCCGGGGCTACAAGACGAAGGCGTGAGCGTAGGCCCGGCTCGGGCCGCGGGACCCCGGGCCGGGCGTACGAGCCGCACCAGGTGCACCGGGTGCACCAGGGGTCCTGGAGGCCCCGGAGGTCCCCGAGGCCCCCGGGGTCAGTACGCCTGGGCGCGCAGGAACTGCGGGCCCATCGGGGGG
>NZ_JAIUKE010000489.1 GCF_020176795.1 Streptomyces sp. 8L
CCCTTCCTCCCCTTGCTCCCCCTGCTCCCCTTCGTGGCACTCTCCGTCCGGCGCGTCGGAGACGAGGGCAAGCTCGGGGGCGGCGACATCGGCGTCGCGCGATTCGGGGGTAGTCATCCCGTCAGAGTAAGGGGCACTGCCCGGGTTGACCCCTGGCCGAGGTCCGAAAGGCAGTGGTTCGTTGGTCTTACGACCCGGGCCGGCACGTCAACGCGGGCCGGGTGCCGGGGGCCGGCGTCCCGCCTCCTCGCCTCCTCGCCTCAGGCGCCGGTCGTAAGAAGCCCGCCGAGGAGGCCCCGCATCCCACAGTCGATGAGCACGTTCTCCGCGGGGAAGGCGCCCCGGAGGCTGCCGAACCGCACCGTCGTCTCTCCCGGTCGTCACCCCGACGACGACGCGGATACGGGAACACGCTTGAGAACGGCGGTTGCTGAAAGCTTGGCTTCATCGGCGCAGTTCCAGTGCCGCGCGATCCGGTAGGCAACGGAGTGCACGACAGCGAGGTTGGCTTCACGCACCTCCTCCGTCGCTTTCTCCGGCGGATGCAGAGCCCGCACGCCCGCCCCTGATTCCAGCGTGACTGCTACCAGGGCGGGAGTCGTCTCAGAGCTGGACTTGAGCTCAGGGCTGACGCATTTAAAATAAAGTTCCGCAAATCGGCCGCTGGCAAGGGCAGTGTTGCCCTGATCCAGATATTGAAGACCCTCCAGATTACGCCTGTTTCCAGCAGACGTATCGGCGGCTTCATCAGCATCCGCCTCATCCGCAAATTGCACGTTGATCTGAAGATAAGGCTCACCCACAGAGCCCGCCTTTTGGATCGAGCACGCGTGCCGGCTCTCGTCGGGAGCACTGGCGGTACCGGGCACATAAGACGTGGCCAGCGCATCAGCGGCCTTGTCCGGACTATCAGGGTCCTGTGCCGCATAAGTCTTCTGACCTGTCAGAAACCCCACGGCACTCGCCGCTCGCTCAGAGAGGGTGCCGTCACACAGTTTGATGGCAGACACACCTGAAGCCTGCGATGGTTCGGGGTCCTTGCTGCCACCACCGCAAGCGACCGTCAGGAGGGACAGGCACACAGCCACGGAACCCATCGCAACACCTCTGGGCGACACCATTCTCATCACATCAATCACCCCGTCTGCGGAAGGTTTCCCTCTTGCCGCTCCTCAGAGTTCCCATTGTTGTAACCCTCGTTGGCGGTACTGATCAGATCCTGCATCAGAGGGCTTTTCAATTCCAGACCGTGATTCGCCTGAAACAGTTGCAGAGGCACCTGGACGTTCGATCTGCCGGCCGTATAAACCACGCTCTGCGCTTGATGAATTCGCTCCGCGTGATCATCGCTCCATTTATCGGTCGAGGCATCCGACCAGTCGCCGACCAGTTGCCCCGCATATTGTTCTACCACGCCTTGACCATTCTCCATTGCCAGCGGCACGAGGACGGCCGCCACTCCGGCCGCAGGCGCAGAAATAGGCAGGAACGCGGCACCGACACCAATAGCAGCGCCTGTCCCCAGTTCAATCCATCCGGACTTCTTCTCCATTGCGGAATTGTAGTCGTCCGCGGCCTTGCCGCCCTCGGCACCGATCTGGTCCGCACGTGACTGGTCAAGAATTCCTTGGGTCAGGGCTCCGGTGCGTACCGCCTCGTGGGCGCCCGCTTGATCAATCGCACCGTTGTCCCCGACCTGCGCCTCCAGAACAGAAGACGTATAAACGCGACTGGCATCGGAAACCGTGGCGTAGGCATCCGGATGCTGCCCGAGCGAGCTCAGGAATTTTCTCGCGTTTTCGTCACCGAATTCCGCATGCGCATCCCAGTTGTCCTTGGGCGCAAAGACGCTTCCGGGGTCGTTGTTCTGGTCGAGCGCCCAGCTCAAGTCATCGACGTAGCTGGCCCCCATACGACCGAGACTGTCCGAAAGCGCCGACTGGGATTTAAGCAGGCCCGCGTCTCCTCCATAGGTCTGGACAACCTTTTCCATGATGTCGGAGCCCGCAGCAGTCCGCACAAGACTGGCGTGTTGATCATCATAGGCGTGTCCGAGGGTAGCGGATTCCAAAGCATGACCAAAGGCATCGGGAATATCATTCACGGACTTCGCCGCCTCGGCGGGATCGTGCCCGACTATGTCAGGGAAGGACTGATAATCCTTGTTCTCGAAGTAGTCCAGGTAACTGCTTATCTGCTTACCGTCGGCATCAACAGGGATTCCACCCTCAAGGGTTCCGTCCGTGTTGTAAGCCTGCGGATCTTCCGAGAAGAATTGCTGCGCGGCTTCCGGGCTGTGCCCCATCGCCTCCAGCATACTGGTCACCGGATCGTAGCCCGCACCGTCCTTGCCCGACGGGTTGAACGGAAATTTGTCATACCCGAGGTCGCTTTTGGAATTGGCGAACATATAAGGGTCCTTGGCGTGAAGCTGGACCACATGTTCGGCAATAGGGTTCAGGAACTTTGGATCATAGTTCCCGTACCGCATGATTCCACCGAGCAACTGATAGCCATACGGACCGTTGTAGTCGCCCGCCTGGAGAGGAATCCTCTGCGTCCCCAGCTTGCGCATCTCCTCCGACCAGCGGTTGGGCCACTGATCCTTCGGTCCGGCCGGGTTCGTCGCAGTCGCCAGCGTCAGGCCCATGTCTTTCTGCAACGCCTGGACGTCCTTGAGCCGTTGCTTGTCCTGGGTGGTGCCGTCGTAAGTATCGGTGGAAAGATCGCCGAAAAATACGAGTGCCTTCTTGGGCCCGCCGATGCCATCATAAAAATCTCGGGAGAATTCGCGCGACTTACTGTTGTCCTTGAGGAGTTCATTCAACTGAAGCAATTGACTGTGCGTGAGGTCAGCACCCTTGCGTGCGAGCGCGACGGCACGGTGTGCTTTTTCTGCGTCCAGACTGTTGTACACGGGCTTGCTGAACTGATGTCCGTCCGACGTGACATCGGCCTTGAGGGCATTGGAGGCGGAGGTGTCCGCATCGTCGCACGTCTCCACGATGGCGTCGACCCGCTTCTGCAGGGCTTGGATGCGTGACTGCTGCTTCCCGTACATCTCGGAAAAATCCGGGTCGTGCCGGGCGCCGTTGTTCTCCTCCACCGGATACTGCGCCACCACCTTGCCGTGTGCACCGATCATCAGTCCCTGAGACGGTGCGTCATGGTCGATGAGCTTCTGGAGGTCGTCCTTCGCCTTCTTGAAGGCGGTGTACGCCTCCGAGATGATGGCGTGGATGCCCTTGGCCTCCTTGGCCGCGTCGCTGAACTCCTTCGCGGTCTTGTCGATGAAGGGCTTGGTGATGTCCGCATTGCTGCCGACCCAGTACTCGTCCTTCGCCTTCGCCGCCATCGTCGTATGCGCGGTCGTGGCAAGCGCGTCCAGCTTCGTGGCCATGGTCGACCAGTCGTGCATCGCGGCGGAGAGCTTGTCCAGCGGGGCCAGGTAAACGTCGTTGTACGTCAGCACAGCCGCTCCGTCCCTACTTGAAGTACGAGTTGATCGTGGACACCCGCATCGACGTCTGGATGTCCGCCTCTTCCTTCTGATGGGACGCCGCGCTGTAATCGAGATGGTTCGAGATGAGCGCGCACGCCCCGAGCAGGGCGTTGACCTGCGACTTCCACGTGTCGTGCACCTGCTGCAAGGCACCGCCCGTGACGAAACTGCTGACCGTCAGCATCTGCGCCGCCGTCTGCGTGCTGGCTTCCGCGATCTTCCCGTCGGTGGTCAGCGTGTCGTGCAAGCTGTACGCGGCGCTGCCGAGCGCGCCAAGGTGATCCTGGTTGACCTGCAGGTCTTTGGACGACGGCCCGCCCGCCCCACCGGGCTCAGGCGCCACGTGGTTCAGCCTCATACCGACGTTCTGCGCGGCCTGACCGCGAGCGGACGCCCACTCCTCGTCGAACGACATCGATCCCCCGTCCCCGTTCCACATCCCCGTGTCGCCGCACGGCCATACCGCCCGACGGCTGTCATGCGCACGGACATTTTATCGGGTCTTTGTCCTTCCAGGGGGCCTCAATTGCCAACGCCTTTCGGGCTTTCCGCACCATCCGGGCATTGCGGCTCCGCCCGGGGCCTGAGACTTGGCAAAGAAACGCCGCACCTTGGGAGGCGTGCACAAAGAACGCCCTTTCCCGCAGGGCCGGTTCCGGGCACAGGGCATTGCGATGGGCTCAACGCGGGGCGGCGAGCGAACCGGACGGGGACGCCTGGGACGGGGCTCCGTGAAGGACGGCCACAAGGACGGCCACGCGGAACAGAGCGCGGTTGCGAGTCGGCCGTGGCCGACAGGGCGCCGCGAGGGAGCTGTTGGCCCGTCCGTACGCTGCGGCCCGCTACGCCCCGCCGGCCGGGGGTCCGCTCTGTCCGCCGCTCGGCGGGGGCGGGTACTGCCCCGGGTACTGCGGAGGTTGCTGCTGCGGATAGCCCTGATCCTGCGGCGGGTAGTACGGCTGCGGCGCAGTCGTGTACGCGTACGGAGGCTGCTGCGGCGGGGCGCCGGCCGCCCTGGCTTTGCGCCGGACCCGGGACACGGCGAACGCGGCCACTGCCGCCACCACAACCACGACGGCCGCGCCGATGCCGATCCACAGGCCCGTGCTCCCGCCACTGCCGGAGTCGGAGGCGGCGGTCGCAGCGGGGCTCTGCTTCCCGCTGTCACTGCCACCAGCGGCCGGAGCACCGGCCGAGGCCGACGCGGACGGGCCTCCCGACTTCTTCTCCGACGCGGCGAGATCCGGCAGCGGGTAGACGTCGGCCGGACCGGGGTCGCCCGGGTTCTTCAACGCCACGAGGGGGCGGACTGCTCCGTACCCAATCTGCTCGTTGTGCCGTGGGCCGGTGATGGGACCACTCGCCGTGTTGAGCAGAACCCGCAGGATCTGATTGTTGGTCCAGTCGGGATGCTTGGACCAGAGGAGAGCGGCCGAGGCGGAGGCGAGAGCGGTGGCAGGGCTGGTTCCCGTGCCCTCGCAGATTTCGCTGCCACCGGTACAAGCGCTCCAGATGTTCGTAGCCGGTGCAGAAATGTCTACCTGCGGACCGGTCTCAGATCCGGACCAGAGCTTTGCATCCTTATCTAGACCACCGACACCCACGACACCAGGAGTAGCGGCAGGATATTCGACAGGGTTTCCCTTGTCCCCACTGTTGCCGACAGAAGCAAAGAGGAGTTTCCCTTTACCCAGAGCGTACTTCACTGCCGAATCGAGCTGAGCCCCATTACCATAGGGGTCACCCACGGAAATATTGATGATCTTCGCGGGTGAATCAGCCGCATATCTAATGGCCTCAGCCATCCCTTCCGGGAAACTTTTCCCGTCCTTCGCCCCATTCTCGATGGCATATGGAATACGCACAGGAATAATCTTTGCCCCAGGCGCCAGTCCCCATGACCCCTGGATCGGGCCACGCCGCCCCGTGCCCGCGATCAGTGCCGCAATTCCCGTACCGTGGTTATCGACGTCGGTGTATTCGTCCCCTTTTTGCATCGAAAAGTCCTTCCCGGGCAACACTTGACCTTGCAGGTCCGGGACAGACTTATCTACACCTGAGTCGAGCACAGCAACCGTTACACCACGGCCCGTGGAAATCTTCCAGATCTGTTCGGCTTCCATGGCATCGAGATGCCACTCTTTGCCACGAACTGTGTCAGCGGCTTGCGTGGGCACTGCCGCCATACCGAGCAACAGTGCCCCTACACCGGACGTCACAATAGCCTTGATCCCCAGCGACCGTCCGCGCACTTTGCGCATATGCCTCTAACCTTTCCAGCGGGCTTACTCAATAACAGGAGGAACAACCCGCCGGTTGCCCTGTTGCCACGTCTCTTCTTCCTCAGTCAAGTAGTCAGGACGTTCGCTGCCGCGTTCATCATCGCGATGTCGTGCCCTGCTTCGCCCACCACGAGGAAGCGTGCCAGACCGTCCGCCTTGACCGGGCTCGCGCCCTTCGGTCTCTTCGGATCCAGCTCGTGCCAAGCCCGAACCACCTTGAGTGAAGGGGCGGGCGCCCAGCTTCTCCGACTGAGTCGGACGCCCAACAACACCCCCTGGCTCAGAGGCCAGTCGGCGGCCACCCACGAGACCATTACGGCCAGCAGCTGTCTGGCCTTCAGAACCCATGTGCAGACCTGAGCTTCCCCGGCCTCCCAGAGGAGGACGGTTGCCGGTCCCGTTCGGGGCTTGCTCGCCCCCGACAACCATGCCTCGCGGGAGCCGCGCCGGTACCCGGCCATTGGGTGACTCAACAGGTTTACCACCGACGATGCCGCTCTCTCTGGGAAGTGAGACACGTTCGCCAGTGACCTCGTTACCTGTGACCCGCGGCAGAGGTCCTCCTGACAGCGGAAGCTGACGCCCGAAGGGACCTCCGCCACTGCCCGCGTAAGGCACACCACTAGGCCGTCCCCCAAAAGCCGGCGGTACGGAGGTGGCGAAACCCTGCTGCGAACTGTGATGAGCTGGCGGTGGGGCGGAAACAGAGGAACTCGGCCCAGCAAGTGAACTTCCCGCGCTGTCGACCTCCATGTGCGTGTCTGGCGCAAACGGGGTCTGCTGCGAAATACTGTGCGCGCCCCCGCTGGCCGGGGAGTTCGAAAGTCCAACGATCGAAGTTTTGCTTGCCCTCAGAGAACCGCTGACGGATCGGCTATCTGCCCGACTCCCATGCGTGTCAGTGCCACCACTGACTGAAGAGTTGCGAAGGCCCCCCTCCTCGCCAGACACCGTCCGGTGCGCCTCCGTGTCTTGCCAAGTTTTACCCAACTGACTCGCCGGAGGCGGAAACGTAGGTGGTTTCAGGGCGTTGATCTGGCCGCCCCTGTCCACATACGTCGTTGCCAGCTTCTGCATCGTGGCTGCGGCGTCGCTGCGTGTGGCTTCGATGCGTGAGTTGGCCCGGATCGCTGTCATGTCGAGCGCCGGGGAGTCACTGTGCTTCATCGCCTGTGTTGCCTTGTGCAGGTCCGCCTGCGGGCCCGTGGTGCGGGACAGGTCCGGCATGTTCGCGTGGGCCTCGACGATGGCCTGGGAGACCTCGTTCATCTGCTTGCTTGCCGCGTCCGCGTAGGCGCTGAGTTTCAGCGTCGCGTTTGCCGTCTGGTTGCCCCACTCGCGGAAGGCGTCGCCGCCCTTGCCCTCCCACGTCAGGCCCATGACGTGCGCTTTGAGGTGGTTGCCGATGGTCTCCACCGTCTTGTGGATCGCGGCGAGCTTCGCGGAGAGGTTGCCGGCCGCGTGGATGTCGGCGGACTGGAGCAGTGCGTGCATCTGCTCGTGCGACATCGACTCGAAGTCCGTCTTGGCGGCGATCAGCCTGCCGCCCCCGTGTCCGCTCACTTGGCACCCCCGTCTTCGCCAAATCCGTGGCTGATGCCGCCGCCACTGCTGGTCTTCTTGGAACCACCCTTGTCGGATTTGTGGTACGGGTCCCGATCCGGGTGGTACTGCGCCTCGATCTCGGAATTCAGCTTGTGCATCCGGGACTTGATGTCGTCGTCCAGATCGCTGTAGCTCTTGCCCGAGGTCTCGATCGCGAGGCTCATGCTCTCGATCTGGAGGCCGAGCACCTTGGAGAGGTTTTCCAGCTCGTTGTGCACGTTGTCGTACGACGCGTAGAGGTACTGGGCCTCGTGGAAGCCCTCGCCGCCGAGGTGTGTGCGCTGCATGCGGTCCTGGCCCACGCGGGTCGGGGCCGCCTGGGAGCCGTGGAGCATGGTGAGCAGGCCGTCCACGTCCTTCTTGAACTTCTTCATGTCGGCGAGGTTGCTCATCATGTCGTTGACCGCCGACACCACGCCGCCGAACGGGTCTCCGAACAGGCCGCCGGTGTCCGACGACCCTCCTCCGCCCCCCGCTGCTGCCGCTACCACGACTGTCTCCCCCCGTCCCCGCCGCTGCGCGGATGGTCGTGCGCGCACCGCCAGGCCTGTGAATGCCTCGAAGCCGTACAGGACAAGCTTCACGGCCCACTGTATCGACCGCAAGTGACAGTACGCATCTGAGGGTTACCGGGCAACGCCGTTCGCGTCACCCTTGCGCCACAGCCGCCTGGGGCCGGATGGGCAGGCGGCCGACCGGGCGGCCGGTCGCCGCCCTGACCGCCGAGGCGACCGCGGCGGGCGAGGTCACCACGGAGACCGCGCTGCCGGGCTTGGCGCCGAACGGGGCGACGACGTCGCGTTCCTCCACCAGCCGCACGATCTTGATGTCCGGCGCGTCGAGCGACGTCGGCAGGGCGTAGCCGGTCAGGTCGGGGTGGCGGACCAGGCCCCGGCCGGTGCGGAGGTTCTCGGTGAGGGCGGTGCCGATGCCCTGGGTGACGCCGGCTTCGATGCGGGTGCGCAGCTGGGCCGGGTTGAGGACGCGGCCGACGTCCTGGGCCACCGCCATCTCCACGACACGGATCGTGCCGAGTTCGATGTCGACGTCGACGACGGCCCGGATCGCGCAGAAGGAGAGGCCGACGAACGCGTCGCCCTGGCCCGACTCGTCGAGCGGCTCGGTGGGGTGGGGGCGGGAC
>NZ_JAIUKE010000490.1:0-4828 GCF_020176795.1 Streptomyces sp. 8L
ACCCACGCCGCGCTGCTCGCCGAACTCGCCCGTACGGAGGGCGGCCACGCCGCCCTCGGGTTGCTGGTCCGCGACCAGCACGCCCGGCGCCTCGTCCGCCTCAGGGCGGTGCTCGCCGCCGCGGCGGCGGCCTCCGCGCCCGTCTGCCCGCCCGCCGCCCTCGACCGGCTCCGCGCCGACTGGGCGCTGCTCGAGGACCCCGAGCACGCCGACCGGGACGCCGTCGCGGCCGTCCTGCTGCACCCGCTCACCGGCCCCTGGGCACAGCGCTGCCTCTACGGGCTCACCGCCGCCGGGCCGGCCGGCGCCCCCGCCGTACCCGAACTGGCCGCGGACCTGGCGCACTTCGGGGCGATCGCCGCGGCCGCGGCCGTCCGCGCCGGGCTCACCGCCACCCGCAGCCTCACCGCGCACGGCGACCTGCTGGCCCTGCCCACACTCGGCGCGCTGCGCACCTACCCCGGCGCGCGGGTGGAGGCGTCCCTGGCCGACGGCGTCCTGACCCTGCGCCAGGGCGCCGCGACACCGCCGGTCGAGGTCCGTACGGTACGGCGGAACCCCGCGGACGACGCCGGGGCCGCCACGCGGAGCGCGGGTCCGGCCGCCGCCACCGCCTCCGACGACCCGCGCTGGCTGCCGCTGGGCGCGCTGCCCGCCCTGCTGCCGGGCGCCGCCCCCGTACTCCTGGACGACCTCGACCCGTACCGCACCGCGGGAAGCGGGCTCGAACGGCACGGCCTCGGCGCCGTCACCCGACTCGACCCCGGCAGCCGCGCCGCGTGGGCCGCCTCCTGGGCGGGCACGGAGCCCGTCCTGCGGATCGGCGGCGAGCACCGCACGGCGGAGGCGGCGCTGCTGCTGCGCTGCCTCGTGCCCCTCGCGCCGCCGCCGGGGCGCGGCCCGGCGGGGGAGAGCGCGTCGCACTGCAGCGGCACCCGGCGCGAGGCGTTCGGCGCCGTCCTCAGCAGCCGCCCCTCCACCCCCGCCTACTTCGCCGCCACCCTCGTCCACGAGCTCCAGCACACCAAGCTGTCCGCGCTCGCCGCACTCGTCCGGCTG
The DNA here is from genome assembly GCF_020176795.1 of Streptomyces sp. 8L. Lineage (GTDB taxonomy): Bacteria > Actinomycetota > Actinomycetes > Streptomycetales > Streptomycetaceae > Streptomyces. The sequence continues at coordinate 1,060 of NZ_JAIUKE010000490.1, forward strand.
CGCGACGCCGGACCGGCCGAAGCGTATTTCGCGCCCTGGCGCACTGATCCGCGCCCCTTCGACGGACTGCTCCAGGGCGCCTACTCCCATCTGGCGCTCGCCGACTACTGGCAGCGCTACGCCCTCGCCGCGCGCGGCACGACACAGCGAGACCTGGCGTGGGCCGAACACGCGCGCTGCGCCGAACAGGTGGGAGCGGTCCTGCCGGTCCTCACCGCGGCGGACACCCTGACCCCGGAGGGCCGCGTTGTGGTGGGCGAGATGGCGGCCACCCACGACCGGCTCGCACAGGACCCGCCGCCCACCGGACACGCCGCGCGGGCCCGTGCGTACGTCGCCACGGCACGCACCCTCTGGCGCCAGCGCCATCACACCGACGCCCGCCCGCGAACCGCCCCCGGCGGTGTACGCGGGACGGCGCCGGGGGAGGGGAGAAACTGACGGGACGCGGCGGTGGGAGCGACCGGACGCGTGAATCCCGCCGCGGGTCCCGGCGGTTCGCGTCCCACCCCGGTTTCACACCGCCAGGATCGATTCTCCAGGTCCGTCAGGGCCTAAGCTCGACGGTATGTCAGGTGGGCTCTTCACGACGCAGGGAGACGGTTGAATGCCCGGAGCACGCAAGAGGGTTGCCGAGGCCGGGCCCCAGACGGTGACGATCAGCTTCGCCGGGTACAACCGCGTCTGGGCCGCCTGGATAGGAGACCGGCTGGAGCGCCGCGGACACACGGTCTCCTACCAGCGGTGGGACCCCCAGGAGGGCACACCGCTCACGGACTCGCTGCGCGCCCTCGCCCTCGCGCCTGGGCCGGTGCTCGTCATCCTCAGCACCTGGTACTTCCAGATGGGCCCCCGTACCCAGGCCGAGTGGAACAGCGCCCTGACCGAGGTGGTCGCCACCGACCCGGGCCGCTTCGCCGGGGTCTCCGTCACCACCGACGCGCTGCCGCCCGCCACCGCGGTGTTCGCCGCGCCCGACCTCACCGCCGTCGGTGAGCAGGAGGCCGAGCGACGCGTCCTGACCAGGCTCGGGCTGCCCACCGACCCGCTCCCCGCCGGCACCGGCAAGGGCCCACGCTTCCCCAACGACCCGTCCGACGTGTGGGGCGGTGTGCCCCGCCGCAACATCCGCTTCACCGGCCGGGAGAGTCTGCTCAACGACACCTACCACGCGCTGCGGAGCACCGAGGACGGCGCACACGTCGTCACCCTGCACGGCATGTCGGGCGTCGGCAAGACGCAGCTCGCCGCCGAGTACGTGTACCGGTTCGGCGCCGAGTACGACGTGGTGTGGTGGGTCGCGGCCGACAAGCGGGCCGTCTGCCGTCAGCGTCTTGCCCAACTCGCCCCGGAAATCGGCCTGTCGACGGGCGTCGACTACGGCGAGCGGCTGCGTGCCACCCGCATCGCGCTGCGCCGCGGAGACCCGTACGGCCGCTGGCTGGTCGTGTTCGACGGCGCCGACGACCCCGAGGCGATCTGGGACCTCGTCCCCGACGGACCCGGCGATGTGCTCATCACGGCGCGCAACCCCGACTGGGCCCAGCACAACAGCCTCCTGATCGAGGTGCCCGAGTACAGCCGCGACGAGTCGGTGGCGTTCGTCCTGCGCCGCGCCCCCCGCCTGCGCCCGGCCGAGGCCGACCGGCTCGCCGAGGCACTGGAGGACCTGCCGCTGCTGCTCGACCAGACGGCGGGCTGGCTCAACGACTCCGACATGTCGGTGGACGAGTACATCGCGCTGCTCGACCAGGAGGGCATCGACGAGGACGTCGTCCGGGTCTCCCGCGACTTCCCCACGCCCTTCCGCACCAGCTGGTCGATACTGCTGAACAGGCTGCGGGAGACCGTCCCCGAGGCCGTCACGCTGCTGCGGCTGTGCGCGTTCTTCGCGCCCGGCGCCATCCCCGTACGCCTGGTGCGCGACCTGCCGGCCGACGACCTGCCGGAGAGCTTGCGCGGACTCGTCGGCAACTCCGTCAGCTGGTCCACCGCCATCAACAAGCTCCGCCAGTACGCGGTGATCCGCGCGGCCGGGGTCGGCGACCGGGAGATCCACGAGACCATGCCGGAGGCCATGGGCACCGTCCCGGGCGACACCCTCTACATGCACCGGCTGGTGCACCAGATCGTCCGCCAGGACATGCCGGCCGAGGACCACGACGAACTCATCGAGGTCGTGCGCCGTGCCCTCGCCGCCGCGGACCCCGGCCAGCCCACCGACTCCCGGATGTGGCCGGAGTACGCGGAGATCGCGCCCCATCTGCGGTGGGCGGACGTCCTGCAGACCACCAGCCCCGCCATGCACACGCTGGTGCTCAACTGCCTCCAGTACATGCTGCATTCGGGCGAGTACCAGGCAGGCCTCACCCTCGGCACCCGGGCCATGAAGGCGTGGAAGGAGCAGCTCGGCGACACGCATCCGCGCATCTGGGACCTCACCCACCACTACGCCAACCTGCTGCGCGCGGTGGGCGACTACGCGCACACCGAGGCACTGGAACGCACGGCGGTCGTCCATCTCAGGGAGGCCCACGGCGACAAGGACCTCACCCACCTCCGCGCCGCCAGCGGCCTCGCGGCCGACCTGCGCGGCCTCGGCCGCTACGACGAGGCGCGCACCATCTCGGGCTGGGTCTTCGACGCCTACCAGGAACTGCTGGGCGAGCAGGACGCCCGCACCCTGAACGCGCAGAACAACGTGGCCGTGTCGCTGCGGCTGCTCGGCCGGTACCAGGAGGCCCTCGACCTCGACATGAAGACCCTGATCGAGCGGCGGCGCCTGCTGCGCCCCCGCCACCGCTGGTCGCTCTTCTCCGAGGTCCACGTCTCCACCGACCAGCGGCTCCTCGGCCGCTACAACGAGGCCGAGTCGCTCCAGGCGCAGAGCGTACGGGTGCACCGCAGCGTCCTCGGGACCGACAACCCGCAGACGCTGAACGCGGAACACAGCCTCGCGCTCGCGCTCTACCGCATCGGGCGGCGCCGGGAGGCGGCCGAACTGTTCACCGGCGTCCTCGAACGCAGTGAGCGCGTCCTCGGTGAGGGCGACCCCGACACCCTGCGCTTCGCCGCGGGGCAGAGCTGCTTCGCCCGCGAGCACGGCGACATCGACCAGGCCAGGGAGATAAGCGAACGGGTCGTGGACGGCTACACCCTGCTGCTCGGCGCGGCCCACCCGTTCCCGATGGGCGCCAGGTCCAACCAGGCGCTCATCCTGCGGGCGGTCGGCGAGCGCGAGCAGGCGTACGAGCTGGCGGAGCAGGCGCTCGCCGGGATGCGGGCGGCGGTCGGCCCCGACCACCCGTGGACGCTCGGCTGCGCCATCAACGCGTCGGAGATGCGCACCCTGCGCGGCGAGGTCGAGTCGGCGGCCCGGCTGAACACGGACACCGCCACCCGGGCGGCGGACGCGCTGGGCCGCACCCATCCGCTGACCCTCTCCGCGCGCATCGCCGCCGCGGCGGACCTGCGGGCGCTGGGCGACCGGCAGGGCGCCGACAAGACCGAGGCTGAGGCCCTGGACGACCTGGCCGCGACGCTGGGCCCGCAGCACCCGCACACGATGGCGGCCCGGGCTCGGACGCGGCCCTACTGGGACTTCGAGCCGCAGATCGTCTGAGGACCGGCGCCCGGCCCCCGGCCGTACGGAAAGGGGCCCCGGGGGGGGGGGGGGGGGGGGGGGGCGGGGGCGGGGGGGGCGCGGGCCCCCGGGGGGGCCGGGGGGGGGGGGGGGGGGCGGGCGGGGGGGGGGGGGGGGGGGGCGGCG
>NZ_JAIUKE010000490.1:4836-8526 GCF_020176795.1 Streptomyces sp. 8L
GCGCCTTTCTGACCCGGGGTCGCCACGGGATGGCCCCCGGCCCGTTGTACCGGCCCCCCCCCGCCCGGGGGGGGGCCCCCGGCCCCGCCCCCCCCCCCCCCCCCCGGGGGCCCTTCAAGCACTCGGGCACCGAGGCGCCTCGGGCGCCTCAGGCGTCGAACACCTCGTTGACCAGCTGCTCCTGCTCCTGCTCGTGGCGCTTCTTCGAGCCCACCGCGGGGGACGAGGAGTGCGGGCGCGAGATGCGGCGCAGACGCTCGTCGTGCGGGACGTCGGCGCCGACGGCCAGGTCCAGGTGGTCGATCAGGTTGAGCGCGACGAACGGCCAGGCACCCTGGTTCGCCGGCTCCTCCTGCGCCCACAGGTACTTCTCCGCGTTCGGGAACTTCGCGATCTCGGCCTGAAGCTCCGCGCCCGGCAGCGGGTACAGCCGCTCCAGGCGGATGATCGCGGTGTCCGTCGCGCCGCGCTTCCTGCGCCCGGCCTCAAGGTCGTAGTAGACCTTGCCGGCCGTGAAGACGACCTTGCGGACCTCGGCCGGGTCCACGCCGTCGTCGCCGATCACCGGACGGAAACCGCCGGTGGTGAACTCCTCGACCTTGGACTGCGCGGCCTTCAGCCGGAGCATCGACTTCGGGGTGAAGACGATCAGCGGCTTGTGGTGCGGGTTGTGCACCTGCCAGCGCAGCAGGTGGAAGTAGTTCGACGGCAGCGTCGGCACGGCCACGGTCATGTTGCCCTGCGCGCACAGCGCCATGAAGCGCTCGATGCGCGCCGACGAGTGGTCCGGGCCCTGGCCCTCGTAGCCGTGCGGCAGCAGCAGGGTGACGCCGGACGTCTGGCCCCACTTCTGCTCGGCGGCCGAGATGTACTCGTCCACGATCGACTGCGCGCCGTTGACGAAGTCGCCGAACTGCGCCTCCCACATGACCAGCGCGTTGGGCCGGGCCAGCGAGTAGCCGTACTCGAAGCCCATCGCCGCGTACTCGCTGAGCAGCGAGTCGTAGACGTTGTAGCGGGCCTGGTCCTCCGTCAGGTACTGCAGCGGCGTGTACTCCTCGCCGGACTGCTGGTCGACGAGGACCGCGTGCCGCTGGCCGAACGTGCCGCGCCGGGTGTCCTGGCCCGCGAGGCGCACCGGGGTGCCCTCCATCAGCAGCGAGCCGATGGCCAGCGTCTCGCCCGTGCCCCAGTCGATCGTGCCGTCGTCCACGGAGGCCGCGCGGCGCTGGAGCTGCGGCATCAGCCGCGGGTGGACGTGGATGCCGTCCGGGATGTTGACCTGGGACTCGGCGATCCGCTTCACGACCTCCTGGGAGACCCCGGTCGTGACGCTGACAGGGAACTCGGCCTGCGCGTCCGGGACGACCGCCTCGGACGGCTGCGACGTGGCCTCGCGGACCTCCGCGAAGACCTTCTCCAGCTGCCCCTGGAAGTCCTGGAGCGCCTGCTCGGCCTCCTCGAGCGTGATGTCGCCCCGGCCGATCAGCGACTCGGTGTACAGCTTGCGCACCGAGCGCTTGTTGTCGATCAGGTTGTACATCTGCGGGTTGGTGAACTGCGGGTTGTCGCCCTCGTTGTGGCCGCGGCGGCGGTAGCAGATCATGTCGATGACGACGTCCTTGTTGAACGCCTGGCGGAACTCGAAGGCCAGCCGCGCGACGCGGACCACGGCCTCCGGGTCGTCGCCGTTCACGTGGATGATCGGCGCCTCGATCATGCGCGCCACGTCCGTCGCGTACATCGACGAGCGGGACGCCTCGGGGGCGGCGGTGAAGCCGACCTGGTTGTTGATGACGATGTGCACGGTGCCGCCGGTGCGGTAGCCGCGCAGCTGCGACATGTTCAGCGTCTCCGCGACGACGCCCTGGCCCGCGAAGGCCGCGTCGCCGTGCAGGGCGACCGGCAGGACCGTGAAGTCCGTGCCCGCCTTGTTGATGATGTCCTGCTTGGCGCGGGCGATGCCCTCGATGACCGGGTCGACGGTCTCCAGGTGCGACGGGTTCGCGGCCAGCGACACCTTGATCTGCTCGCCGTCCAGGCCCGTGAACGTGCCCTCGGCGCCCAGGTGGTACTTCACGTCGCCGGAGCCGTGCATCGACTTCGGGTCGAGGTTGCCCTCGAACTCGCGGAAGATCTGCGCGTACGACTTGCCGACGATGTTCGCCAGCACGTTGAGCCGGCCGCGGTGGGCCATGCCCACGACGACCTCGTCGAGGCGCGACTCCGCCGCCGCGTCCAGCACCGCGTCGAGCAGCGGGATGACGGACTCGCCGCCCTCCAGCGAGAAGCGCTTCTGGCCGACGTACTTGGTCTGGAGGAACGTCTCGAACGCCTCCGCGGCGTTCAGGCGGCGCAGGATGCGCAGCTGCTCCTCGCGCTCCGGGTTCGAGTGCGGACGCTCCACCCGGTCCTGGAGCCACTTGCGCTGCTTCGGGTCCTGGATGTGCATGTACTCGATGCCGATGGTGCGGCAGTACGAGTCGCGCAGGACGCCCAGGATGTCGCGCAGCGTCATCGTCGACCTGCCGGCGAAGCCGCCGACGGCGAAGTCCCGCTCCAGGTCCCACAGCGTGAGGCCGTGCTCGGTGACGTCGAGGTCGGGGTGCTTGCGCTGGCGGTACTCCAGCGGGTCCGTGTCGGCCATGACGTGGCCGCGCACCCGGTAGGAGTGGATCAGCTCGAAGACGCGGGCGGCCTTCGTGACGTCGTCGTCGTGCGACGCGTCGATGTCCTTCATCCAGCGGACCGGCTCGTACGGAATCCGCAGCGACTCGAAGATCTCGTCGTAGAAGCCGTTCTCGCCCAGCAGCAGCTGGTTGATGATCCGCAGGAACTCGCCGGACGCCGCACCCTGGATGACCCGGTGGTCGTACGTCGAGGTCAGCGTCATGACCTTCGAGATGCCCAGCTGGTTCAGGGTGTCCTGCGACGTGCCCTGGAACTCGGCCGGGTACTCCATCGCGCCGACGCCGAGGATCACGCTCTGGCCGGGCATGAGGCGCGGCACCGAGTGGACCGTGCCGATGCCGCCGGGGTTGGTCAGCGAGACCGTGACACCCGAGAAGTCGTCCATCGTGAGCTTGCCGTTGCGGGCGCGCCTGACGATGTCCTCGTACGCCTGCCAGAACTCGAAGAAGCCGAGTGTCTCGGCCTTCTTGATGCCGGCGACGACGAGCTGGCGGTCGCCGTTCGGCTTCACCAGGTCGATCGCCAGGCCCAGGTTCACGTGCTCGGGCTTGACGAGGGTCGGCTTGCCGTCCTTCTCGGTGAACGAGTGGTTCATCGCCGGCATGGCCTTGAGGGCCTGCACCATCGCGTACCCGATCAGGTGCGTGAAGGAGATCTTCCCGCCGCGGGCGCGCTTGAGGTGGTTGTTGATGACGATGCGGTTGTCGAACAGCAGCTTCACCGGCACCGCTCGCACGGACGTCGCCGTGGGCAGTTCGAGCGAGGCCGCCATGTTCTTCGCGACGGCCGCGGACGGGCCGCGCAGCGTCACGTACTCGGGACCGGGCTCGGCCTCGGCGGCGGGCGCGGGCTTCGGGGCCGCCTTGGCCGCGGGCTTCGCCGGCTGCGCGGGCGCCGTGGGGGCCTGTACGGGAGCGGACGGCGCGGGGGCCGGAGTCTCGGGCGGCGGCGCGGCGGGGGGGGGGGGGGGGGGGGGGGGGGGGGGGGGGGCGGGGCGGG
>NZ_JAIUKE010000491.1 GCF_020176795.1 Streptomyces sp. 8L
CCGCCCACCATCCACCGCCTCCCGCCGTCCATGGCTCCCCGCCGTCCACGACCTCCCGTCGTACAACGCCCCGCCGCCGCACCGGGCCGCCGTCGGGCCAGCCCCGCACCGGGCCGGCGTCTCAGCCGGTCACGCCGAGGACCTCGGCGATCGAGCTGTTGGCGGTGTCGGCGACGTACAGCACACCGGTCGAGAGGTCGACCGCGACGGCGCCCGGGGTGTTGAGGAGCGAGGCGGAGGGGGCCTGGCCGCTCGTCTCGCCCCCGGCCGCCGGCGCCTCGGCGTTGACCACGGTGGTGATCGTGCCGTCCGGCGTGACCTCGCGGATCGCGTTGTTGAGGGTGTCGGCGACGAAGAGGTCGCCCGCGCTGTCGACGGCGACGCCCTGCGCGCCGTTGAGCTGGGCCTTGGTGGCGCGGCCGCCGTCGCCGGAGTAGCCGCCCCGGCCGTCGTTCTCGGCCTGGTCCTTGGCGTAGTCGCCGGCCACGGTCCTGATCACGCCGGTCCGTGCGTCGACCTTCCGGATGACGCTGTTGGAGGCGTCGGCGATGTAGACGTTGCCGTGCTGGTCGACGGCCACCCCCGCGGGCGAGGTCAGCCTCGCCTTGCGGGCCGCACCGCCGTCGCCCGCGTACCCGGCCTTGCCGCTGCCCGCGAAGGCGGAGATCCTGCCCTTCGGCGTGACCTTCTCGACGCGGTTGTTGTAGGTGTCGGCGATGTAGAGGTTGCCCTTGGTGTCCACCGCGACCGCCTCGGGGTGGTTGAGCGCGGTCCTGGTGGCCTTCCGCTTCGCCTGCCCGGTGAGGCCGGAGCCGGCGCTTCCGGTGCCCGCGACGCGCTGGATGACTCCCCGGCCGTCGATCTCGCGGATGACGTTGTCGGCGCTGTCGGCGATGAAGATGTCGCCCGCGGCGTCCACGGCGGTGCCGGCCGGCTGGTAGAGCGTCGCGGCGGTGGCCGGACCGCCGTCACCGTTGTCACCCGCCGCCTCCAGCGATCCGGCGATCACCGTGCTCTGCCCGTCGGCCAGCGCGGCGAGCACGTTGTCACCGGTGTTGGAGGCGTAGACGACGCCCTTGCTCGCCGAGACCCCGGCCGGGCGGTAGAGGCCGCCGGCGGGCGGCAGCGGCAGGCCCGTGGTCGGGTCGATGCTGATGTCGCCGCCTGCTGAGGCGTCATAGGGCACGGTCTGGAGGATCGGGCCGGTCGGTTTCGTGCTGTCGCCGATGACGAGGCTGAGGTCGTCCGCCTCGGCGTTGTTGTCCGCGCCGGTGTTCACGGCGGTGAGCGTGATCTTCAGGACCGCCTTGGCCGCGCCCGCGGGGACGGTGCCGTACCACGCCTGCGGCGCGAGCCCGGAGACCCCGCCACGCTGGTTGGCCACGACCGGGCCGATGCTCGCGCTGTTGAGGGTCTTGCCGTCGGCGTCCTGGAAGGTGGCGGTCACGACGGCGTTGTCGTTCTGCGTGGCGTAACCGCCCAGCAGGCCGGAGAGTTTGAACGACTTGCCGGCGACGTCACCGAGCGGACTCAGGTCGATCGGCTGGGTCTCCGTGGTCGCGACGCCCGCGATCGCGTTCTCCGGGTCGTGGCCGCCCCAGAAGACACGGCTGCTCGTCCGTACGGGCGGGTAGCTCGCCGACGACTGGGCGTACGACTCGGCCACGGCGCGCGGGGCGGGCAGGCTGGAGGCGCTGACCCAGCAGTCCGGCACGTCCACCGCGGCGTCACCGGGCGCGCCGAACCAGAGGTCCGAGGTGTACTCCTCGGCGCCCGGGTTGGAGACCAGGTTGTGGTCCAGGGACGGGGCCACCGGGTCGGGACAGTTGGGGCTCGTGCCGTGGGTGCCGGTCGTGAGGTCGTAGCTCTGCGCGTCGCCGGGCGGCGAGCCGGGGTCGATGACGAAGCCGAGATCGTCCGCCATGCCGTTGCTGTCGTTGCCGGTGGCGATGGCCGTCGCGGAGACGGTGATGACGACCCTGGCCGTACCGGCGGGCAGGGTGCCGAGGGTCTGCGCGGGCAGCATGCCGCTGTCGGCCGGGCTGCCGCCCTTCGCCGCGAGGTAGTCGGCGGCGGCGACGCGCTGGGCCTCGGTGATCGGCCCGATCCGCGCGCTCCCCACGGTGGTGCCGCTCGCGTCCTCGAACACGGCGTCGACCTGGGCGAAGTCGCCCTGGGTGGAGTAGCCGCCGAGCTCGCCTGACAGCTCGAAACCCTGGCCGCCCGCGTTCATGGAACCGACGTCGATGCTCTGGGTGGCCGTGGTCGTGGTGCCCTGGACCTGGTTGGTGAAACCCGGGGCCGGGTCGAAGCCCGGGTTGGCTGCGGGAGTCGAGCTGGAGTCGGTGCCGCCGAAGAAGAGCCGGGAGCCCTCAAGGCCCGGGTACGGGCCGCTCTGGGCCTTCGACTCCATGACGGCGTCGGGCGAGGGCAGGTCGTCGTGGCCGGTCCAGCAGTCCGGCACGGTGACCGTGGCGGACGCCTGCCCGGCGTCCGTGACGCCGCCGCCGCTGCCGTACGGGTACGCGACGGACGTGTAGTCCTCGGCGCCCGGGTTGGAGACCAGGTTCTTGCCCGCGCCGAGGGCGGCGGGATGCGGGCAGTCACCGGCCTCGTCGACGGTCTGGCCGGCCGGCGCGACCGCGCTGTCGCCGATGACGAGGCTGAGGTTGTCGGCGTTGGCGTCGTTGTTGCCCGCGCCGCCCATGGTGAAGGTCAGGGTGACGACCACCTTGGCCGCGCCTGCGGGGACGGTCCCGTAGCCGCGTCGCGGGATCATGCTGGAGAAGTCGCCGCGATCGGCCGCGAGCACCGGGCCCACCGTGGTGACGGCGTCCTGCCCGTCGCCGTCGCCGACGGCGTTGCCGTCGGCGTCCTCCCAGGTCGTGCTGAGGGTGGTGGCGTCGTTCTGGTTGCCGTAGCCGCCCAGGCTCGCACTGAGCGCGACGTGCTTGCCCGCGATGTCGCCTAGCTTGCCGAGGTCGATCGTCTGGGACGCGGTCGTCACGGTCCCGGCGACGGCCTTGTCGTTGGCGCTCGCACCACCGTAGAAGTTCCGCGAACCGGTCTTGCCGGGGTACGAGGCGGTGACCGCGCTCGCGATCTCGTTGGCCGGGCCGCTGCCGGCGATCGAGGACGTGACGGCCCAGCAGTCAGGCAGCAGCACACCGTCCGGATCGGGGACCGTACTGCCGGCGGCCGTCCCGGCGCCGCCCGGCATCTCGCCACGGGCCGTGGTGTACTCGGCGCCCGCATTCGAGATCAGGTTGGTGTCGAGCCCGGCGGTCGCGAGACCCGTGCCCGAGGAACAGTACGACGCGCCGGTGAGGTCGTAACTCTGAGGCGCCGTCACCGAGGGGGCGGGGTCCGCCGCGAACGCCCCACCGGACGACACCCCGGCCATGGCGAGCCCGAGGGCGACGGCACCACTCACCACGCGGCTGTTCCACCGGCGTCTTCGCATCTTCATCATCAGCGTTCGACCTCACCCTCCGAATAACTGCGTGTAACGCACCCATCGATGAACGGCCCGGGACGATCTCGTTCCGCCCGGCTCGGGCGCACGATCCCCGGATTCGGTGAACAACGCCCGAACGATCTCCCGGGTGTGCCGGTGAGTTGAGAGAACGCCCGGCGTCGCGCCTCGGACGGGAGGACATACGCACCCGTGTACGGCCGGCCCCCGGCAGCGTCCCGACCCCGAGCGCGACAACGCCTGCGGGACCGCCGGACGGACCACCCGGCCGATGCCCGCGAGTCGACCGGACCCGCTTGCCCCCTCGTACGGGCCGACGTCACCGCCGGGGCGGCCACTCACGGGAGGGGCCGACTCGACACGTGGCGCGCGGCGCCGACCCCGAACACCCCTCCACATCTCACCCCCGCACTCAGCCCCCCCCCGCCGCGCCCGCCGCCGGAGCTTACTCGCTCAGAGGCCGCAATGAACACTGTGCGGAATGATATGAACACGCAGGGCGAGGATATTTCCCGCCTGCCGGAGGAAATCCGGCCGGCAGACGAGCAGATCAGAGAGAGATGGGCTCGTGTCGGGCCTTACGCCATGCTCCGCCCGGCAGCCGCCGGCTGCCCGACCCACATCGCGCCGAACAGCGTGCCGTTGAGGGAGGGCCGCACGGCGATACGGTGGCGTCGGCCGATCTCGCGCGCGGTGACGACCAGGACGGCCGCCGCCGAGGCCGCGGCCATGGCACCGGCCGTCGATGCGGTCGCCGCCTCCGATGCCGTCGCCGCCGTCGCCGCCTCCGATGCCGAGGCCCTCGGCCACTCACGCGACTTGGGCGGCCCCCGGTACAGACGTTGTCACCCAGAGGCGCCAATCACCCTCCGTAGGATGGGTTTGGAAGGCATGGCGCGACGGAATTATCGCGGACGGGGGAGGGGTGTGCCCTTCATGGCAGCAGATCGCGGGTGGGGCGGCCGGCAGAGGTTAGGGATCTGGGTGGCCGCGGTGACCGTCGCGGGCACGGTTCCACTGTCGGTCCTGAATCCGGCCGGCGACAGCCGGGTGATGGGCTCGACACAGGTCAGTGTGGCCTTCTTTGCGACGATTCTGACCGGTGAGGCAGTGATCTTCGCGTTGTCCTTCTTGGCTTCGAGCGCCTGGCCGTCATTGAAGGAGATCGACGCTCATATCGCGTTCCGTGTCTGGGTGGTGATCGGCTGGCTGGGAGCCATGCTGCTGGGTGTTGGCCTCCTGACAGGTGCGCAGGCGCTCTCCACCTGTGGAGCGGTGCTGTTCCTGCTGGCTGACGTGCTGGGGATCTTCTCCTTCGCGCGACTGTTCGGCCTGGCCAGCTCGGGCGGGCGCAAGCGCCTGCTGAGCCGGGCCCTGGAGAGGCGTCTGGCGGACGGGGATGGGCTGATCGCAGGGATGCACAAACGGATTGCCACGGATGACCTGCTGAGTTCCTACTTGCGCGAACTGGATGCGGCGGTGGCGGCGAATGACGCCAACGGCGTGCGCGACCGAGTCGAGGAACTCACTGCGGTACCGGTCGCGTTCGCCGGGGCCCGTGGACGGGCAGGTCTTCACCTGGAGGTGCTGCACCGTCTGGCCAAAGCCGCCTTGGCAGGCCGTCTGGACAGCACTGTCGCCGCCACGTGTGGCCAGCTACTCGTCGACTCGCTTCTGACTCAAATCGACGCCGCACGCGAACAGGGACGTTCCGGCGTCCTCACGCCGGACGAGGCAGCGGCCCTGGCCGGGCACTCCGGCCGCTATCTCGCCTGGCTGGCCGCTACGGCGTGGACCATGTCCACACGTCAGGTCACCACTCCCGCGGCCGCACGCGACCTGGTGGCCTTCAGTGTGCACGCTCGGGACAGCATCACCTTCACTCTCGACCCGGACCCGCCGTTCGCCGACACCGGGGCCGCGTTGGGCACGGCGATCGACGGCCCGCTCGGTGTCCTCGCGTGGGTCAGGCAATTCGTCGAGTTCCACGGATCGGCGCAGGCCAACGCCTTCTATCCGGTTTTCGAGTTGCTCACGGGCACCAAGTTCCGCGGCAACTACTGGGACGGTGCGTCCATTCTCACCGAGCTGCGCGCGGCACTGTTCGGCACCGGGGACGCTCGGGTGGACACACCGGAGGCGGACCGCGCCAGGGTTGCGTTCGTCAACGTCGACTTGTTCGACCGCACTTGGACACTGGTGTCGGTCGGCGCCCTGACGACCCTGCGGAACGTCGCCCTGCCCCATCCACCGGCACTTGTCCGTCCCGAATTCACCCCCGACCGTCGCCTGCTGGCGGCCTACGTCCGTACCTACGCCTCCCACCGTTACGTCTCCACCGCCAGGGAAGCTCGTATCGCGCTCATGCGCCTTCTGGGCCGCGGCGAACACCCGACCTCCCTGTGGGCCCGCAGCAGTGCCTTGCTGGGCGAGTGCAGCTACCCCGTGCCCGTCCCGCTGATCGAACCCTGTGAGAGGGTCGCCGGCTGTGTTCTGGCCGTCGCCTGCCGCCTGGCCCCGTTACGCCCGGGGGACGACGCCCGACAGCTACGCCTGTTCCTCCAGCACCTACCGGACGATGTGCTCGCGGCGGTCCGCCGGCTTGCCGCCCGCACTCTGCCTCTGCGCGACGACCAACTCCCCTCGGCCGACCCTGTGGAGGAAGTCGTCGAACGCCTGGACCTGATCCGGTGGGCCACCCCCGCGTCCACGGCAGGTGCCGCATGACCGCCGGCGTCCTCGACGCCACTGCCTGGCGCGACGCGCTGCCCCGCCAGCGCTCCAACCGCTTCGACCGCATCCTGGTCGTGCAGTGCTCCTTGGACTGGCTGCGTCCCGGCCAGCTGGCCCTGCGCGAGGAAGTGGACGACTTCCTGCTCAACCTGTGTGTCCGCCGCGTCGACCTGCGCGTCGACCGGCTCGTTCTCCATAATCTTCCGACCGCACAAGGCGCCCTGGACGGTGACCTCACCGCGCTCAATGCCGCCCACGCGGAATGGATGTACAGGCTCAGCTGCAGCGCCATGCTCCTCAACCACCCCGCACTGCGAATCCACCGGCTGATCGTCGGCGGCGAACAGACCGACGTCGGCGTCGAAGACGTCGTGGCCACGCGGCGGGATGGAGCCTGGACGAGCCCGGAACTCGCCGCCCCCGTCCTGGAACTGCTGTCGCAGGCGAGGAGCACGACACCACTCAGTGGGTACGTAGACCTCCAGGGCCCGCTCGCGGACACGGACCCGTCGTTCTACCTGTAGTAAGGAGCAGCAGCCATGCCGGACGGGTCACCCAGCCAGACGGATCTGAAGTACCTGCAGCAGGCGGTCGACATCTCCCGCCGAGCTCTCGAAGACGGCGGTAATACCCCATTCGGGGCGCTTGTCGTGATCAACGGAGCGGTTGTCGGTGAAGGCACCAGCTCCGTCGTCAGACTGAGCGATCCGACCGCGCACGCGGAAGTCATGGCTCTGCGCGCGTCGGGGCAGGCATTGGGACGGCACCTGTTCGAAGACGGCGTGATGTACGCCAGCAGCGAGCCATGTCCGATGTGCCTGGTCGCTTGCTATTGGGCCCGCATTCCCAGGCTTGTCTTCGGGGCCAGCAGCCGGGACGTGGCCACGTACGGGTTCGAAGACCTTCAGCTCTACCGTGAGCTCACCCTGCCGAGCGACCATCGCTCGCTCCAGGAGGAAGGCGCCGGCGGTGCGGTCAAGGCGGACGCGATCTCCGTGCTGAAGGCGTGGGCGGACGGCCTGCCCGGGCCCGTGGTCCCCAAGCTGTAGCCGGAAGCGCCTGTTTGGCGGCCGAGATCCGTTACGGCGTTCCCGGAAGTCTTCGGCAGGACAGCACTGACGGAGTCTACGTGCGGTGTCGGTCGGCTGCGGGTGGCGCTCTCCGCAGGTCTCGGTGCGTCAGCTGCCGGCCCGGCCGAGGTAGGGGCGAGCCCGAGGCGAAGTCGCGGCCGTGCGGGGCGGCGTTCGCGGCGGGTTCACCGATGACGGGCCGGCGCGCTCCGTGGGACTGGACGGCGCGTCCCAGGCATGCGGCTCGGCCACGGTGAGGAGCCGTGCCAGCCGCGACTGGAAGCGAGCGGGGCAGCGCGAAGTGGTGCGCGTCGTGCCCTGTGACCGTCAGCCGCGCCGGGTGGTCACACGCTCAGCTTTCCTCGTCGCTCTCACCCCGGCGCAGACGACGGGCTTGCTCAGCCAGCCGGTTGGAGAGTTTGTCCTTCACGGAACCCGCCCGATCGAGGGTTTCGTTGCCGAGGCTTCGTGCAGCGCCGACGCCCTTTGCGCCCGCCTCAAGCGCTCTGTCCCTCGCCTCTGAAGCCGCTTCCGCCCAGCGTCTCGCGTCCGCGGCCTGCCGGCCGGATTCGATCCCGAGCGGCCTGTGGAAATCATGTACGGCGATCGCGACACGGTTGCTCGACTGGACCACCGCCGGGGACTTGGTCGGATGCAGCAGCACCTTCGAGTTGGCCATGCCGACAGCCGCGTCCATCCTGGCTGTCAGGCGCTCGGTGGCCCGTGCGATGTGCTCCAGACGTTCGCGCCGGGCGGCCTTCAGCCCGAGGCGATGGCCGTGCAGCTCCTCCGGAGACGAGTCAAGCACCCGGTCGAGTTCGAGTACGGCCATCGCGTCCTGCAGTTGGAAGCAGCGAGCCAGAACAGCGAGCCACTCCCGAACCGTGGACTCGACTTCCCCTGCGGTGCCGACGAGATCGCCGAATTTTTTGTTGCGCTCCATCTTCCCGGCCGCACCGTCGAGTTGGCGAAGCGCGTAAGCCTGGGTCTCGGCGATCGTCGTGGGCAGGGCCTGCACCTTCGACCACGTGACCTCATCGACTCTGCCCCTGTTCTCCCGGAGGATCAGGGCCTAGGGCGTGTATCGGAAGTGGCTTGAGAGGCTGTTGGTTCGTCAGTCCCGCAACGGGGCGGCGAGCCAACGGTCGTCCTGGAACTCGGCTGGGACTTCGTCCTCCCACGGATCGATCCCGCGGCGTTCCAGTTCGTCGAACCATCGGTCCC
>NZ_JAIUKE010000492.1 GCF_020176795.1 Streptomyces sp. 8L
GGGGGGGGCCCGCGGCGCCCCGCCGCCCCCGCAGGCGGCCGAGGGAGGCGCTCGGGGAGCCCGCCAGGTACAGTGCGCAGACAAGCAGACCGTACGGTGAGGCCCCCTTCGTGTTGACGCAGACCACCACCCGGGTCCTCGAACCCAGCGACCTCCCGGAAGCCCTCGCGCTCCTGGAGAGCGACCCTGTCGAGAACGCGTTCGTCACCTCCCGCGTCCAGGTCGCCGGGCTCGACCCCTGGCGCCTCGGCGGCGAGATGTGGGGCTGGTACGCGGACGGGCGGCTCCGCTCGCTGTGCTACTCCGGCGCCAACCTCGTACCGATCTGCGCCACCCCCGAGGCCGTCCGCGCCTTCGCCGACCGCGCCCGCAGGGCCGGCCGGCGCTGCTCCTCGATCGTCGGCCCCGCGGGACCCACCGCCCGGCTGTGGCGGCTGCTCGAACCGAGCTGGGGCCCCGCCCGCGAGGTCCGCGCGAACCAGCCGCTGATGCGCACCGAGCAGCTCTCGTCCGAGGTCGCCCCGGACCCGTACGTCCGCAGGATTCGCAAGAACGAGATAGACACGCTGATGCCCGCCTGCGTCGCCATGTTCACCGAGGAGGTCGGCGTCTCGCCGCTGGCCGGCGACGGCGGCCTGCTCTACCAGGCCCGCGTCGCCGAACTCGTCGGCTCGGGGCGCGCCTTCGCCCGCATCGACGACGGCCGGGTGGTCTTCAAGGCGGAGATCGGCGCCGCGACCCCCCAGGCCTGCCAGATCCAGGGCGTCTGGGTCGACCCCGCCCACCGGGGCAAAGGACTGTCGAAGGGCGGTATGGCCGCCGTCGTCCGCTACGCGCTCGCGGACGTCGCCCCCGTCGTCAGCCTCTACGTCAACGACTTCAACACCCCCGCGAGGGCCGCCTACCGGCGGGTCGGATTCCGTGAGGTGGGCGCCTTCATGAGCGTCCTGTTCTGACGGTAGGTTTCGGCACATGCCGATCACCCCCGGGGACACCCCCCGGACCCCGGACGTTCAGGTGGGTCCCCTCGACCTCGTCGCCCGCGTCGACGACGCACTGGCCGTCCAGGCCCTCGCCTTCGGGCTCAGCCAGGAGGAGATCGGCGTACGGCACCACATCGTGCTGCGCCACCTGATGTACCCGGGCTGCCGCGCCTACGGCGCCACCACCCCGGAGGGCCGGCTGGCCGGCTTCGTGTACGGGATGCCCAACGACCGCGCCCACTGGTGGTCCACCGTGGTGGAGCCCTACCTGCGCCGCGAGGACCTCGACGGGTGGCTCGACGACTCGTTCGTCATCACCGAACTGCACGTCCACCCGTCCTTCCAGGCGCGGGGCATCGGCCGGGAGCTGATCACCACCATCACCGACCGGGTGCCCCAGCCCCGCTCCATCCTCTCCGCCATCGACGTGGAGAGCCCCGCCCGCCGCCTCTACCGCTCGCTCGGCTACCAGGACCTCGCACGGCAGGTCCACTTCCCCGGCGCGCCGCGCCCGTACGCCGTGATGGGGGCGCCCCTCCCGCTGCGCCGCCGCCCCGTTCCGGCCCCGGAAACGGATTAACGCCGCGCGGCGGCCCCCGGTTACCCTCCTGCCAGACGCCCGGCCCCGCCGCCGCACGCAACCCGACGCAACGCAGGAGTGCCCCTCATGTCCCGGTCCCAGATCCAGCGCATGTCCCGTCTGATGGCCAAGACACTGCGCGAGGAACCGGCGGACGCCGAGACGCTCAGCCACAAGCTCCTCGTACGTGCCGGGTTCGTCCGCCGCAGCTCCGCCGGCATCTGGACCTGGCTGCCGCTCGGCAAGAAGGTCCTGGACAACGTGGCGCGCGTGGTGCGCGAGGAGATGGACGCCTTCGGCGCGCAGGAGGTGCTGCTGCCCGCGCTGCTCCCGAAGGAGGCGTACGAGGAGAGCGGGCGCTACGAGGAGTACGGCGACCTGCTGTTCCGGCTGGACGACCGCAAGGGCGCCGGCTACCTGCTGGCGCCCACGCACGAGGAGATCTTCACCCAGGTCGTCAAGGACCAGTGCACGTCCTACAAGGACCTGCCGGTGATCCTCTACCAGATCCAGACCAAGTACCGTGACGAGGCCCGCCCCCGCTCCGGGGTGCTGCGCGGGCGCGAGTTCCTCATGAAGGACTCGTACTCCTTCGACACCACGGACGAGGGCCTCGCCGAGTCGTACGCCCTGCACCGCGAGGCGTACCGGGCGATCTTCGCGCGCCTCGGCGTCGACTACCGGATCGTCTCCGCCGTGTCGGGCGCGATGGGCGGCTCGGCCTCCGAGGAGTTCCTGGCGCCCGCGGCGGCCGGCGAGGACACCTTCGCCGACTGCCCCGCCTGCGACTACGCGGCCAACACGGAGGCCGTACGGTTCACCGCGGACGTCCCCGCGGCGGCCGCCCCCGGCCCGGTCACGGAGCTGGACACCCCGGACACCCCGACCATCGAGGCGCTCGCCGCGCACCTCGGCGTGCCGGCGTCGGCGACGCTCAAGAACCTCCTGGTGAAGGTCGACGGCGAGATCGTCGCGGTGGGCGTGCCCGGCGACCGCGAGGTCGACCTCGGCAAGCTGGGGGAGCACCTGGCGCCCGCCGAGGTCGAGCTGGTCACGGCCGAGGACTTCGAGGGCAGGCCCGACCTGGTGCGCGGCTACGTCGGCCCGCAGGGCCTGAAGATCCGGTACATCGCCGACCCGCGGGTCGCGCCCGGCACCGCCTGGGTCACCGGCGCCAACAAGCGGGACACGCACGCCCGCGACGTCGTCGCGGGGCGGGACTTCGAGGTCGACGACTACCTGGACGTCGTCGTGGTCCAGGAGGGCGACCCGTGCCCCGCGTGCGGCACGGGCCTCGTGCTCGACCGCGCGATCGAGGTCGGGCACATCTTCCAGCTCGGCCGCAAGTACGCGGACGTCTTCCAGCTCGACGTACTGGGCAAGGACGGCAAGCCGGTCCGGGTCACCATGGGCTCGTACGGCCTCGGCGTCTCGCGCGTCGTCGCGGCGATCGCCGAGCAGACCGCGGACGCGCAGGGCCTGTGCTGGCCCCGCGAGATCGCCCCCGCGGATGTCCACGTCGTCGCCGCGGGCAAGGCCGCCCAGACCGCGCTGGCCCTGGAGGCGGCGGAGCGGCTCGCTGAGCAGGGCCTGCGGGTCCTGGTCGACGAGCGCCCCGGGGTCTCGCCCGGCGTGAAGTTCACCGACGCGGAGCTCATCGGCGTCCCGTCGATCCTGGTCGCGGGCCGCCGCGCGGGCGAGGGCGTGCTGGAGCTCAAGGACCGCCGCACGGGCAAGCGCCAGGAGCTCCCGCTCGCGGAGGCGGTCGCCGCCCTGACGGCATGACCGCGCCGGGAGCGGAGGCGGTGCGCGGGGCCGCGCGCGGGCGCCGGTGACCGGCCCGCGGGCCGGAGGCAGGGGGCGTCAGAGCCAGCTCGCGTACTCCAGCAGCAGTTCCGCCGCGGCGGGCCGGTCAGCGCGCAGGGCACGGGTCGCCGACTCGACCGCGCGGAACAGCGTCCACGCGCGCAGCCGCTCCCGGTCCACGTCCAGCGAGTCCGCGAGCCGGTTCATGCGCCGGCGCGCGGAGGACGCGCCCGACTCGGAGGCGATCAGGTCCTCGACCCGGTCGCGGGCGAGTCTCGCGAGGTCGTACGCCCGCTCGCCGACCACCGGCTCGGGGCCGATGGCCAGCCAGGGCGCGCGCTCGCCCGCGAGGACCTTGCCCTGACGGAACGCGCCGTGCAGCAGAAGCGATTCATCAGCGGAGGCCGTCATGGCCGCGCGGGCGTCGAGCGCCGCGTCCACCAGCACGTCGGGCGCGCCCGCCGCCCGCATCGGGCCCGCCTCACGCCCGGTGCGCTCGCCGACGGTCTCGAAGCCGTGGCCGACCGGGGGCTCCACCCACAGCTTGCGGATCGTGTCCGCGGCCTCCAGCAGCGCCCTGGCCTCCGGCAGGGACCGCAGGGACACCTCGGGGCGCAGCCGTTCGAGCAGCACCGACCCGTCGTCCGGCGCGCCGTCCCCGTCGTACGTCCTCGCGGCGCCCCAGCCGTCCCAGTGGGCGAGCGCCGCGCGCTCCGCGCCGGGCGCCGCGAACGGCGGGGCGATCTTCAGCGTGGCGGGGGCCTCGCCCGGCCGCCGTACGAGCAGCACCAGACTGTCCCGGCCGCCGGGCGCCACGACACGCTCCACGTCGAGCCCGCGCCGGGCCACCGCGTCAGCCGCGAGTGCGGGGAGCCGCCCCAGCCAGGCTTCCGCCCCGGGCGCGCCGTACCTCTCGGTGAGCGCGCTCACCAGCCGCCGAGGCGGTTCGAAAGCCATACGTCCCTGAAATCCTTCCGGTCCACGCCGCGCCGGTCCTCCCCGCGCCGGTCCCCAGCCGCCGGCTCAGGCCCGCTCGGCGAGCCCCGGAAAGGCTACGCCGGACCCGCGCCAGCGGGCCGCCCGCACGGCCGCCTCGCGCAGCGCGTCCGCCGCGTCGGCCCGTACGGACCCCTGACCGGCACGGACGAGATCCGAGTAGACGTCCGCGACCTTGTCCTCCAGCTGTGCCGCGAGGCGCACGGCGGAGTCGGCGCCGGTGACCGGGAAGGGCAGGGCGTACGCGGCGGCGGCGGCCTGCGGGGACGCGCCGAGATCCCGCACCGCGCGCCGGAGTGTGTCCCGTCGCGCGCGGTGCGCCGCGTACGCCGCGTTCGCCTCCGCGCGCAGAGGGGCGGTCACTCGGCCGCCCACCACGCCGTAGCCGTACACGGCGGCGTGCTCCGCGCCGAGCGCGGCCTGGGTCGCGGCCAGCAGCCCCTTGTCCTTGCTCTTCGCGGCCTTCGCGGCCTGCACGCCTGTCACGCCCGTCACGCCCTTCACCTCGTGGGACGTGCTGGACGCGCCTGCTCGGCTGCTGTCACGGCTCTCACGGTTCACGAGGAGGCTCCCTGGGAGAGGAGGTACTGGTGTACGGAGTTCGCCGCGGCGATCGAGGCCAGCAGCCGGGCGAGCTCGGGCGGGGCGTCCATGAGCGCCGCGGTCTGGGTGCGGCTCGCCCGCTGCTCCGCGGTGGCGAGCGCACCCACCGCCGCCGCGGGGTCCGCGGAGACCGCTGCGGCGGTGGCTCCCGCGGCACCCGCAGGGCCCCCCGAGGGCGTCGCGGAGGCCGCGGGCGAGGACGGCGAGGCCGGTGCCAGCGCCTTCACGTGCTCGGCCACGGCGGCGCGCAGCGGCGCGAGCCGGGACGCCTGGCCGGGATGGCGGGCGATGACCGCGTCGTACTGGTCCAGCAGCGACCGGCTTGTCGCCGCGGCGCGGGAGCGCAGGGCCGCGGCCCGTGCCGCCTGGTCCCGTGCCGTCCGCTGCGCGGCGGACGGCTTCGCCGGCCCCGACGAGGTGCAGCCCGCCAGCAGGACGGCGGCCGTGGCGGCTCCCGCGCCCCTGAGCGTGTGTCTGCGTGTCGTGCCCGTACGCGCGTATGCCTCCACGGCTACCTCCGGGGCCATGCCGACGTGCTGCCGCGGCCGGCCGTCCGGGCAGAACTGGGTGATCTTCGCAGGCGAGCGTACCCGCGGTACCGGGCAGGTGGGCAGCAACACCCTTGCGGACCGGATACCCTTTGGGACTGACACGTCCGGCACGGTTCCGGCCGAGGACGCGTCCGACGATCCGACACGACGCGACACGATCACGACAACAGCACACGCGGCCGAGGAGTCACCCGGATGAGCACCACCCAGAGCGACAGGCTGCGCGGTTTGCTGGAACCGCTCGTCGGCGCGGAGGGCCTCGACCTGGAGGACGTCGAACTCTCCAGGGCGGGCAGGTACCGCGTGCTGCGCGTCGTCGTCGACTCGGACGAGGGTGTGGACCTGGACGCGGTCGCCGAGCTGACCCGCGCCATCTCCACGGGGCTCGACGAGAGCGACCTGATGGGCGAGGAGCAGTACCAGCTCGAAGTCACCTCGCCGGGTGCGGAGCGACCGCTGACCGAGCAGCGCCACTACGAGCGCGCCGTCGGCAGGCTCGCGAGGATCAAGCTTCACGAGGGTGGCGAGCTGGTGGCCCGCATCCTCTCGGTGGACGACGGAGGACTCGACGTCGAGGTGCCGGGCGTGAAGGGCCGCAAGGCAACCGCCCGCCGCATCGCGTTCACGCAGATCGCCAGGGCGCGCGTGGAAGTCGAGTTCAACCGCAAGGACAAGAGCACAGAGGAGGCGTAGCCGTGGACATCGATGTGAAGCTCCTGAAGGGCTTGGCACATGAGAAGGAGATCCCCTTCGAGCTGCTGGTCGAGGCGATCGAGTCGGCCCTCCTCATCGCGTACCACCGCACCGAGGGCAGCAGCAGGCACGCGCGCGCCGAGCTCAGCCGCGACACCGGCCATGTGACCGTGTGGGCGACGGAGGACCCGGCGGACCTGGAGGAGGGGCAGGAGCCGAAGGAGTACGACGACACCCCGTCGAACTTCGGCCGGATCGCGGCCACGACCGCGCGCCAGGTCATCCAGCAGCGCCTGAAGGACGCCGAGAACGACGTCACCTTCGGCGAGTACGCGCGCCGCGAGGGCGATGTCGTCGCGGGCCAGGTGCAGCAGGGCAAGGACCCGAAGAACGTCCTCGTCCGGCTGGACGACAAGCTGGAGGCCATCCTGCCGGTGCAGGAACAGGTTCCCGACGAGGAGTACACGCACGGCCTGCGCCTGCGCACGTACGTGGTGCGGGTGGCGAAGGGCGTGCGCGGCCCGTCCGTCACCCTCTCCCGCACGCACCCGAACCTGGTGAAGAAGCTGTTCGCCCTGGAGGTCCCGGAGATCGCCGACGGCTCCGTCGAGATCACCGCGATCGCGCGGGAGGCGGGCCACCGCTCCAAGATCGCCGTGCGCTCGATGCGCTCCGGTCTGAACGCCAAGGGCGCGTGCATCGGCCCGATGGGGACACGTGTGCGCAACGTGATGGCGGAGCTGCACGGCGAGAAGATCGACATCGTGGACTGGTCGGAGGACCCGGGGGAGATGGTGGCGAACGCCCTCTCACCCGCGCGGGTGAGCAAGGTGGAGATCGTTGACCTCGCCGCCCGCAGTGCCCGGGTGACCGTTCCCGACTACCAGCTGTCGCTCGCGATCGGCAAGGAGGGGCAGAACGCCCGCCTCGCCGCCCGCCTCACCGGCTGGCGCATCGACATCAGGCCGGACACCGAGCAGCCGGACGCCCCGCGCGCCGACTCCGCCGGGGCCGGCCAGGCGCCGTCCGGCAGGGCTCCGGGCGACACGTCCGGCGGTCCGTCCGACGGCCCCTCCGGTGCGGCGTCCTCTCCGGACGGTGCCCGGAGTGCTGACCGGGACTGACCGCTTTCGGTCGACCATGATCGATGGCCGTACTGAATCTTGCCCCGTAGGGATGAGATCGGTGTGGGGAGGTAGACTTGACTGCGTCTGGCCGGACGAGTGCCCGAGCCTGCCCCGAGCGAACCTGCGTGGGGTGCCGGGAACGAGCGGCCAAGAACGATCTGCTGCGCATCGTGGTGATCGCGGGACAGTGCGTTCCCGATCAACGCGGTACGCTGCCCGGCCGGGGTGCCTATGTGCATCCCGCTTTGGGTTGTCTTGACCTGGCGGTCCGCCGCCGGGCCTTTCCGCGGGCCTTCCGGGTCCAGGGACCGCTCGACACCGCGCAGCTGCGCGGAGCCGTCGAAGCGATCACGGAGCGGACGGCACTGTAGGAATGAAGAAGTACGGCACGGAACCCCGTGCGGTTCAGGTACCTCGCGAGTCGGAAGTAGGTCGAGATTGCGATGAGCACTCGATGAGTACGCGATGAGTACGCCCATGAAGTAGCGACGGTCCGGCGGTAACCCGGACCTAAAAGGAGCGAAGTGGCTAAGGTCCGGGTATACGAACTCGCCAAGGAGTTCGGTGTGGAGAGCAAGGTCGTCATGGCCAAGCTCCAGGAACTCGGTGAATTCGTCCGTTCGGCGTCGTCGACGATCGAGGCGCCCGTAGTACGCAAGCTGACCGACGCGCTGCAGGGCCCGTCGGGCAATGGCAACGGCAAGTCCGCCGCCAAGCCCGGCGCACCCCGCAAGGCCGCGCCGGCCAAGCCCGCCGCGCCGTCCCCCGCGCAGGCGCAGGGCGCGTCCCCCGCCGCCAAGGCGAGCGGGGAGCGTCCCGCCGCGCCGAAGCCCGGCGCACCGGCTCCCAGGCCGGCCGCCGCCGAGGCCCCGCAGAGGAGCACCCCCGCGGCATCCGGTCCCGCGGCCCAGAGCCAGACCCCGCGCCCCCCGGCGCCCGGTCCGCGCCCGGGTCCGAAGCCGGCCCCCGCCGCACCGGCGGCGCCCGAGTTCAGCGCGCCGCGGGCGCCGGCGGGGGGGGCGCCCCCCCCCCGCCCCCCCCCCCCCCGGGGGGGCCCCCCCCCCCCCCGGCCCGGGGCGGGGCCGGCCGG
>NZ_JAIUKE010000493.1 GCF_020176795.1 Streptomyces sp. 8L
GTGCCCGAACCGGGATACTTGCCCTGCTTCCAGGCGACTCCGGCGAACCGGACGATCTTCAATCTTGCAACAGGCCCTGGGTCGTCACCACCCACGGCAAGGGCAGCTACGTCCAGGAACGCCCCGAAGCCCACTGACAGACAGGCCACCTGCCCGTTGGTCCCGCAAACCAGGGCTCTAAGGTCGTCTCAATCGATATGTCACTGCGTCTCAATCACTGGCGCATCCCAGTTTAGAGGCACTACGAGATGCCAGATGCCCGTGATCGCCTTCTCAATATTTGGCGGGCCCCAGGTAAAGAGCTTATGTACAGGAATAATCCGCCATTCTGGTTGAGACGACATACCCGGCGCCCACCCAACGCGAAAGCCGGGCCCTCAACCTGCCCCAACCCCCAAAAGGCCCCTGCCACCAAGACACGGAATCCCCGTCAGCAAACCGACGAGGACTCGTGAACGATCGAGGCTAACGATCCCCCCTGAGGGCCATTACAGGCGCGAGTCGACCCATTCAACGACGTTGTAACGATGGAGCAGCACTGCGGCCAAGGGCATACCCACCACGCCTAGTCCAAGTAGAACCACGCCGAAAGCCAATAGAAAGGCAAATGCAAGAACGCCGTGCGGGAAAAACGGCACAAATACGAGCATTATGACGGCAAAAATTGTCAGCATTAGAGTGATAATTGGGGCAATAATGCCGTGAAGGCGAGCCATCATGATGGCGTAAGGCCCACCGCGCCATACCCGGTACATCCATATGGCCAGCCCGGCCCACAGTGGACAGAATACGATTGGGATGATAGTTAAACCTTGGAATTTGTGGCTCGCAATGACGCCGAATAGGATGAAGGTGGAGAACCATGCTCCGAGGCCGAACCAGAACATGACGATCAGTGTGATGCTGAATTTCACCTCCCACGGACGTGCCGTCGCGGGCGTGACCCGCGTTGGTACACCGGCCCGCTGGTAGACATTTCCCAGGGCACGCCGTAGGGCATTCTGCGTTCGACGCCCGAAGTTGATCAGCGGAAACCTGCCGCTCAGTATCTCAAGGTGCGGGGTCCAGTCATCGTCGAACCAGATCACGGCCCGGGCGTAGAGACCGCGCAGAATTCGCTGTCGCACCTCGGCCACGGGGTATTCAGGCAGCCCTTGGGGGAAAATGGGGCCGAGTGACTCCCGGAACTGCGCGTACTGGCGCTGGTCGTGGCCTACAACGAGGACCAGGCGGGTGGGGTCGTTATGACGCACCACCTGATCGACCTCCCAGGCCAGGCTTCGTCCCGCTCCGGCGGCCAGCAAAACGAGACTGGCGCGGCTGAGCGCGGCGAGCACTTCAGCCTGCCATGTCTCATCTGATGCGTAACTGCGGTCAGCACCGAGGGGTGGTAGCTGGTCGGACGGGCTCCCGAGCGCGACCATCCGCCCAAACGGTGCTACAGCACGGGCAACCTGCTCCTCCTCGGTGCGGATATCAGCGGCTGTTGGAATGAGCCCTGTCATCAGGCGCAGGCCACGTAAACGTGTTGCAGCCGTCCGAGAGAATCCGGCGTCGTCGGAAAATGCCCGGAGGAACAACACGATCCGCTCGTTCGTGGGGGCGCTTTGGAGACTCGGCAGGACCCGCGTCAGATGCTTCCGCCCAAGCAGCACTGCCCTCACGCCGACAATGATGAGGATCAGACCGGCGCACTCCTGCACTGCTAACAGCCAGCCCGGTTCCTCGAAGTAATCCGCTAGGAACGCCCCGCCCAGAGTGATTGCAATCCAGCCTCGGGTGCTCAGTTGTCGGCCCCGTTGCGGTGACTGTTCGATCACGGCTGGCAGTCGGGGTGGGCGACTCGGTACCGGTGGACGCTCTTCCTTAAAATGATGTGATTCAGGCATCTTGTGTAATCTACCCCGTTCAGTGCTTGGTATTCCTCTCAACGTAGTTCATGAGATGATGCGCATGTGGGGGCTTCAGAGGAATCGGCCGTGCAGTGGTTATGGGACCGTCAGAGCGTGTGGTCGCAGGCGGCCAACCGCGCCAAGCGTTCGATCGGAAGGGCCAGGACGGTTGGTCTCGCCCTGGGCGTGATGGGGGCGTGTGCCGGCACTGCGGCCCCACAGCTCATGTCGTGGAGCAATGGAGTGGGGAAGGCGCTGGCGTTCCTGGCAACCGTTGCGGTAGGGCTCGCGCCACTGGCTGCCAAGGCGGCAGGCCCACAACAGGTGCACGACTGGACTCGGCTGCGTTCTATCAGCGAAGAGCTCAAGAGCGAGGTCTATACCTATCTCACCCGTGTTGCCCCCTACCGGGATGCGGCCGCCTCTGAGGTGCTACTCGACCGTGTCGGGCGGGCCACCGCGGATGCGTCCGACCTGGCTCCTCACACCATAGGACTTGTTCCTCGCCAGCGCGCTCTTCCGGCGGTCACCGATATCGGGTCCTATGTGGATGTACGCGTCGTTGGTCAGATCGAGGGCTATTACCGGCCCCGGGCCGCGTACATGAGCCGGCGGACAGGTCGAGTCCGCCGGATGGAGCTGGCCTTGGCCGCCACAGCAGTGGTACTCGGGGCGGTGTCCGTCGTCTTCGGAACGGGATGGGCATCCGCATGGATTGCGACAGTCACCACCATGACTGCCACAGTCACCGCGCATGCGGCGGCCTCCCGATACGCCTACCAGGAGGTGGAGTTCTCCCGTACCGCCGCGGAGCTGGAAAGCCTGACGACCCGCCACGCCCAGCTGGCCGACCCTGCCACCGACGACGCCTTCGTCAGCCAATGCGAACGGGTCATCTCCGCACAGAACGAAGGCTGGATGGCGAAATGGCTTGCCGAGTAGGCCATAGTGGCCGCCATCGCCAGATCCACTTCTGTTGTCAGTGAACCTTTTCCAATCTGACTGCCTGTTTCCGATATCGATTCATGCAGCTCAGAGCGCCGGAACGCCGGAGATCCTAACGAGGAGCGGTTCAGAGCAGCGTCACGGTGACGGAAGACTGGACGCTCATCCATCCGAAATGAGCCGTTTATGCTTGATCGATCTCATGACCAGCGCGACCACGATGGCTCCGGGGTCTCTACCTGGCAGTAGAGCAGAGCCGATAGAGGGCCCGCGCCCGATATCGCAAACAGGCACTGCGGTGCTGGCCGCGTGTTGGACAGATCGGTGGAACGACGAAGCTCCTGGTAGACGGGTTCTCGGTCAAGATTGCCCGTAGCCACCAGGAGCTTCGCGTGCTTGTCTACCCGTCGTCGATCGACCTGTCCAGTCGCACCCTGCGGTGCCTGACGGGACGACTCGCTGCCCGGCGAGGGGAGATCGGGACCCGATGGCGTCGGCTGACTGCCAACCGTCAGGCTCTCCTTGCCCTGGCCCATCTGCGATGCGGTGACACCTACGCCCAGCTCGCCGCCGGGTTCGGTATCGGCGTCGCAACCGTGTACCGCTACATACGCGAGGCCGTCGATGTGCTGGCCGCCCTCGCACCCACCCTGGCCGAGGCGATGGACATCGCCCGGACCAAGGCGTTCGTGATCCTGGACGGCACCCTGCTACCAATCGACCGGATCGCCGCCGACACCCCGTACTACTCGGGCAAACACAAACGTCACGGCATGAACGTCCAGGTCCTCACCGATCCCTTCGGGCGGCTGCTGTGGGCCTCACCGGCCCTGCCCGGATCGACCCACGATCTGACCGCAGCCCGCACCCACGGCATCGACGCCAACCTCAAGTGCTGGGCCGACAAGGCGTCTCAAGGTGCCGGCGGTTCCGTCCGAGTACCCTTCCGTGGCCGCCGCCTCAAGCGCTGGCAGCACCGGCACAACAGCACACACGCCAAGATCCGCTGCCTCGGCGAGCAAGCCATGGCCACGCTGAAAGGCTGGCGCCTCCTACGAAAGCTTCGCTGCAGCACCAGCCGCATTACCGCAATCGTCCAGGCCGTCCTCGTCCTTCATCACGTCTCGGCGTGAGGTTGGAAAAGACTCAGTGGCATCAGCGGGGCCCTGACGATCAAGGCGACAAGGGCCGAAAGGAGCACGATGGGGAGCGGCGGGACCAGACTGCCGAGCGGCACGTGCCCGGCCTGGTTGACGACCCGTAGAGCAGATCCGGTGGCAGATAGCGGGCCGCGATGAAGGAGCCGCCGCCGGTGATCAGTTGGGTTGCCGCGCGGCCGACCATGCCGAGCAGCAGCGCGATGCCGAAGGTGCGCCACCACGCGCCGCGGTTGAGCTCCCAGGAGCGGCGCAGCGCGGCGGCGGGGGCCATCCCCTCCAGCACAGTGACCGGTGCAGCGTAGAGCAGCCTGCCCCCGACGGACATCATTGCTGCGAAGCCGGGGAAGATCAGCAGCAGCCCTGACGCCGCGGCGGCGGGGCTGTGCAGGACGATCCCGAGCACGACGCTCGGGACCATGGAGAGCACCAGGATGCCGAGGACGATGCCCACTTCGAGCAACTGGGTGCGCAGCGTCCGCCACACGTGGAGCCGTGCCTCGGCCTAGGCCTGACGGGCCGTCAGTCGACGGTCGAACACGGCGTGGTGGCCGAGGACAGTGACGCTGACGGCCGTGGTGACCGCGTAGGCGAGGACCGAGCACAGCACGGCGGGAACGACCGCCACGGCTCCGGCGAGGACCAGGTCGATCCAGCGGGTCGTGGTCATCCTCCCGCCGTACAGGTGCAGAAAGATGATCAGCCCCCACGAGGCCCAGACGCAGCAGCCCAGCATCACGACGCAGCCGAGAGTGACGGTCAGCAGCGGGAGGTACAGCGGTCAGAGGTAGCGCCGGACGGTGGCGAAGACGCCCCTGACCATGTCGTTCGCGTCGAGCGGACGCAGCGGCACGACCGTGCGGTCGAGCGCGCCGGGCGGCCACGTGTGGACCGCCACCCCGACCTCAAGTCCCTTGCCACTGACCGCTTCTTCCCCGTCGGCGCTCATCGTGATCCCCCGATCCCCCGGACGTGTGTCAGGCGCGCTGGCCGTACCGGTTCGGGCCGCGCGTCCCCTCCTGGCACAGGAACACAAGCAGGATGATGGCGCCGATGAACGGGACCAGGCCGATCAGGATCCACGCGGCCGACCGGTCGGTGTCGTGCAGACGGCGGAAGGCCACCGCGAGCGCGGGCACCAGCACCGCCAGGGCGTAGACGCCGCAGAGCAGCGGGAAGTGGATCACGGCGCCGATGATCACCAGCAGCACGCTGGCGATGAGGTTGAACAGCGTGAACATCCAGTACTCCGAGCGCTGCGCCCGGCCCGAGAATCCGGCGTAGTTCCTGAGTACGTCCAGGTAGTAGTTCACGACCCCTCCAATGTGTGACTGACTGCGTGGCTGCATGTCCGGCACTGCCCGCTGAAGCCGGACACGCCGACGACAGGGGCGTGCACGGCTGCTCGTGCCCGCCCCTCAGCGGTGCGGTGTGGTGGCGCTGCGGATGACGCTAGCGACGGCAAGTGGGGACCGGTCCCCGGCGAGTTGTGCCCTGCGCCCCCCGAACGCTTACGGCTTACGGGTCCACAACTACCTTGCCAGCATGGACAGATGCATAGACTCACGGTACCCGCGCCGACGGGGCGCGGAACATGGGGGGTCTTCAAAGTTGAGCGGTGCGGAGGTGTCCGCGGGCTCGGCGGGTGGTGACGCAGCGTGTGCGTAGGCGTTGGTCCTCGGCGTTGCGGAAGCCGAAGGCGTTGCGGGCGACGAGCTTGATCGCGGTTGATGCCCTCGCTCTTGGCGTTGCTGTGACCGGTGTCGAGGAATGCGGCGATCTGCGCCCACCACCGGTCCACGGTCACGGCAAGTCGGACGACCTCGGGGATGTCCGAGTCCGCGCACCAGGTGAGGAACTTCCATCGGGCGTGGCCGATGTGGTGTCGCTCGGCGCGGGTGCCGGCCAAGGCGAGGAGATTAGGCAGGCTCTCCTTCGCGATCCACGCGGTCAGCAGCGTCTGCCCGATCTGTCCCTTGTCCAGCAGCGGATTCCACATCCGCGCGAACTGCTCATCGGTGAGGTCCTCGCGGTTGCGCAGGAGACGTCGTCTGGCCTTCCACTCCGGGTCACTGGCGCGTCCGCGCCGCCCACGGAGCTCGGCGGTGGTGCGGCGCCGGAGTGTCGAGAGCATTTTGTTGGCGAGCTGGACGACGTGGAAGGGGTCGACCACGACGATGGCGTTGGGCAGGCCGGTGCGAATCGCGGCGCGGTAAGTGAGCCTCCGCCAACTTGAAGTCCCAGGTCAAGGGGCTGGTGTGACCGGTCCTCGGCGTGCTCACGCTGGTCGCGGGTGGAAGTCCACGAGCACGATCATTTGCCAGTGGCGCAGGGGACGCCCGCGTAGAGCAGCTTCGGCGCCGTACTCTGGGGCCCTTGCGGACGTGGTGTGTGAAGGGGCTGTGGTCAGTGGCGCGTACCTGGTTGTCTATCCGGGTGGAGTTGGTGTCGGGGCGGGGCGACGACTACTGGCCTCGTCCCGGCAGGATTTTCGCCGCCTCGCGTTCGCACTCGTTCGCCCGGTTCGCGACGGCTGTCGATCTCGCGTTCGCGCGCTGGGACCTTGCCCATCTGCACCTGTTCACGTTGGCCGACGGGACCGGGGTCAGTCCGCTGGAGTGGTGGGGCGGCGAGGCCCCGGACGGCACGGTGGACGGCCGGGCGACCAAGCTGAGCAGGCTGCAGCCGGGCGAGCAGTTCGCCTACGTCTTCGACATGGGTGACGACTGGGCCCATCTGTGCAGCGTCGCGGAGAAG
This sequence comes from Streptomyces sp. 8L, assembly GCF_020176795.1. Classification (GTDB taxonomy): domain Bacteria; phylum Actinomycetota; class Actinomycetes; order Streptomycetales; family Streptomycetaceae; genus Streptomyces. The sequence continues at coordinate 6,752 of NZ_JAIUKE010000493.1, forward strand.
AGGATCGATCCCGTCGATGAGCTGGGCAGGACACCGGACCGGCCTGTCCCGTACTGGGGCTGGGGCGATCTGCCGGATCAGTACGGGCGGCGGTGGGACGGCGACGACGGTGAGTCGCGGATGCCGAAGCGGCCGGCCCGTGGGCTCAGCGATCTGCCGCCGATCCTTCCGTGGTGGGGTGAACAACGCCGCGGGTGATCCCCCTGGAGCTGTCGTGCCCGTACTCGCGGGGCGGGATGGCTGGGACGGCCGATCGGGTGACAGTGGTGTGTGCGAGGCTTCCTGTCATGCGTAACGACCTTCCTTTGACCGTGATCGGGAATCTCGTGGACGATCCGGAGTTGCGGTTCACCGCTGCCGGGGTGGCGGTGGCCCGTTTCACGGTGGCGTCGACGCCCCGGACCTTCGACCGGGACGCGAACAGCTGGCGGGACGGGGAGCCGACGTTCATGGACTGCAGCTGCTGGCGCCAGCTCGCGGAGAACGTCGCCGGATCCCTGTCGAAGGGCGCCCGGGTGGTGGTCGCGGGACGGCTGCGTACCGACCGGTGGGAGAGCCCGGAAGGGGAGAAGCGCTCACGGATGGTCCTGGACGTTGACGACGTGGGAGCGTCGATGACGTTCGCGACCGTGGCGATCACCCGTACCACCCGCCCGGTTCCACCGCGTGAGACCGCTCCGGACGATCCCTGGGCCTCCGCCAGCCCCGTCCGCCCGGCCGCACCAGCAGTTGCCGGCCCGGACGGCACCCCCGGCGAGGAGCCTCCCTTCTGATGCCGTCCTTCCCCATCCCCGCAGCGTTGCCGACAGACGACACCGGAGCCCTGGAGAGGGCCGCGGCGGCCGTGGCCGCAGCACAGCAGGCACTGCAGACCGCGCGCCGCGACCTGTCGACAGCGGTCCACGCCGCCCGGGACGCCGGGCGGTCCGTCCAGCACATCGCCGCCCGCACCGGACTCGACCCGTTCACAGTGCGCAACATCCTGGCCGTCACCCCGGCGAGGGCACCGGAAAGACCTTCCGACCTGCCTCGGTAACGCCGGCAAACTCGGCAGCATCTTCGGGGTTCACGCCCGTTACGGTCCGGCGGCCCCTACGATCCACGGCATGCTGGATCCCGAGTTACTGGAGCGGATCACCGCCCGCCGTGCGGAACTGGACGACCTCGAAGCACAGCTGGTCGAGCAGCTGGCCAGGGTCCGGTCCGAGCGGGACGAACTCGCCGTCGCCGAGAGAGTCCTCGAGCGGGTGAGTGAAGAGATCGCGGGCGAGCGCGCCTCGGTCTGCCCGGTGCCGGGCCAGGTGGCCGGGCGGGCCGTGATGCTCGTCCCGCACCGCGGCCCGGAAACCGAGGAGGCCATGCTCCCGCCGGACTACCAGCGCATCCTCACCGTCGTGCGCCAGGCCGGCGGACTGGTCACCGCCCGGCAGGTCGGCGAAACGCTGGGCGTGGACGTCAGCGTGACGTCCAAGCTGGAACCGCTGCGCGGCAAACTGATCAGACTCACCGACCGTGGATGGCTGCGAAAGCAACCAGACGGCCGGTTCACCAACCGTCTGTGATCTCCTCCGGGGACTGTAAAAAGATCGGCCCTGTCTCACTTTCGGTGGTGACGGAGGGTGCTGTCATCCGAGGAGGATGCGGTGGCGGAGCAGGGTGAAGCCTGC
>NZ_JAIUKE010000494.1 GCF_020176795.1 Streptomyces sp. 8L
CCCCCCGCCCCGGCCGCCGGCGGGAAGATCAACCTCGACAAGGGGCGCGTCAGCCTCCAGAAGAACCAGACCGTCTCCCTCGTCAAGGGCGGCAGCCCGCTGCTCTCCCGCGTGAAGATGGGCCTCGGCTGGGAGCCCGCGTTCGGCGGCAAGGACATCGACCTGGACGCGTCCGTCATCGCGTTCGGCCCGGACCGGGGACACCTCGACAGCTGCTACTTCGGCAAGCTGACCATCCTCGGCGGCGCCGTCAAGCACTCGGGCGACAACCTCACGGGCGAGGGCGCGGGCGACGACGAGGTCATCGTCGTCGACCTCGGCCGGGTGCCCGCGGAGGCCACGGGCCTGGTGTTCACCGTCAACTCCTTCTCCGGGCAGAAGTTCACCGAGGTCGCCAAGGCGTACTGCCGCCTGGTCGACGCCGCCACCGACGAGGAACTGGTCCGCTTCGACCTGACGGGAGCCCAGCCGCAGACCGGTGTCATGATGGCGAAATTGATCAAGCAGTTCTCGGGAGAGTGGGAGATGACGGCGATGGGCGACTTCGTGAAGGCCCGTACGGTGCGCGACATGGTCAAGCCCGCCGCGAAGGCCCTGTGACCGCCCAGGGGCGCGGCGTCCTCGTCACGGGCGCCGCGCGGGGTCTCGGCCGGGCGATCGCCACCGCGTTCGCGACCCGCGGCGACCGGGTCGCCGTGCACTACGGCAGCAGTGAGGAGGAGGCCCGCGCGACGCTGGCGGCACTGCCGGGCACCGGACATGTCCTCGTCGGCGGCGACGTGTCGGACCCGGCGGGCGCGGCCCGCGTCGCCGACGCGGCGGAGGAGGGCCTCGGCGGCGTGGACGTCCTCGTCAACAACGCGGCGGTCAACGCCGCGCACCCGCCGCTGACGACGTCGTACGACGACTTCGCCGAGCACGTCCAGCGCCATGTCGCGGTGAACCTGACCGCGCCCGCGCTGCTCGCGCACCGCCTGGCCGGGCGGATGGTGGAGCGCGGCGCCCGCGGCCGGATCGTCAACGTCGGCTCGCGCGGCGCCTTCCGCGGCGAGCCGGACTACCCGGCGTACGGCGCCTCCAAGGCCGGGCTGCACGCGCTCGGCCAGTCGCTCGCGGTGGCGCTCGCGCCGCACGGCATCGCGGTGGCCTCGGTCGCGCCCGGCTTCATCGGGACGGAACGGGTCGCCCACCGGCTGAGCGGGGCGGAGGGCGAGGCGATCCGCGCGCAGAGCCCGTTCGGCCGGGTGGCGACGGCGGAGGAGGTCGCGGCGGCGGTGCTCTGGCTCGCGTCGGACGAGGCGGAGTGGGCGTCCGGCACGGTACTGGATCTCAACGGGGCCTCCTACCTCAGGACGTGAGGGCCGCAGCGCGACAGCCGGCTCACGCCCCGGCCCCGGAGGGTGCTTCCCTCCGGGGCCGGGGCTTTCACGGTGCGGCGCCCCTCAGCGGGCGCCGGCCGCCCTCAGGTGACCGTCCAGACGAAGGTCGCCGTGGCCCGCGCGCCCGCCGGGGTGGTGGCGGTGACCGTCACCGTGTCCGTGCCCCGGTGCGTGGCCCGGCCGGTGATCACTCCGTCCTTCGTCAGGGTCAGGCCCTTCGGCAGGCCCGCCGCCGTGTACGCGGCGTCCGCCGCCGACGCCTTCACCGGCAGCGACACCGGGGCGTTCGCCGGGCTGCTCATGCCGTGCGGGTTCGCCAGGGTGAGCTTGCCCGACGTACCGCCCACCGCGGCAGGCGCCGCCTTGGCGGCACGCGCCGCCGACGCCGCCGTGACGCTGAACGTGCCCGTCAGCGGCAGGTTCCGCGACGAGTCGCCGACCTGGACCTTGAACGCGCCCGTCGGGGTCGTCCAGCCGTTCGCCGACGTCGACCAGTACGCGAGGTCGTGCGGGCTAAGCGTGAACGAGACCGGGGCGCTCGCGCCCGGCTGGAGGTCCACCCGCGCGAAGCCCTTGAGCTGCTTCGCGGGTTCGCCCGCCGCCGGGGAGCCGAGGTAGAGCTGCGCCACCTCCGCGCCCGCGCGCGTCCCGGTGTTCGTCACGGTCGCGGTGACCGTACGGTTGCCCGCGCCGTCCGCCGCGCCGATCTGGAGCCCGGAGAAGCCGAACGACGTGTACGACAGGCCGTAGCCGAACGGGAAGAGCGGCTCGATGTTCTTGTCGTCGTACCACCGGTAGCCGACGTCGAGCCCCTCCGAGTACTGCACGTTCGTGCCGTTGCCCGGCCACTGCGCGCTCGTGTGCGCGGGGACGTCCGCGAGGCTCTTGGGGAACGTCACCGGCAGCTTGCCGGAGAAGTCGTCGTCCCCGTACAGCAGCCGCGCGAGCGCGGTGCCGACCTCCTGGCCCGCGTACCAGTTCTCCACCACGCCCTTGACCTGGCCGAGCCAGGGCATCGTCACGGCCGAGCCGGTGTTGAGCACCACGACGGTGTTCGGGTTCGCCGCGGCGACCTGCGAGATCAGCGAGTTCTGCTGGCCCGGCAGGTCGATGCTGGTCAGGTCGGTGCCCTCCTGCTCGCCGTAGCTCGCGAACACGATCGCCACGTTCGACGACTTCGCGAGCGCGACCGCCGACGCGATGTCCGTGGCGTCGTTGTACTGCACGTTCACGCCGGTCCCGGCGCGCGCCTTGATCCCGTCCAGCGGCGAGACCGTGCCCGAGCTGGTGGCCGTCGCGCTGCCGCCGCCCACGCTCTGCACGCCCGCGCCGCCGTCCGCGCCGAGGATCGCGATGGACTTGGTGGCGGACGTCAGCGGCAGCACGCCGCCGTCGTTCTTCAGCAGGACGGTGCCCTGCTCGGCGACCTGCCGCGCGGTGTCCTGGTGCGCCGCGGTGGTGACGGTCGCGGTGGGCGATCCGGTGTTCTTCTTGTCGAAGAGGCCGAACGCGAACATCTGCGTCAGCACCCGGCTCACCATCGTGTTCAGCGTCGCCTGGCTGACCTGCCCGTCCGCCAGCGCCTGCGCCAGGAAGTCGGCGTAGAAGTAGCCGCCGGGCATCTCCATCGTCATGCCGTTGTTGGCGGCCTTCACCGTGGAGTGCGCGGCGCCCCAGTCACTGGTGACGAAACCGTTGAACCCCGCCTCCTGGTAGAGCGCGGTGTTCAGCAGGGCGCCGCTGTCGCAGTCGTAGTCGCCGTTGACCGTCGAGTAGCCGCACATCACGGACGCCGCCGCGCCCTTGCTCACCACGGACTGGAAGCCGGGCAGGTAGATCTCGTTGAGTGTCCTCGGGTCGACGATCGCGTTGTCGGCGGGCCCGTTGCGGTTGGTCTCCTGGTTGTAGACGGCGACGTGCTTCGGCTCCGCCATCACGCCCTGGCTCTGGAGGCCCTGCACGTTGGCGGTCGCCATCGACGCCGTCAGGTACGGGTCCTCGCTGTACGTCTCGAACGCGCGGCCCCAGCGCGGGTCGCGGTCGATGTTCAGCGTGGGGCCGAGCGCCACGCCCGCGCCCTTGCCCGCGAACTCGGCGCCCGCGACGGCCCCGTACTGCTGCACGAGCGACGGGTTCCACGTCGCGGCCGAGGAGACGGCCGACGGCAGCTGCGTCACGCCGCCCATGCCGTCACCGACCCCGCTCGGACCGTCCTGGAAACCCACGTCCGGGATGCACAGGGACGGAATGCCGGACAGGTCGCCGATGTACGGGGAGGCGTTGCCGTTGCCGTGCAGGAGGGAGATCTTCTGCGCCTGCGTCATCTCGGCGAGCACCTGGTCCACCCGGGTGGCGACGGGAGCGGTCGAACCCACCCACGGGCAGTCGCCGTTGCCGCCGGACGGCGGCGTCGTGCCGCCCGGGGTCAGCACGCTGAACTCCCAGAGCGAGTAGCCGTACGCGGTGGCGCGCTGCGTCCCGTACATCCGTACGTAGCGGGCGCTGGTGGGGGAGAAGGAGATGTTCTCCGTGCCGCCCTTGCCCGCCGTCGTGGAGTAGACGCTCGTCCAGTCGGAGCCGTTCGCGGAGACCTGGATCTGGTACGCGGTCGCGTAGGCCGCCTCCCAGGTCAGCTGCGCGCCGCAGACGGTGGTCGCGGCGCCGAGGTCGACCTCGATCCACTGCGGGTCACTCGCCGCACTGGACCAGCGGGTGCCGGCGTTGCCGTCGAACGCGGCGCCCGCGGTGAAGCTCGGGTCCTGGACGGACGAGGCCGTGGCCGGCTTGCCGAGGGCGGCCGTGGCGGTGCCGCAGGGCTCGTCGCCTGTCCCGCCGCCGCTGTCCCGGGACGGCCCGTAGACCTGGAACTCCCAGAGGGAGTAGCCGTACGCGGTGGCGCGCTGCGTTCCGTACATCCGTACGTAGCGGCCCGAGCCGGAGAGGGGGACGGTCTGGGTCCCGCCGGTGGCGGTGGTGGTCGAGTAGACGGTTGTCCAGTGGGAGTTGTCGGTGGAGGTCTGGATCTGGAAGGCCTTCGCGTACGCGGTCTCCCAGTTCAGGGTGGCCTGCGACAGTGCCTGCGTGCTGCCCAGGTCGACCGTGAGCCACTGCGGGTCGCTGCCGGAGGCGCTCGACCAGCGGGTGCCGGGGTCGCCGTCGACGGCGGCGGAGGCGGGGAAGACGGAGTTCTCGGTGGACGAGGCCGTGGCGGACCTGCCCTGCGACAGCAGGACGGGCCCGTCGGCGCGGGAGTTCGCCGCGTTCGCGCCGAGCAGGGTGCTCGCGGCGAGGACGAGGAAGCCGAGGAGGAGGGCGAGGCGGGCCCGGGGCTGCCGGGTGCCTCGGCGGGTTCTTGGTGCACGGGACATGGGGGTGCCTCTCACTCAGAGAGCGCTCTCAGGGTGAGAGGCATGATGTGACGTTGTTCGGTCCGCGTCAAGAAGGTGAACGGATATCGGGACGACGGGAGTTGGCGGGGTCAAGTAGTGAAGGCGGGCCGACGCGGGGGCGGCCGGACCGCCCGAGCACCTTGCGACGTGCGGGTGCGCGGCGCCGCGTCGGACGCGGGGTCGCGCTCGGCGCGTTCGGTGACCGGGTCGCGTTCAGTACGGGTTTGCGGCCCTGCGGTCCTGCGGCTCGCGGCGTGCGGGTGTGCGGCGCCGGCGCGGACGTGGGATCGCGCTCGGTGCGGGAGGTGGTGCGGTTCGGTGACCGGGTCGTGCGCGGCGCAGGACGAGGCGCGTTGGGCGAGGGGACCGCGCTCAGTGCGGGGCGCGATTGGGCGACCGGATCGCGCTCGGCGCGGGTTTGCGGCCCTGCGGCTCGCGGCGTGCGGGTGTGCGGAGGCCGGATCGTGTTCAGCGCAGGACGAGGTGCAGTTCGGCGGTCGGGCCGCCCCGGGCGTTCGCGTGGGACGTCCCCGTGCCCGTGACCTCGAACCCGCACGCCCGCAGGACGCGCAGCGAACCCGCGTTGTCCGCCGCCGCGCTCGCGCGCACCGGGCGCTCGTCCGGGACCAGGGCCAGCAGCGCACGCAGGGCCCGCGTGGCGATGCCGCGTCCCCACAGCGCGCGGTCCACCCAGTACGTCACCTCGCGTTCGCCCGGCACCGGCCCGTACAGCGCCGTCATCCCGGCGACCCGGCCGTCCGCCAGGACCGTCCGCAGGACGTCCGTGCACTCCGGCGCCCGGATGCGGCGCCAGTGCGCGTCGAAGCCCTCGCGGTCGCCGGGGTCTTCGGGGGTGAACGCGGCCATCCGGGTCGCGACCGGGTCCCGCATCATCGCGAAGAAGAGCGGGAGGTCGGCGTCCTCGACCTCTCGCAGGGTGACCCCGGGTGCCGGGGCGTCCCGTGTCACAGGCGCCTCGTCGCCATCGTCAGCCGGTCGCGGGCGTCGAACAGCGCCTCCCTGACGGTCTGTTCGTGCGCCGGAGTCAGCCGTGCCACCGGGACCGAGCAGCTCACCGCGTCCCGCGCCGGGGTGCGGTACGGGATCGCGACGCCGAAGCAGCGCAGGCCGAGGGTGTTCTCCTCGCGGTCGACCGCGTAACCCTGCTCCCGTACCGACCGCAGCTCCTCGATCAGCTCCTCGCGGTCGGTGATCGTGTGCTCGGTCAGCGCGGGCAGCTGCTCGGGCAGCATCGTGCGCACCTGTTCGTCGCTGTACGTGGACAGCAGGGCCTTGCCCAGGGAGGTGGAGTGCGCGGGGAGCCGGCGTCCGACCCGGGTGAACGGCCGCAGGTAGTGCTGCGACTGGCGGGTCGCCAGGTAGACCACGTTGGTGCCGTCGAGGCGCGCCAGGTGGATCGTCTCGGCGGTGTCGTCCGAGAGCCGGTCGAGCGCGGGACGCGCGGCGGCGACCACCTCGTCGCCGTCGATGTACGAGGTCCCCACCAGCAGGGCGCGCACGCCGATGCCGTAGCGTGTTCCCGTCGCGTCGGTCTCGACCCAGCCGAGCTCGACCAGGGTGCGCAACAGCATGTAGAGGCTGGACTTGGGGTAGCCGACGGCTTCCTGGACGGTGGCGAGCGAGTGCATCCCGGGTCGGCCCGCGAAGTACTCGAGCAACTCCACCGTCCGCACGGCGGATTTGACCTGGGCCCCGCCCGCGCCCGCGGCCCCGTTCGCACCGCCGGCACCACTTGTCTCCACAGCCGACATAACGCCTCGCCCCGCCCCTTCTTCCTGGCCGCTCCTGACGGCCTTGACCACACAGAACGCCGGAAATAGAGTCCCTGAGGATTCACCATCGGGAATCTCGTTCAGAATAGCGAACACTAGCGAATACAGCCTCGGAACGGCCCGCAGGCCCAGGCCCTTGGGAAGGAAGCCGCGGTGGTAGCAACACCAGTCTGGAGTGTCGACCCTCGCACGGGGAAGCAGCGCGAGCACGTCGCCGACGAGGCGAGCGCCGAGGAGGTCGACCAGGCCGTCCGCAGAGCGCACGCCGCCCGTGGCGCGCTCGCCGACCGCACGACCCGCGCCGCGCTGCTGCGCACGGCCGCGGACCTGCTGGACGAGGCGGGCGAGCACGTGATCGAGGCGGCCGACGCCGAGACCGCGCTCGGCCCGGCCCGGCTCACCGGCGAACTGGCCCGTACGTCGGCGCAGTTCCGCGCCTTCGCGGAGGTCGTGGAAGACGGCTGGTTCCTCGACATCCGCATCGACCACGCCGACCCGGCGCGCACTCCGCCGTGGCCCGACCTGCGCCGCTACAAGGTGCCGCTCGGCGTCGTCGCGGTCTACGCGGCCAGCAACTTCCCGCTGGCGTTCTCGGTGCCCGGCGGCGACACGGCGAGCGCGCTCGCCGCGGGCTGCCCCGTCATCGTCAAGGCGCACCCCGACCACCCGGCGACCTCCGAGCTGTGCGCGTCGGTGATCCGCAGGGCGGCGGTCCAGGTCGGCCTGCCGGAGGACGTGCTGATCCTGGTGCACGGCTTCGACGCGGGCGTCGCGCTCGTCGGGCACCCGCTGATCGCGGCGGCCGGCTTCACCGGTTCCGTACGCGGTGGCCGCGCGCTGTACGACGCCGCCGCGGCCCGGCCCGAGCCGATCCCCTTCCACGGCGAACTGGGCTCGCTCAACCCCGTCGTCATCACCGAGGCGGCGGCGGCCGAGCGCGCCGAGGAGATCGGCGCGGGCCTCGCGGGCTCGATGTCCTCGGGCGTCGGGCAGTTCTGCACGAAGCCCGGCTTCGTCCTCGCGCCCGCGGGCGATGCGGGCGACCGGCTGCTCACGGCGCTGACCGCGGCGGTCAGCGAGACCGAGCACGGTGTGATGCTCGACCACCGGATGCGCGACGCGTTCATCGCGGGCATCGGCGAGCGGGCGGAACTGGACGACGTCACGGCGCCGGTCACCCCGGGCGCGGGCAGCGAGCACACGGTGAGCGCGGGCTTCCTCACGGTCCCGGCGGCCCGGCTCGCCGAGGCGGGGGAGCACGACCTGCTGCTTGAGGAGTGCTTCGGGCCGGTCACCGTCGTGGCCCGCTACACGTCCGTGGACGAGATCGGCACGGTGCTGTCGCGGCTGCCGGGCAACCTGACGGCGACGCTCCAACTGTCGGACGGCGAGGGCGACGGCAGCGTGCCGGGCGCCACCGAACTGCTCCAGGCGCTGACGCCGCTCGCGGGCCGCGTCCTCGTGAACGGCTGGCCCACCGGCGTCGCCGTCGCGGACGCGCAGCAGCACGGCGGCCCCTACCCGGCGACCACGTCGACCTCCACGTCGGTGGGCGCCACGGCGATCGAGCGCTGGCTGCGGCCGGTCTCGTACCAGTCGACGCCGCCCGCCCTGCTGCCGCGGGAGCTGCGCGACAACAACCCCCTGGGGCTGCCCCGCCGGGTGGACGGCGCGCTGGAGAAGTAGCGCGCCACGCGCGGGCCGTCCGGTGCCGGACCGCCCGCCCAGGAATGGCCCCCGGGGGGGGGGGGGCCCCCCCCGCCCCCCGCGCCGCGGGGGGGGGGGGCGGGGGGGGGGGGGCGGCGGCCGCCCCCCCCCCGCGGGGCCGCG
>NZ_JAIUKE010000495.1 GCF_020176795.1 Streptomyces sp. 8L
CCTCATCCAGCGCATCCGACGCGGCCTACGGCACATCCAGTACCACAGCGACCTCATAGACGGCTGCCTCGCCGAGACCCGCCTGCCCATCAGACCCACCTGAACAACCCACCGACATCACGAGTTCAACCTCAGTAATCGACGACTGCCTTGCCGAGACCGGCCTGCAGATCAGAGAGACCTGACACCACACAACATCACGACTTCAACCTCAGTACCTCAGCCCGATCGAGTTCGAGGAGAAGCACTACGCCAGCCAGCCAGCGGCCGAACCGGTGAACCTGAAACCACGTCAACCCACCCGGACCAGCTGATCAGCCGCTCCCGCACAACGGGGGAACCTCAGCGCCGCGAGCCGGTCTTCGGCGGCCTAGCGGGCCATACGAGCCGCGCGGTGCGACGCCAGTAATAGAACGAGCGGGCGATCCCGAGAATGGCGCAGAGCCGCTTCACGCCGTATCGGCGCTGGTGATCCTCAACGAACTGGCATCGGTTCGCCAGCGCGTCTCCGCTGCGAAATACCGGGCCGCCTTGCGGAGGATGTCGCGTTCTCCCTCCGGCTCACGCGCCGTTTGCCGAACGGCAGTGTTCTCCGCCTCCGGCGGCGTCGGAGGCTCGGCCGGTACGGTCGCCCGGCGGCCGCGAGGCCGACTCGCACCAGCCTCCCGGATCCAGTCGCGAAAGATTTCGATATTGATCCCCAGATCGGCAGCGACATGCCGGATCGTCCCGTCGGGCCGCAACTGGTACAGCGCGACCGCGTCCGCCTTAAACTGCGGCGGGTAATTCTTCACGACTACGAGATGTCCGTCCTCAGATCTTCAGGATACAATGTCTCGTGTGTAAAAGATCAGGCGTCAACGCCCTGTGCCTCAAGACGAGGCCTGCACCGGGCGACAGGTCTACTCGTACACAGATGGTAATACTTCCGCGTGTTGCGGGTGTCGCGTAAGTGCTTTTTCGCGGGGGCATCTATGGTCGCCCTGACGCAGACATAGGGAGCGCACAAGGTGACCGATACCCATAACATCGTCCCGAGCGAGCCTGGCGCGACTCTGCTGCGAGCGGGACGTTTTTTCAGGCGGGAGGCACCGGCGGCCGACCTTCACAGCGTCACGCTCAAGGGCGGTAGGGAAAGCGAAATCTTCTACCGGGAGCGATGGGCGCACGACAAGGTGGTCAACTCGACGCACGGGGTTAACTGCACCGGGTCCTGCAGGTGGAAGGTGTACGTCAAGGACGGCATCATCACTTGGGAGACCCAGGACACCGATTATCCTTCGGTGGGCCCCGACCGTCCCGAGTACGAGCCGCGCGGCTGTCCGCGCGGGGCCGCCTTCTCCTGGTACACCTACTCGCCCACACGCATTCGATACCCCTACGTCCGGGGCGTGTTGCTGGAGATGTATCGCGAGGCGCGAGAGCGGCTGGGCGATCCGGTACTGGCTTGGGCGGATGTGCAGGCCGACCCGGAACGCCGACGGCGCTACCAGCAGGCGCGCGGTAAGGGTGGTCTGATGCGGGCCACGTGGGAGGAGTCGACGGAGATCGTCGCGGCTGCCCATGTGCATACCATCAAGCGGTACGGGCCCGATCGAGTGGCGGGCTTTTCTCCCATCCCTGCGATGTCGATGGTCTCGCACGCGGCGGGGTCCCGGTTCATGAGTCTCATTGGGGCGCCGATGTTGTCCTTCTACGATTGGTTCGCGGACCTTCCCGTTGCGTCCCCCCAGGTTTTCGGCGATCAAACAGACGTACCGGAGTCGGGTGATTGGTGGGATGCAGCGTATCTGCTGATGTGGGGCTCCAACGTACCTGTTACCAGGACGCCGGATGCACATTGGATGGCCGAAGCCCGATACAGGGGTCAGAAAGTCGTGGTGGTGGCCCCGGATTACGCGGACAATGCGAAGTTCGCTGACGAGTGGCTGCATCCCCATCCGGGTACCGATGCGGCGCTTGCGTTCGCCATGGGCCATGTCGTGCTGAAAGAGTTCTTCGTCGATCACTCAACTTCTTTCTTCGCCGATTATGTGACGCGTTTCACTGATCTGCCCTTCCTTGTCACACTCACACAGCGGGACGGGGCCTATGTTCCGGGCAAGTTCCTTCGCGCATCCGACGTGGAGGAGGACTCGGAGGGGGCTGAATGGAAGACCGTCGTACTGGACAGTGTCACCGGCCGTCCGGCCGTACCCAACGGCTCGCTGGGATTCCGCTGGACCGACTCGGGGCACGGCAAGTGGAATCTTGACCTGGAAGGCATCAACCCCCGGTTGAGTCTGTACGGGCAACCAAATGCTGCGGGTGTCGAAGTGTTGCTGCCGCGCTTCGACACCGACGGCGGCCAGCACGGCCAGGGCCGTGGTGAGGTGTTGCGTCGCGGGGTACCGGCGATCCGGCTCGGAGGCCGTGAAGAGCGGTTCGTGACCACGGTCTTCGATCTGCTGCTCGCCCAGTATGGGGTGGGCCGGGCGGATCTGCCGGGCCGGTGGCCGACCGGGTACGAGGACGCCTCACAGTCGGGCACGCCCGCATGGCAGGAGGGTCACACCTCGGTACCGGCGGCAAGCTGTATCAGAATTGCCCGGGAGTTTGCTCGAACCGCTGAGCAGTCACAAGGCCGATGCATGATCCTGATGGGCGCGGGCACGAATCACTGGTTCCATTCGGAAACCATTTATCGCACCTTCCTGGCTCTGCTCCAGCTCACCGGTTGCCAGGGGCGCAACGGTGGGGGCTGGGCCCACTACGTGGGCCAGGAGAAATGCCAGCCCGCCACCGGATGGGCCACACTCGCGGGCGGACTCGACTGGGGACGCCCGCCTCGTCAGATGATTGGCACCGCGTACTGGTTCCTCAACGCCGACCAGTGGCGCTATGACACCTTCTGCGCCGACGTCTTGTCCTCCCCTTTGGGCACCGGGCGGTTCGCCGGCATGACAGGTGCGGACTGCCTCGCCTTCTCGGCGCGTGCGGGGTGGATGCCTTCCTATCCCACCTTTGACAGGAATCCGCTGGACCTCGCAGATGAGGTCACCGGAGATACCCCGGCCGACCGAATTGTGGAGGAACTCAAGGCGGGACGGCTTGCGTTCGCCTGCGAGGATCCCGACGCACCGCGCAACTGGCCCCGGGTGCTGACCGTGTGGCGGACCAATCTGCTGGGCTCCTCCGCGAAGGGCGCCGAGTACTTCACCAAGCACCTGCTGGGCACCCAGTCTTCGCTGCGCGCCGCTGAGGCCGGGCCGGAACAGCGTCCCCGGGACGTGGTCTGGCACGAGCAGGCACCCGAGGGAAAGCTCGATCTACTGCTGTCACTGGACTTCCGGCAGACTTCTTCCACATTGCTGTCCGACGTCGTGCTCCCCGCGGCAACGTGGTACGAAAAGCATGATCTGTCTACGACGGACATGCACCCTTTCGTACATGCTTTCACCCCCGCCGTCGATCCGCCATGGCAGGCGCGTACGGACTTCGACATCTTCCACGACATCGCCCGCCGTTTCAGTGAACTCGCGGTAGATCATCTCGGCGTGCGCCGGGACGTGGTGGCGACCGCCGTTCAGCACGACACTCCGGGGGAGACGGCACAGCCTGGTGGGGTGGCTCTTGACTGGCGAAGCGGCGAATGCGAACCGGTTCCTGGCAGAACTATGCCAGGAATCACGGTGGTGGAGCGGGATTACTCCGCCGTCGCGGCCAAGTTCGCGGCGCTCGGCCCGCTCGTTGAGAAGCTGGGACTGCCCGCCAAGGGGGTGACGCTGCGTCCCGACGAGGAAGTCGTCGATCTCGGCCGGCGCAACGGGCTCGCCCGGGACGGTGCGGCCCGGGGCAGGCCCCTTCTGGACACGGCGGTGAAGGCCGCCGACACGATCCTGGCGCTGTCCGCCACGACGAACGGGCGGCTCGCCGCCCAGGGATTCACCACCCTCCAGGCACGGACCGGCAGACCCATGGCCTTCCTGGCCGCCGACGGCGAAGGCAGGCGCGTCAGCTACGCCGACACGCAGGCGGCCCCGGTGCCGGTCATCACCTCTCCGGAATGGTCGGGCAGCGAGAACGGGGGCCGGCGCTACACCGCGTTCACTCAGAACGTCGAACAGTTCAAGCCCTGGCATACGTTGACCGGACGTCAGCATCTCTTTCTCGACCATGACTGGATGCACGAACTGGGTGAGGCGCTGCCCATCTACCGTCCGCCTCTGGACATGAACCGGCTGTTCGGCGAACCCCGTCTCGGCAGTGACGGTCAGCGAGAAGTGACGGTCCGCTACCTCACTCCTCACAACAAGTGGTCCATCCACTCCGAGTACCAGGACAACTTGTTCATGCTCTCCCTGTCACGCGGCGGGCAGGTCATCTGGATGGCTCCGCAGGACGCGGAAGCCATCGGAGTCCTGGACAACGACTGGGTCGAGGCTGTCAACCGCAACGGCGTGGTGGTGGCCCGGGCTGTGGTCTCGCACAGGATGCCGGAGGGCACCGTCTATATGCATCACGCACAGGAACGCACAGTGGCGGTGCCGAAGACCGAGGCCACGGGCAAACGGGGCGGCACTCACAACTCACTTACCCGGCTGATCCTCAAGCCGAGTCATCTCATCGGCGGTTATGCCCAGTTGACCTGGGGATTCAACTACCTGGGGCCCACCGGTAACCAGCGCGACGAAGTGACCGTCATCCGCCGCCGCTCGCAGGAAGTCACCTATTGATGAAGATCATGGCGCAGATCGCGATGGTAATGAACCTCGACAAATGCATCGGTTGCCACACATGTTCGGTCACCTGCAAGGAAGTATGGACTAACCGGGAGGGTATGGAGTATGTCTGGTTCAACAATGTCGAGACCCGGCCGGGGCAAGGCTATCCCCGCCGGTACGAGGATCAGCAGCGATGGCGCGGCGGCTGGGAACTGAACAGACGGGGGCAGCTCAAGCTCAAATCTGGGGGGCGTTTCCGACGGCTTGCGTCCATCTTTTCCAATCCCGTACTACCGGAAATCAAGGACTACTACGAGCCGTGGACCTACGAATACAAGAACCTTACTGACGCGCCGTTGGGCGACGATTATCCCGTCGCAGAGCCCAAATCCCTCATCACCGGCAAGCCTATGAAGATCGAGTGGTCCTCCAACTGGGACGACAACCTGGGTGGCTCCACGCGCTACGGCGAACTCGATCCTATGGTGCAGAAAACCCGGCAGAAGGCCTCGGAAAAGGTCAAGTTCGCCTTCGAGCAGACGTTCATGTTCTATCTGCCCCGGATTTGCGAGCACTGCCTCAACCCCTCTTGCGTGGCGTCCTGCCCTTCGGGCGCGATGTACAAGCGCAGCGAGGACGGTATCGTCCTGGTGGACCAGGACCGCTGCCGAGGGTGGCGGCAGTGCGTGACAGCCTGCCCGTACAAGAAAGTCTACTTCAACCATCGCACCGGTAAAGCGGAGAAGTGCACCCTGTGCTATCCGAGGCTCGAAGTGGGACAGCCCACCGTGTGCTCGGAGACCTGTGTCGGGCGGCTGCGATACCTCGGCGTACTCCTTTACGATGCGGAGCAGGTTACGGCGGCGGCCGAGACGAAGGACGACACCGAGCTGTACGAAGCCCAGTTGCGGCTCTTCCTCGACCCCGAGGATCCGGCGGTGCGCCGGGCGGCCGGGCTCGCGGGCATTCCGGAGGACTGGATCGAAGCGGCCCGCCGTTCCCCCGTGTTCTCTCTGATCCGGCGCCACAGGGTGGCACTGCCGCTCCATCCGGAGTACCGGACGTTGCCGATGGTCTGGTACATCCCGCCCCTTTCGCCGATCACGGAAGTGCTGGCCGAGACGGGTTTCGACGGCGAGGACGCCGGCAACCTGTTCGGCGCGATCGACACCCTGCGCATTCCGCTGGAATATCTGGCGGAGATCTTCACCGCCGGGGACGTGGCACCGGTACGCAACTCGCTGGAGAAGCTGGCCGCGATGCGTGCGCACATGCGCGCCGTCAACCTCGGACAGGACCCGGATCCCGGCATCGCCGCCCGAGTGCACATGGACGGCACCGGCATCCAGAACATGTACCGGCTACTCGCACTCGCCAAATACGACGAGCGCTACGTCATCCCCACGGCGGCAGCGGGCGACGCGCGGCGGCTGGAGGAGTCGGCCGTGCCCCAGGAGTGCAGTCTCGACCACGCGGACGGTCCTGGGATGGGCGGCCAGGGGCCGGCGACGGACGGCCCCTTCGGCCAAGACTCGGGCCGCAAGCACCTGCCCCTGGTAACGCTGGAGAATTTTCATTTGCGTTCCCGGCGGCAGAACGCCGACGAAGAACCCGCGGTCGAGGACATCAAGGGCCAGCGATGAGTGCGGTGACCGGATCACGGCGGGCGGCAGCTCTGGTGTACCAGGCAGCCGGTATGTGCCTCGTCTACCCCGACGCCATGTTCCACGAACGGCTGCCACTGATCGAATCGGGCTGCCAGGACCCTGACATCGTCTCCTTCCTGACGCACGCCCGTGCCATCGACCCGGCGGAACTCGCTGCCCACTACGTGCGGACCTTCGATTTCAAGAACCGGCACAGCCTCTACCTGAGCTGGTGGAGCGACGGGGACACCCGGCGGCGCGGGATGTCGCTCGTGCGGTTCAAGGAGGTCTACCGGGCGCACGGGCTCGACTTCACGAGTGAGGAACTGCCCGATTTTCTCCCCGCGGTCCTGGAGTTCAGCGCCCAGGCCGGGCCTCAGCTGCTGCTGGAACACCGGCCGGGTATCGAACTGCTGCGGCTGTCCCTCACCGAGGCGGACACCCCGTACGCCCGGATCCTGGACGCGGTGTGCCGAACGCTGCCCGGGCCCTCGCCGCAGGACCTCACCGAGGCCCGGAGGATGGTCCGCGCCGGGCCACCCCGCGAACAGGTGGGCCTGGCGGCCTACGGCGCCGGCCGGCCGCTGCTGCCCCTGCTCGACACAGGGACCGGCGACAGGGCGGACATGGAATACGGCACACGAATGCCAGGAGGAACAGGATGAGAACGCTGCTGTGGGGCGTCCTGCCCTACATGATGTTCGCGTTGCTGATCTCCGGCACGGTATGGCGGTGGCGCTACGACCAGTTCGGCTGGACCACCCACTCCTCGGAGATCTACGAGTCGAAGATCCTGAAGATCGCTTCGCCGATGTTCCACTACGGCATTCTGTTCGTTCTGGCCGGACATCTGCTGGGCCTCTTCGTGCCCGCCGCATGGACGGACGCGATCAAGGTGGACGAGCACGTCTACCAGCTGTTCTCCCTATACGGCGGAACAGTCGCGGGAGCCGTCGCCGTAGTCGGGATCGCGATGCTGCTGTACCGGCGACGGTTCAGAGCACCGGTCTTCCGAGCGACCACTGCTAATGACAAGCTCATGTACCTCGTGCTGGTGTCGGCGATTGCGCTCGGTATGTGGGCGAAACTGGCCCATTCCGCGCTCGACAGCAGCTACAACTATCGCGACACCATCGCCCCCTGGGCACGCAGCCTCTTTAGGCTTCAGCCGGACACGGACCTCATGACCGGGGTGCCGCTCCTGTTTCAGATGCACGCGGTAGTGGGTATGGCGCTGATCGCTCTCGTCCCTTACACCCGACTCATCCACATGTTCAGCGCGCCTGTCCAGTACCTGTTCAGACCGTACATCGTGTACCGCAGCCGCGAGGACACGTCCCCCGCCCCGGCCTTCGACCAGCGCCTCCGGTGACGCGACCACTTCTGAGGCGGGCGGCGGGCCCCCGGGACAGGCTCGCCCATATGGGGACTGTAAATCGTCTCTCCCGTAATCGGTGGTAACGCTGTGCGGTGATCACTGGAGGAGGATGCGGTGGCGGAGCAGAGGGAACCCG
The DNA here is from genome assembly GCF_020176795.1 of Streptomyces sp. 8L. Classification (GTDB taxonomy): domain Bacteria; phylum Actinomycetota; class Actinomycetes; order Streptomycetales; family Streptomycetaceae; genus Streptomyces. The sequence continues at coordinate 7,864 of NZ_JAIUKE010000495.1, forward strand.
GCTCGGCCGTGCATCTGCCTCGTGATCTTCTTGGTTCGCGTGTTGACGCCCTCAGTACGGCCGTTGTGGTAGGGCCGGGTGAGTCCGGCATTGACGGCGGCACGGTCGAGTTCGAGGCCGTTGGTGAAGGAGTGCAGGTGGGGCAGGTCGGTGGTGCGGACCCGGGTGATCCAGTCGGTGAGCTTGGCGTCGTTGCCTTCCTTCGCGGCCAGTAGCACAGCGAACTCGCTGGTTGGACAGGCGAGTTCGGTCATCTCGGGGCAGGTTTGGGTGAGTTCCCGAAGGAGCGCGGTGTCCTTGTCGCGCAGGTTCTCGGGGCGGGTGAGGAGGAGGCGGGCGAAACGCTGCGGAGTGGTGAGCGGCCTGTCGCCCTCGACGCGGCCCTGGGTGATGTAGCGAACCAGGAGGTTCGCGCTGCCGGTGTAGCCGAGCTCCTTGATCTCGCACAGGAGGTGGGTGACGGGCGCAGCAGGGTCCTCGCTTCGGCGTCGACGCAGGTAGTCGCGGTAGGGGTCGAC
>NZ_JAIUKE010000496.1 GCF_020176795.1 Streptomyces sp. 8L
ACTGACAACGCCCCCCGTACCCGCTCCCACCTGCGACGGAAGCGCATCGGACGCGTGCGGGCTGGGGTCGTGCGCGTACCCGCCCGGTGCGGGGCCCGGACCGGGCCCCGCGCCGCTTACTCCAGGCCGTCGGCCTTGCAGGCGGAGGCGAACTTGGCGGTGCAGATGTCGGACAGCTTGTAGATCTTGTCCTTGAGGACCGTGTCCTTGATGTTGGACTTGGTCAGGGAGACCACGGGGACGATCTTGGTGGGAACGCCCTTCGTGGTGTCGCTGTTGCTCTTGTCCGGAGCGATGCTGTCCACGGACTTGCCCTGGGCGAGCGCGACGGCCAGCTGGCCGGCGATCGACGCCTCCTGCGGGTAGGACTTGTAGACGCTCATGAACTGCGTGCCGGTGAGGATGCGCTGCACGCCCGCCAGCGTGGCGTCCTGGCCGGTGACCGGGACCTGCTTGGGGTCGATGCCGGCCTGGTTCATGGCCTGGATCATGGCGCCCGCCATGTCGTCGTTCGCCGAGTAGGCGCCGACGATGTTCGACTTGCCAAGAGCCTGGATGGCGGCGGCCATGTTGGCGTTGGCGTTGGTCGGGTCCCAGTCCTGGGTGTCGTACTTCTTGCCGATGTTGGTCGACTTCTGCAGGATCGGCAGGGCGCCGGCCTTGAACTGCGCCGCGTTCGGGTCCGTGATGGCGCCGTTCATCATCACGATCTTGCCGGACTTGGCCTTCGAGCCGAGCTGCTTGACCAGGGCGTTCGCCTGGACCCTGCCGACCTCGGTGTTGTCGAAGGACGTGTACGCGTCGATCGGGCCGTCGGCGAGGCGGTCGTAGGCCACCACGGGGATGCCCGCGCCCTTGGCCTTCTGGACCGAGGCGGCGATCGACTTCGAGTCCACCGAGTCGAGGATGATCACGTCGACCTTGCGGGTGATCAGCGTGGACATCTGCTGGGTCTGGGTCGTCGCGTCCTGCTGCGCGTTCTCGTAGACGACCTTGCCCTTGCCGTTGGTGAGGCTGGATATCTCCTTGGTGATGAGCGGCCTGTCCAGCGACTCGTAACGCGCGGTCTTGTTCTCCGGGAGCAGCAGGCCCACCGTGATGTCGTCCGAGTTGGACTTCTTCTTGGAGTCGTCACCACTGCCGCTTGACTGCTTGGCGCTGCCGCACGCGGCCAGGAGAACAGCCATGGCGGTGGCGGACGCGGCCATCGCAGCACGACGCATCGATGCGTTCACTTCGAAAAACCTCCCTGACGAGGCCGCGTCGCTGCGGCCGAGGTGGCAGCGAGTCAACTCGGCCAAACGGGCGGCGTCAAGGATTAAATCCTTAACGAGATGACAACGGTGCCATTCGTTATCTAAGTGAAGGCAGGTGTGGTGGCCGGGAGGGCGCTCTCCAGCAGGGTCGAATCGCCCATTTCGTTGAGTACGAGCGCCAGCGCCCCCAGCACCTCGGCACGCCCGCCCAGCGCTCCCGGCAGCACCGAGAGTTGGCGTGCGGCGCTCGGGATGGCGTACCGCGAGACGGACTCCCGGATCGGCGCCAGCACCAGTTCCCCAGCCTCCGCCAGATCGCCTCCCAGCACCACCCTTGAGGGGTTCAGGAGGTTGCAGAGATTGGCCACACCGCTGCCGACGTGCCGCCCGACGTCCGCGACCACCCTGCGGCACCCCGGGTCGCCCTCACGGGCCAGCTGGACGACCCGCTCCATGGTCAGATCCGTCCCGTGACTGGGCTGGAGGAGGGGCAGCACGTACCGGGCGGCCGTGAAGGTCTCCAGGCACCCCCGGTTGCCGCAGCGGCACACGGGGCCCGCCTCGTCCAGGGTGATGTGCCCGATCTCGCCCGCCGTGCCGCCGGGCCCGCGGTAGATCTGGCCGTCGATGACGAGGCCGGAGCCGACGCCGCTGGCGACCTTGATGTACGCGAGGTCGCGCACTCCCCTGCCGCTGCCCCACACCATCTCGCCGAGGGCACCGAGATTGGCATCGTTGTCCACGTAGACCGGGACGCCGAGGCGGGCCGCGAGCTCGTCGCTGGGGTTGATCCCGGTCCAGCCCGGCAGTATCGCGGTGGAGCCGAGCGTGCCCGACTCGACGTCGATCGGGCCGGGGACGCCGAGCCCCACGCCGATGACCTTCCCGCGGTCGATCCCAGTGGTCACGATCAGCCGCTCGACGAGGGTCTCGGCGCGTCCGAAGCCGTCCGCGTACGAGGCGTCGACGTCCAGCGGCTCGGACTCCTCCGCGAGGACCTGGTGGGCCAGGTTGCCCACGGCGACGCGCAGGTGCGTATGGCCGAAGTCGACCCCGAGCACGATGCCCGCGTCGGGGCTGAGCGAGACGCTGCGGGCCCTGCGCCCGCCCGCGGAGGTCGGGGTGACCTCGACGGTGCCGCCGTCCTTCAGCTCCCGGACGATGTTGGACACGGTGGCGGCGGACAGGCCGGTGCTCCTGGCGATCTCCGCCTGCGTCAGCGAACCGGCCATACGCACCGCGCGTACGACCCGTTCGAGGTTGGCCCGGTGCAGCGACGACTGCGACCCCGGAGTCTCCACGGCTCATCCACTCCTGCCCTGGGGGGCGGCACGACGACCGCCTCCCGGCGGGGCCGCGTCACTGAGACCCCGACGTATCTCCAACTTGTGAACCCTAAGCTCAGCCTTTGGTGCCACCTCCCGTCAAGACCTTGAGCGATGCCGGTACGGACAAGACGCCCGAAACGCGAAGAAACACCCGCCGACGACCGCCGACGGGCGTTTCCCGCTCCTGACGCTACTTCAGCGCACCGGCGGTGAGACCCGCCACCACTTGGCGCTGGAAGACGATGTACGCGGCGAGCACCGGCAGCATCGCCATCACCAGGCCGGCGAACAGCCCCGAGTAGTCGCCCTTGTAGCCCTGGCTGGTGGCGAGTTCGACGAGGCCCTGCGAGAGGACCTTGTGGTCGGGGTTGGTGTTGAGGACCGTCGGCAGCAGGTACTGGTTCCACTGGCCGAGGAAGTTGAAGATGCCCACGCTGATCAGCCCCGGCTTCGCCATCGGGAGCATGACCTGGAAGAACGTGCGCGTGTGGGACGCGCCGTCGATGATCGCGGCCTCCGCCACGGAAGTCGGCAGCGTCTTGAAGAAAGAGGTGAGGAAGAAGACGGTGAACGGCAGCGAGTAGGCGATGTAGACCAGGATCAGCCCGGGGATCGTGTTGAGCAGGGACAGGTTCTGCATCACGTAGAACAGCGGCACGAGCGCCAGGATGACGGGGAAGCTCATGCCGCCGATGAACAGGAAGTAGATGAACCTGTTGCCGGGGAACTCGAACCGCGCCAGCACGTACGCCGCCATCGACCCCAGCAACAGGGTGCCGAACAGCGAGAACGCCACCACGATCACGGTGTTGAGGAAGTAGTCGCTCATGTGCGCCTGGCTCCAGGCGCGCGACCAGTTCTCGAAGTGCAGGTGGTTCGGCAGCGACCAGGGCGAGGTGAAGATCGACTTGTCGTCCTTGAAGGACGTCATGACGGCCCACAGGAGGGGCATGACGACCAGGATCGCCCAGATCACCAGCATGCCGTGGGAGAAGACGTTGAGCACTCCCCCGGTCTTCTTCTCGCGCTTTCCGCCGCCGGGGGCGGAAGGCGCCCCGGGTACGTGCGGCGGCACGGTCTCGGCGGGCTGGGCAGAGGTGTCAGTGGTCATCAGTACTCCAGCCGTTCGCGTCGGCCCAGGCGCAGCACCCCGCCGGCGAACACGAGGGTGACGAGCAGCAGGACGACGCCGACCGCGGTCGCGTAACCGGCCTGCCCGTCGCGGAACGCCTTCTGGTAGACGTACAGGCTCAGGACGTTGGTGGAATCGGCGGGCCCGCCGGGGCCCACGGTCATGATCTGGGTGACCGCGAAGGACTCGGCGCCCAGCGCCAGGACGCCCATGTAGACCCAGCCGGACTGCACGGTGTCCCACAGCAGCGGCAGCGTGATCCGGAAGAACGTGGTGGCGCGGCCCGCGCCGTCGAGCAGGGCGGCCTCGTAGAAGTCCTTCGGGATGGACGCCATGCCCGCGGAGAACAGCACGACGAAGAAGCCGACCTGGCTCCACATCAGCACGGCCATCACGCACCACAGCGCGAGGCCGGGGTCGCCCAGCCACTCGGGCTGCACACCGCCGAGGCCGATCGCGCTCAGGAAGGCGTTGAGCGCGCCGCTGTCCGGGTTGTACAGGAACTGGAACAGCAGCGCCACGATGGCGATGGACAGCACCTGCGGGAAGAAGTACACGATCTTGTAGAACGGGGCGCCCCGCACCCCGGCGACCGCGGCACCCTTCTTCCTGCGCCCGCCCACGTTCAGCATGAACGACAGGAACAGCGCGATGGCCAGCACCACCAGGGGCAGCACCACCACGTAGATCGCGCTGTGCCTCAGCGAGGCCCAGAACGTCGGATCGTGCGTCAGCCGCCGGTAGTTGTCCAGTCCTGTCACCGAGAACTGGGGGCTGAGGCCGGTCCAGTTGGTGAACGAGTAGTAGATCGACTGGATGAACGGCCAGATGACGAAGATGGCGTAGAACGCCAGGGGGACGATCAAGAACCCCGCGATGAACCGGTACTTGCCGTGCTGCATGTCTCCCGACCCCGAATCCTCGGCGGGCGCCGCGCCGCGCCGCCCGCCACCGTCGCCGGCCCGGCGTGTGCCGGCCGGCGGACACGGACCGGCGCGAGCGGCCGGGGCGCCCTCCGCTTCGGGGCGCCGCCGGCCGTCCGCACCGCCCTACTGGTGCTTGTAGTGGGTGATGGACGAGTCCTTGGCCGCCGCGTCGGAGAACTCCTGGCACTTCTTGACGCATTCGGCCGGGGTCATCCGGCCCGCCATCATCTCGCCGAGCGCGCCGACGCCGATCTTCTGCTTCTCCAGGTCCACGTACCAGTCCTGGAGGCGCGGGTTGAGGACGTTCGAACCGGCCTTCTTCAGGGCGTCGACGCCGGACTGAAGGGCGCTGGTGAGGGTGAGCCCGTCGGTGCCGCCGTTGAAGGAGCTGAGCGACTTCACCTTCTGGGTGAAGTTCCGCGACGACGCCTCGCTGAGCATGATGCGCAGCTGCTCCATGCCGCCGAGCGGGTTCTTCGCCTTCGCCGGGACGATGTACGGCTCGCCGCCCGCCGCCCAGATGGTGCCGAAGGGCATCTTGTCGCTCGCGTCGAGGCTCGAGGGCGCCGCGACCTTCATCTGGAAGTCCTTCGGCGTGGTCTTGGCCGCCTCGTTCTCCACCCAGGAGCCGTCGGGGATGAACAGCGCCTTGTACTGCGTCCACGCCGTCTGCGACTGGATGTGGTCGAGTCCCGGGGTGCCCTTGAGGATGTACCCCTTGGCGTACAGCTCGTAGTAGGCGTCGAACGCGGCCTTCACGGCCGGCGCCTTCCAGCAGTTCGGCTCCAGGTTGTCGATCGCGTCCAGGACCTCCCGGCCGCCGATCTTGCCGATGAAGGGGAACAGCGAGAAGGGGATGTAGTACGGGTACTTGCCCGCGTACGTCCAGCCCGCCACGCCCTTCTTCTTGGCCTTGGCGCACAGCGCGAGCATGTCGTCCCAGGTCTCCGGGTACTGCGCGTCGAAGCGGTCGAGCGCGGTCTGGGAGTACCAGACGCCGTAGACCGTGTACGCGTAGTTCATGACGTACATCGGCTTGCCGTTGAACTGGCCCATCTCCAGGACGCCCGGCCGCAGCGTGTCGCGGACCTTCTTGGAGGGGTCGTCGTACGAGGGGGCGTCCATCAGCGGCGTGAGGTCGGCGAGCTGCTTCTGGCCGACCAGGACGCCCATGTCCATCTGCTCGGCGCCGGAGTTGTCGATCAGGTCGGGCGGGGTGCCGCCGTTGAACCGGGGCTGGAGCTGGGTCTGGATCTTCTGGGTCGCCGTCAGGGTGACCTTCGCCTTGGGGAAGGCCTTGTTGTAGAGGGCGTTGGCGTCCTTGGCGTACTCCGTGCCGAAGCCGCCGTCGAAGATCACGTAGTCGAGCGGGGCTGTCGCGTTGACGCCGAGCGGGTTCTTGGCGCTCGTCTTTCCCTTGTCCGGCTTGGCGTCGTCGTTCCCGTTCCCGCCGCCGCTCGCGCAGGCGCTCAGGAAGCCCACCGCCGGTATTCCGACCAGGCCGACTGCGGCTGACCGCTTGATCACATCGCGGCGGCCGAGGCCCCCATTGTTCTGAGCGGAGGTGGTTCCCATGCTCAAGTCCTCGCCTTCTCCAGGACTCAGGCGGTGTGCCGGCCGGCCGTCCTTCTCGTCTGAGGCGAAGGCCCCGCCACCGCGGGTCTATGAAGCTGGTCGTGCTGGGTGAGTGCGTGCTGCGTGGTGAATGGTCGCGTCGCGTACGGATCACAGTGAGAACGGTGCGGCCTGCCGAACGGATACGGGCAGAGCCCTCCCGCTGCCTCCCCCCGGCCGGTTCTGTGCAGGAAAAACACCGGGGCCGACGCCGATAGGTATAGTCCACTTCACGCCGGGTGAGCAAGATCAAAACCAAACTTGGACGCCAGTCTTTCCCAGTTCGAGACCTCGCGGAAATGTAGGCGCATTGCCGAACGATTCGGCGCGTAACCCATGCGGAATTAAGCATTTCGGCGAGTTTTCCTTGCGCAACACCCTTGACAGGGATGGGCTCTTGGATGTCGATCATGACGGCTCCGGCCCTCTGGGAGTCGCCCCCGGACGGTATGTCGAACGCGGCGCCGACGGCCCGATCACCGCACAGCGCGCCCACAGCACCGCCAAAGCGTGCCGGGACGGAGAGAAAGGGAGAGAAAGGGGCATCTGTACACCGAACGGGGTTTCCGGCGGCCTCTCGCGGCTTCCCCCGGACATTTCCGCGATCACAATTCCGGGGTGTGCGCGGCACCGGAAAGAGCCCGGGAAAGCGGCGGGATTCGCGGGCGGGAACCGGGGCCGCGACGGCGGACTCCGCAGCTGGAGCGGGCGGCGGAACCCGGCACGGCGCCGGGGCGTGCGCCGGCCGGGCGCACGGCCCCCGGGGACGGCGCGCCCCGTCCCGCCAGCCGTGGCGCGGGAGGTGCACCCTCCTGGAACTCCGGTCGATCCGCGCCGGCGCGGCCGTGGCGCCCTCGCGGGAAGGGCCGCGCTTCGGGTTCGGTCTGCTGAACGCGTCGTGAACGGACGGGAACAGGACCGCGATCGCGGGTGTGGAGTGGTGAACCGTGGGGACACGTGGCTCGTAAGAGAGGACAATGGTGCTCCCGGCGCACGGTGCCGGGTGCTCCAGGAGCTTCCGGCGGCGGTCGCACGGAATGGGGGTCTGCCATGGTGTTCGAGGGGGCGTACACGGTGCTGTGCGCGGTGCTCGCGTTGATCGGCGTCGCCTGCGTGGTGTGGGCGTGGACCGTCAGCGGTCGCGGCGGCGGCGCGTCCTGACGCCCTGCCGCGTGCCCGGCCCCCGCCGTGCCGCACGCGCGGCCTGACGCCCCGAGGGCGTATCGGTCCGGGCCGTGCCTCTCAGGCGCCCCGCGCCCGCCTCTTCGGTCCCGTCAGTCGTCACGGTCCCACCAGCCCCACCAGCCCCATCAGCCCCGACGGTCCCGTCAGCCCTCGCGGTCCCGTCACCCTCGCGGTCCCGTCCGGCTCAAGCCGGTCCGGCCGTCGCGTCCGCCCCGCCCGCTCATCCGTCAGTCCAGCAGTCCGCGAGCCCGCGAGCCCGCGAGTCAGTCCAGCAGGCGGCGGATCAGCGGCAGCAGTGTGTCCGGGTCGGCGGCGGCGAGCTGCTCCAGGGTGCCCGTACGCCGGGCGAGTACGACGCCCACGAAGGCGGCCGTGAGCAGCTCCGCGCGCAACTCGGCCCGCTCGTCGCCCTCCTGCACGAAGCGGTCCCGCAGTGGCCCGACGATGCGGCGCTCCAGCTCCGCCGCGGCGGCGGCCTGCGCCGCCGGGTCGTCGTAGGGGCGCACGGCCACCTGCGCCACCGGGCCGGGGCCCTGCCGGTCGAAGCGGCTGATCAGGCCGGCCAGCCGGTCGGGGTCGAAGAGGTCGGCGAAGGTCTCCGCGTCGTTCTCGGTGCGCAGCACGGCCACGAACAGCTGCGCCTTGCCGCCGAAGTAACGGGCGATCATGGCCGGATCGACGCCCGCGAGGTCCCCGATGTCGCGGGCGGTGGTGCGGTCGTAGCCCCGTTCGCGGAAGAGTTCGGCCGCGGCCCGCAGCAGCAGCTCCCGGATCGCCGCCGCGTCCCTGCGGCGCGGGGCGGGCCGGCCGGACGCCGGGGCTCCGGC
>NZ_JAIUKE010000497.1 GCF_020176795.1 Streptomyces sp. 8L
CCCCGGCCCCGAGCGCCCCGCCGACCAGGAACCAGACCACGAGGAACGCGGCGAGCACCGGACCCCATCGGCGCGCCCACCCGCCGAGCACAGCGCGGGAGCCCGCACGCCCGCGAGTACGCTCCGTCGCGAGCAGCGCCGCAGTGCGCCCGCGTGCCGCTCGCTCGCCGCGCCGCTCGGCCCACACCTGGACCAGGCACCCGATCGTGGCCAGCAGCGAGACCGCCGTCCACAGCCTGTGGACAAACATTCCACTCATGCCGCCTCCGCAGCTTTGACGATCCGGCCGGCCCACCACAGTCCCGTCGCCTCCAGCAGGGCGCCGACCGCGAGGCAGGTGAGCCCGGCCGGGGTGTGCAGCAGGACCCGCAAAGGGTGGGCGCCCATCGCGGCACCGAGCGCCAGGCCGACCAAGGGCAGCAGCGCGAGCACCCCGACCGTCGACCACGCGCCCGCCAACTGGGCTCGCAGCGACAGCCGTTGCTCACTTTCGGCCCGTAGCGCGTCTTCCAGGCGGTCGAGGCCCGCGGCCAGCCCCGCGCCGCCGTCCACCGCCACCTGCCAGCAGGCCGCGAGCCCCACCAGACCGTCCGCACCCGGCGCCCGCGCGGCCCGTCGCAGTGCACCGGGCGCGTCGCCACCGAACCGTACGGCTGCCACCACAGGGCCCTCATCGCCACCGAGGCCGCCGGTCGCCACCGCGGCGTCCGTCAGCGCTCGCGCCGGCTGTGCGCCCGCCCTCAACTCGCCCGCCGTCGTGCCGCACAGCGCGACCACCGCGTCCCCGCGCCGCTCGGCCGCCCTGCGCCGCGCGCGAGCCCCCAGCCTGCGGCGTACGAGGGGTACCGCGCACACCCCCGCCACGAGGGGCAGCACCGACGCGCCCGCCACCGCGACCAGCACGGCGGCCGGCAGGCACAGCCACTCCCTGCCCAACGCGCCGGCCCCGCGCCGCAACCACCCCGTGGCCCGCTCCAGAGCCGGTGCGGCCGGCCCGGACCCGCCGGGGAACCCGGCGCTCAACGCCCTCGCCCGGCGACGTGATCGCCCGGCCCCCGCGAGCCACACCGCGCAGCCCGCGCACAGCGCCGCCGCCCACGCGCACTGCGCCGCCGACACCGCCGTCACAGCGCACCACCGATCAGCGCGGTCAGACGGGCGCATCCGTGCTCCCGGACGAAGCCACCGGGTGCCCAGCGCAGCGCGGGCACCGGCACCACAAAGCCGGCCGGGTCCCGCTCCAGCACACACACCTCGGCCACCCGCCGCCGACCCGTCCTGTCGCGTACCAGATGAAGCACGACGGAGACGGCGGCCGCCAACTGACTGTGCAGAGCGGCCCGGTCGAGGCCGGCCGCCGTACCCAGCGCCTCCAGGCGCGCCGGCACGTCGGCCGCCGCGTTCGCATGCACCGTGCCGCAACCGCCGTCGTGTCCGGTGTTCAACGCCGCCAGCAGATCTGTCACTTCGGCCCCACGCACCTCACCGACCACCAGACGGTCCGGCCGCATCCGCAGTGCCTGCCGCACCAGATCCTTCAACGTCACCTCCCCCGCCCCCTCTTGGTTCGCCGGACGGGATTCGAGCCTCACCACATGCGGATGGTCGGGCCGCAGCTCGGCCGAGTCCTCCGTGAGCACGATCCGCTCGCGCACCCCGACCAGGCCGAGGAGCGTGGACAGCAACGTCGTCTTGCCCGTCCCCGTACCGCCGCTGATCAGGAACGACAGCTTCGCCTCCAGCAGCGCGCGCAGCACCGCCTCTCCGCCGGGCGGCAGCGTGCCTGCCGCCGCCAGCTCCGCGAGGGAGAACGCCTTGGGACGCACCACGCGCAGTGAGAGATACGCCGATCCGACCGCGACGGGCGGCAGCACCGCATGCATGCGGGTCCCGTCCGGCAGCCGCGCGTCCACCCACGGGCGCGCGTCGTCGAGGCGCCTGCCCGCGACGGCGGACAGCCGCTGGGCGAGCCGCCGGACGGAGGCCGCGTCCGGAAACACCACGTCCGTGAGTTCCAGGCCGCTTCCTCGGTCCACCCAGACCCGGTCCGGCGCCGCGACCAGCACGTCGGTCACGGCGCTGTCCGCGAGCAGTGCTTCCAGCGGGCCCGTACCGACCAGTTCGTTCCGCAACTCCTCTGCCGTGCCGAGCACTTCGGCGTCCCCCAGGAGCCTGCCCTGCGCCCGCAGGGCCGCCGCCACCCGTGCGGGCGTCGGATCGGCGCGGCTCTCCGCGAGCCGCCTTCGCACCGCGTCGAGCAGGGCCGCGCCGCGCTCCTCCGGCTCCCCCGCAGTACGCCTCATGACCGAGCACCCCTCTCCTGACGCAGGTCCTGGCGAAGATCCGGCCGCATGTCCTGGCGAAGGCCAGGCGCCATGTCCTGGCGAAGTGCGCGCTCCCAGAACTCCGCGCAGAACACGGCGAGCGGCCCGCGGGCCCGCGAACCCGGAGGTTCGCCCCTGTCCAGCAGCTCCGACAGGCCGGGCTCCGGCGGCAGTTCACCCACGAGCGACAGGTCCAGCGCCTCGGCGATCCACGTCTCGTCCAGCCCTGCCGCACAAGGCCCCCGGACCACGGCACGCAGGTCCCGAAGCACCATGCGGACCATGGACGCCACCCGCTCCGCGGCGGCGACCGCCCGCAACTCGGCGGGCACCACCAGCAGTCCGACGTCCAGCTGTGCGAGCGCCTCCGCCACCGGCTCGTCGATCCGGCGCGGCAGATCCACGACGACCACACCGCCCCGCCTGCGGGCGGCCGCCAGCACCGACCTCATGGCGTCGGGGCCCACGGTCACGGCTTCGCCGCGATCCCAGCTGAGCACGCTCAGATCGTGCAGCCGGGGCAGCGCCTCCTCCAGCGCCGTGCCCGCGACACGGCCCTTGGAGGCGGCGAAGTCGGGCCAGCGTCTGCCCTCCGCGCGCTCTCCGCCGAGCAGCACGTCGAGCCCGCCGCCCAGCGGGTCCGCGTCCACGAGTGTCGTCCGCCGGCCCGCCCGCGCGGCCGTGACCGCCAAGGCGCATGCGAGGGTTGACGCGCCGGCGCCGCCCCGGCCTCCGATCACACCGACAGTGACCGCGAGCTCGCCGGCGCCCTCCGCCGCGTCGGCCAGCCGATCCGCGAGCCACCCCTCCGCCTCCGGCAGGCGCAGCACACACTCGGCTCCGATCTCCACCGCCCACTGCCACACCGCCGGGTCGTCCTGCTCCCGCCCGACGAGCATCACGCCCGGCCTGCGGGCTGCCCCCCGGCACCGCGCAGCCGCGTCGTCACCGACGAGCACCAGCGGCGCGCGCTCCCAACTTCCCCTGTCGTCAGGGAGCTTGTGGTGCACTTCCGGGTCGGCTCCGGCCGCGGCGCAGAGCCGCAGCACATCGTCGAGCAGATCCACGTCCTCCGTGATGACCAACGGTCGCGCTCCGCGGCCCGCCGGTCTCCGTACTCCCTCCCGCGACGCCGCCTCCGACGCCTTGCGCGACCGCCCCGATCCCATGGACCCGGCCATGTCCTCGCCCCCTGTCCGTATCTCCGTACACACCCGTACGCATCCGCGCACATGCCGATCGCTCGATCTCCGGACGTGGTGCCTGCCGAGCACACCCGATAGATCCGGTATCAGCGATTCCGGCTTCTGCGGACTTCGCAGCCGGAATCAGGCTGCCCGGTCGCGGGAAAACGTGGGGATCTTGCTCGGAAACTGTGGACAACTCCGCGAATGTGAATAACTCCGTAGCTCAAATCGGTGACATTCGCCGAGCGCGCCGCTGCTACGCATCGTGACGGCCGAAGCCGGGAAAGAACCGGTTCGGACGAAGTCCGGCAACCGGGTTCGGAAAGGTGGCACACCGTGGAAGCAGAGGGACGCAATCGGGGCCGGACATGCGACGACCCCCGCCGGGGGGGAGAGCGGGGGTCGTCCCCACGGCCGACTCGGGGGGGGAGGAGCCGGACCGGGTTAGACACGGTCGCGAACGATCCGTGACTTCCATGGTGTACCCGAGAGCCTTCCCGAGCAAACCCACACGCCGCGCCCTTACGCCGAATGGTGGGCGCATATGCTCGGGGCGTGGAAAACGACTACTTGCCACGTACAGCAGCGTTCTTCGACCTGGACAAGACGGTCATTGCGAAGTCGTCGACGTTGACCTTCGGCCGGTCCTTCTACCACGGCGGTCTGATCAACCGCCGCGCTGTACTGCGGACCGCGTACGCGCAGTTCGTCTTCCTTGCCGGGCGCGCCGATCACGATCAGATGGAACGCATGCGGCAGTACCTCTCCTCGCTCTGCAAGGGCTGGAACGTCCAGCAGGTCAAGGAGATCGTCGCCGAGGCCCTGCACGATCTGATCGACCCGATCATCTACGACGAGGCCGCCTCGCTCATCGAGGACCACCACGCCGCCGGCCGCGACGTAGTGATCGTCTCCACCTCCGGAGCCGAAGTGGTCGAGCCCATCGGGGAGTTGCTGGGTGCGGACCGCGTGGTGGCGACGCGGATGGTGGTCGGTGACGACGGCTGCTTCACCGGCGAGGTGGAGTACTACGCCTACGGACCGACGAAGGCCGAGGCCGTTCGCGCGCTCGCCGGGTCGGAGGGCTACGACCTGACGCGCTGTTACGCCTACAGCGACTCCGTCACGGACGTGCCGATGCTGGAATCGGTCGGCCACCCCTTCGCGGTCAACCCCGACCGCGCGCTGCGACGCGAGGCCACCGCCCGCGAGTGGCCCGTCCTCGTCTTCAACAAGCCGGTCCGGCTCAGGCAGCGGCTCCCCGCGTTCGCCATGCCCGCAAGGCCCGGGGTGGCGGCGGCGGTCGCGGTGGGCGCGGCGGTGGCGACCGCGGGACTGGTCTGGTACGCGGCGAACCGCAGGCGCGTCCGCGCGTGAGGCCGTGAGGCCGTCGTGCCGTCGCGCGCGCACCGCGCGGGGAGCCCGCTTGCCGGACCAAGCACCGCGTCGCGTCGCCCCGCGTCGAACGGCGGCATCCGTTCGAGATTGCGATGGCACGAAGCTCGTGAGGAAGCGGTCGGCAGCGGTGCGGACCGCACACCGTTTGTCCTTATTTGAAGCTAAAAGTAAAGAACGATGAGGGCGGGTTCCGTCCCAGCGCCCCCAGGAGTACAAAGGAATCACGGCCCGCGAGACCCAGGACATCCGAGAGGATCACCTCACACACGCACAGGCCACACGGACCGAGCACGCAACCGGGCACCCACGCGACGTCGACCCGTCGATTACGGGCCAGCCGCACCAGGCCACGGGCGAAGTACCCGACCTGATGGGCACATATTCGAGGACGCTTGGTAACCCGGCGACCGTGCCAGCGGCGGCGCCTCCACGGTGCCGCCGCATTTTTCGCTCGCGCGGAGCCCGCATCGCCACGCTTCTCGCGCCACGCGGAGCCTCCATCGCCATGCTTCTCGCGCCGCCGAATTCCGCATCGCCGCACTTCTCGCGCCGCGCGGATTTCGATCGCCGCATGTCTCGCGCCGATCGGATTCGCGCCGGAACGCGGGCCTCCACACTGCGACGCCGGCCACCGCGCCGGAAGTGCCGCCACGTCGCCCGAAAACGGGCCTCCACGCCGCCGACGACGAGCGGCAGCCGTCAGGCCGCTCCGCGCTGGAGCGCCTCGCAGACCGCCGTCGACTCCCGTACGCCCAGTTCGACCGCGCGCCCGCAGTGGGCGATCCACGCGGCCATGCCGTCCGGTGTGCCCGAGAGGTAGCCCTCGAAGGCCGCGGCGTACGCGGCCCTGCCCAGTTCGGCGTGGCCGACCTCGGCGGGGCAGATCGACTTCGGGTCGAGGCCGCTGTTGATCAGCACGATCCGCTCGGCCGCCCGTGCCACCACTCCGTTGTACGAACCGAAGGGGCGCAGCGCCAGCAGTTCGCCGTGCACGACCGCCGCAGTCACCAGCGCGGGCGCGTCGCTCGGCGCGAGGACCAGCTCGGTCAGCGCGTTGAGCCGCCCGGCCACTTCCTCGGGACCAGGCAGCGGCGCCTCGGTCAACGGCCCTGCCGCCTCGCAGCCCGGCGCCTCGTCGACCGACTCGCCCGCCAGCCGGGGCCGGCCGGTCCGCTCGTCCCCCGCACTCGCCCCACCCGCCGCGACCAGGTGCAGCCGGGCGAGCACCCGGGTCGGCGACTGCCGCCACACGGACAGAAGTTGACCGGCCTCCGCGGTCACGCGCAGCGCCGCGCCGACCGCGCGGGCCTGCGCCTCCGCGCTGAAGTCGGTGCGCCGCCTCAGTTCTTCGAGCGCCCAGTCCGCGCCGGACAGCGCGGCGGAGCCGCGGGCCGCGCGGAGGGCGGCCTCGGAGGCGACCTCCGTACTGCGCCGCCGCATCACCCGGTGCCCGTACACGCGGTCGACCGCCTTGCGTACGGACTCCACGGCGTCGGGCACACCCGGCAGCGAGGCGAGGGCCGCGAGCGGATCATCCCGGCGGCGGGGAGCGGCCCCGGCGCCGCCCGAAGCGCCGGCGGGGCCGCCGGCGGACGGATGCGATGTGTCGGCAGAAGCGTCGGAGGCGGACCTACTCATAGGGAGCGAGGCTACGCGCCTGTGGCGCACCGCCCACCGCGGAGTGGGGTTCTTCACGGAAGTTGGCGACGCCACGCAGCGAATCGACTACGCTACGTGAACATGAAGATCGCTTTCGTGGGCAAGGGCGGCAGCGGCAAGACCACGCTGTCCTCGCTCTTCATCCGCAGCCTCGCAGCGGACGGGACACCCGTCGTCGCCGTCGACGCCGACATCAACCAGCACCTGGGCGCCGCGCTCGGCCTGACCGAGGCGGAGGCGGCCGCGCTTCCCGCCATGGGCGCGCACCTCCCCCTGATCAAGGACTATGTACGGGGGAGCAATCCGCGCATCGCGTCCGCCGAGGCGATGATCAAGACGACCCCGCCCGGCGAGGGTTCACGGCTGCTGCGCGTCGTGGAGGACAACCCGGTCTACGACGCCTGTGCCCGCACGGTGGCACTGGACGGCGCGGAGATCCGGCTGATGGCGACGGGCCCCTTCACGGAGGCCGATCTCGGTGTCGCCTGCTACCACTCCAAGGTCGGTGCGGTCGAACTCTGCCTCAACCACCTGGTGGACGGCCCTGACGAGTACGTCGTGGTGGACATGACGGCCGGCTCGGACTCGTTCGCGTCCGGGATGTTCACGCGTTTCGACATGACGTTCCTGGTGGCGGAACCCACCCGCAAAGGCGTCTCCGTCTATCGGCAGTACAAGGAATACGCACGCGATTTCGGGGTCGCACTGAGGGTCGTGGGAAACAAGGTGCAGGACGAGTCCGATGTGGCGTTCCTGCGCGACGAGGTCGGCGACGACCTGCTCGTCACGCTCGCCCACTCGGACTGGGTGCGCGCCATGGAGAAGGGCCGGCCCGCCCCGTTCGGGCAGCTGGAGCCGGCCAACCGGGCGGCTCTGGACACGATCAAGGCCGCGGCGCTGCGGTCGTACGAGCTCCGCGACTGGGCCCGGTACACCCGGCAGATGGTGCACTTCCACCTGAAGAACGCGGAGAGCTGGGGCAACGCCAAGACCGGCAGCGACCTGGCGTCGCAGGTGGACCCGGCGTTCGTCCTCGGCGAGACGGCGGCCGCGCCGCAGGCGGGCTGACCGAGGAGGCCCGCGAGGTCCCGGGGCCCCGGGACCCTGGCCGCGACCCCGGCGAGCCCGACAATCCGGCGATCCCGGCCCAGGACGCGGCCCCGCCCCGGAGCCGGCCCGGGGCCCGGCAGGCCCCTTGTTGACGCATTTCTTTCCTGCGACACCGCAGCGGTACCTCGGTAGCGCCACGCCGCGCACCCCGGCAGCACCCCGAGAGCATCTCGGCACGCCCCGGCGGCGCGCACCCCGGCAACCCCTCGGCGCACACGCCCCGCCAGCGTCCGAGCCTGCACCGGGCCTGCGCCTCGACGGCCCCTCAGGAGCGTCATCGAAAGTAATTCCGTAGATCGAGGATATGAAATTAACATTCACTACCAAGGGTGAATAGTTGCCCCGTTTGCCCGTGAAGGCATGACATGGACTTTACCGATAATTACGATCCATTTACCAAGCCTTGAATCACGGATCGCTCCCGCCGCTGCACGTCGTGACTCACGGCCGTCGGACCACATTCCGCGACCGCGCCACCCCAGAGGAGACGGGAACTCATGTCTGCACGCGCACCCGCCGGCCCTCCCTCCGGCCCCGCCGCCCGCACGACCGCAGCCACCGCGTCATGACCACGCCGG
>NZ_JAIUKE010000498.1 GCF_020176795.1 Streptomyces sp. 8L
GTGCCGGGCCGGGGGCCGGGCCCTTGGCCTCGTAGGGCAGGGCGGGGTCACCGACCAGGGGTGGCGGAGGCGTACCACGCCCGAGCGGTGGGATGTCACGTCGCGGCAGGCCCACAGCGGTGTCGGAGTCCTGGTCGGCCGGCGTCTACGCCTCGGGCACCGCGATGTCCCTCGTGGAAGGGTCCGTCTCGTCGGGGTCGGGGCCGCCGCGGCGTCCGGTGTCGAGCGCGTCGAGGCGGGCCAGGTCGGCGTCGCTGAGCTGGAAGTCGAAGACGGCGAGGTTCTCGGCGATGCGGCTGGGGTTGGTCGACTTCGGGATCGCGGAGCGTCCCTGCTGGATGTGCCAGCGCAACATGATCTGTGCGGGGGTCTTGTCCAGCGTGGCTGCGATGTCCTGGACCGTGCTGTCGGCCAGGACGCTCTTCCGGTCGTCGCCGTATCCGGGGTAGAAGGTGATGCCGCCGATGGGGGACCACGCCTGGGTGAGGACGCCGCGCGAGGTGTTCGCGGCCTGGGCGGCCGGTTGGGTGAAGTAGGGGTGCAGCTCGATCTGGTTGACGGCAGGAACGACCGTGGCGCTCTGCATGAGGGCGTCGAGGTGGTGGGGCATGAAGTTGCTGACGCCGATCGCCCGGACGCGGCCGTCTTCGAGCAGTTTTTCCAGTGCGCGATACGCTTCGCGGGTGCGTTCGAAGTGCTGCGGCATCGGCTGGTGCAGGATGAGCAGGTCGATCGTCTCGACGCCGAGTTTGGCGGCGCTCTTGTCGAACGCGTGCAGGGTCTGGTCGTAGCCGTAGTCGGAGACCCAGACCTTGGTTTCGAGGAAGACCTCGTCGCGGTCGAGTCCCGAGCGGCGCACGCCTTCGCCGACGCCGCGCTCGTTGTTGTAGGCGGCGGCGGTGTCGATGTGCCGGTAGCCGGTCTTCAGGGCGGTCTCGACCGCGGTGGCGGTCTGCTCGGGTGGTGTCTGGAACACGCCGTAGCCGATCGCCGGCAGCGTGACTTGATTGTTGAGTGTCAGTGCGTCTGACATGGTGTCTCCTTGCGTCTTGGCCGGACGGTGGCCGTGGTCAGGTGAGCCTCATGGCGTTGACGAGGTCGACGCTGCCGGCGTCACGGTGGTCGAAGGCGGGGCCGGTCCTGCCGTCGAGGCCGGCGATACGCGTCATCTCCTTCTCGGCGAGCCGCAAGTCGAAGACGGCGAGGTTCTCGCGCGTCCGCTCCGGCTTGGTGGACTTCAACCACCGGCACGACCTGGCGCCGCGTCAGCCGGCGCAGCCGGCACGTGCCGAGCCCTGCTGGTAGGCGGCTTCCAGGGCGCGCCACGTGCCGCAGTAGTCGCCGTAGGGCTGGTGAATCAGGCACAGGTCGAGGCCGAGCCTGCTGAGCGAGGTCTCGAACGCGCGCCCGGCAGGCCGTCGCCGGCGTCCTGGAGATCCACAGCTTCGTCGTGATGCACAGCTCATCGCGCGAGATGCCGCGGCCGGGGACGGCGCGCGGCCGACGGCCTCCTCGTTCTGGCGGACCGCCGCGGTGTCGATCGAGCGGTAGCCGGTTTCCAGCGCCCGGGTGAGGGCGCGTTCGGTGTCCTGCGGCGAGATCTGGAAGACGCGGAAGCCGAGCAGGGGTATCTCGACGCCGTTGTTCAGGGCTACGTGAGGGACCGTGCTGATGGCCGTGCTCCTTGCGCCATGGCGTATTCGTCGCCGGTGACATGGTCGAGCCATGTCACGACCTGGCCGCTGTCGTCTGCTTCCTGCATGGCGACGTGCGCCATGAACCGGTCGGCGGTGGCGCCGTGCCAGTGCTCCTCGCCCGGTTCGATGTAGACGACGTCGCCGGGCCGGATCTCCTGGACGCCGCCGGCCCGGGTGGCCACCAGGCCGATGCCGTCGGTCACATACAGCGTCTGGCCCTTGGGGTGGTGGTGCCAGGCGGTGCGGGCGCCGGGCGTGAACCGCACGTGCGCGCAGCCGACGGCGCTCTGCTCGTCGGGGTCGCGGATGCCGTCGACGTAGACGGTTCCGGTGAAGGTGGACGCCGGACCGGTCGCGGTCCGGCCGTTGCTCTGGGTGTACTTCATCCTCGTCCTTGTCGCGTGCGTGGGCGGGCCGGTCTCAGACCGTCAGCAGCACCTTGACGGCGCGGCGCTCGTCCATGGCCCGGTAGCCCTCGGCCGCCTGGTCGAGCGGGAGCGTGAGATCGAAGACCTTGCCCGGGTCGATCGTGCGGTCCCAGATGAGCTTGATCAGCTCGGGCAGGTACTGGCGGACCGGTGCCGGACCTCCGTGCAGGTGGATGCCAGTGCCGAACAACAGCTCCCCGGGGATGTTGACGTCGTGGGAGACGCCGACGAAACCGACGTGGCCGCCCGGGCGCGCCGAGTGGATCGCCTGCATCATGGCCTCCTGGGTGCCGACCGCCTCGATGACGCCATGCGCGCCCAGGCCCCCGGTCATCTCCTTGATCCTCGCGGCGCCCTCGTCGCCGCGCTCTTCGACGATGTCGGTGGCGCCGAACTCGCGGGCCAGCTTCTGCCGGTCGGCGTGCCGGCTGAAGGCGATGACGCGCTCCGCACCCAGTTGACGGGCGGCCAGGACGCCGAGCAGGCCGACGGCGCCGTCACCGACGACCGCGACCGTCTTGCCGGGGCCGGCCTGTGCGGCCTCCGCGGCGAACCAGCCGGTGCCCAGGACGTCGGAGGCGGCCAGCAGCGACGGGATGAGGCCGTCGTCCGGCCGGCCCGGTGTGGCGACCAGCGTGCCGTCGGCGAGCGGGATGCGCGCGAACTGCGACTGCGTACCGATCGACCCCATGACCGTGCGGTGGACGCAGTGGGACTGGTAGCCGGCCCGGCAGATCTCGCAGGTGTTGTCCGACGCCCAGAACGAGCCGACGACGAAGTCACCCGGCCCGACGGTCCGCACGTCCGCGCCGACGGCCTCGACCACACCGACATACTCGTGGCCCATCACCTGGTGGTCGACCTCCTGCACGCCGCGATACGGCCACAGATCGGACCCGCAGATGCAGGTGGCGGCCACCCGGATCACAGCGTCCGTCGGCTCGACGATCTCCGGGTCGGGGCGGTCCTCCACGGCGATCTCGCCGGGCTTGGTCATCACTACCTGACGCATGAGAAAACTCCGTCTCCTTGTCGTTGTGCTTTCGGGCACTACGGATCAGCGGCCCACGCAACGGAGGTCCGCCCCCCGCGAGCCGGACCCTCTATCTGGCCGGCCTGAGCTGCTTGACCAGCGACCGGGCCTCGTCTGCGAGTCGCTCCGCCTCGGTGTCGTCGCCGACGGACGCGGCACGCCAGTAGTCGATCTTGAGCTTGACGTATTTGCGCCGGAGCCTGATCAGCCGAGCCTCTTCGGCCAGCCGTTCGGCACGCTCGGCAAGCAACGCGATCTGCTGTTCCGCGGCGGCCGGGCCGAGCCGGCCGTTCTTCACGTAGTGCCGCATGTCATCGACGGACATACCAGTCGCCGCCAGGCACGCGACCCCGATCAGCAGGTTCATGTCGGCGTCCGTATAGACACGGTGCTTGCTGCTCTCGCCGCGGGCGACCGGCGCGATCACGCCGATCGACTCGTAATAGCGCAGGGTGCTGGCAGGAAGGCCCGTGAGCGCTGCGGCTTCCTTGATCGTGTACGTTCGCTCGCCGATATCCGCTGTCACTCCATCGACAGTAAAAACTTCAAGCGCTCGAAGTCAAAGAGACCACTGACCTGCGAGCATGCAGACCAATTACGTCCTACTGCATTGTCTCCGCAGCTGGCTCACCCGGCATGTCGGGTTCTGCGTCCAGGAGCTCGTCGATGAGGCGGGCCGGCTTCGGCGGCAGGACGACCGGGTGGCGGCTGATCGTCAGGTAGGTGTGGTCGGCGTCGCTGCGAAGCCGGTCGGTGGTGAGGGCGACGATGCGGGTAAGAACGGGCGTACGGCGGCTGCGTGGTGGGCGGGGAGCCGGGCTGTGGCGCGGGCGGACCGGTTGATCGGCAGGGCGAGTTCTCATCGCGGACCGGCAGGGCGCCGGTGCTGATCAGAAGGCCGCGTATGGAGGCCGTGGCCCGGCCCTGGGGCAGGTCGTCCAGTGCCGCACGGTGCATGGCACCGGGGCTGAACCACCAAGCGCCCCCAGCACCCGTGCGGCGCGGCTGCGCAGCCAGACCAGGGCGGCCGTGATCGCCTCTCCAGGAGCCGGCGCTTCAGGAGAGGGGACGCGGTGTCACAAGCGACCGCGTGGTGAGACATGGCCTTGCGCAAAGATCCGATGTATTGGAAGGATTGACCGGTTCCCGGGGCGGCCGCATCCGCCGGCGGGACCAGGCTGGGCCAGCTCGATCAGAGGAGTCACGAACGATGAAGCTGCTGCGTGTCGGTACGGCGGGTGCGGAGCGCCCCGCGCTGCTGGACGAGGACGGTACGACCCTGCGGGACCTGTCGGGTCTCGTTGCTGACATCGACGGCGCGCTCCTCGCCGACGACGCCGCCCTGGAGCAGATCAGGACCGCCGCTGTCGCCGGCGACCTGCCGGTGATCGCGGGCGGTGAGCGGGTCGGCGCGCCCCTGACCGGCATAGGGAAGATCGTCTGCATCGGGCTCAACTACCACGACCACGCGCGTGAGACGAACGCGCAGGCGCCGTCCGAGCCGATCATCTTCTTCAAGGCGCCTGACACAGTGGTCGGACCTGACGACACCGTGCTCATCCCGCGCAAGAGCGTGAAGACCGACTGGGAGGTCGAACTCGCCGTCGTCATCGGGCGCACCGCGCGCTACGTGGAGTCGGCGGAGGCCGCGCTCGCGCACGTCGGCGCGTACGCCATCTCCAACGACGTGTCAGAGCGCGAGTTCCAGATCGAGCGCGGCGGCCAGTGGGACAAGGGCAAGAACTGCGAGACCTTCAACCCCCTCGGCCCCTGGCTCGTCACACCGGACGAGGTGCCCGACCCGCAGGCGCTGGCCATGAGGCTCAGCGTCAACGGCGAGACCAAGCAGGACGGCACGACCGCCGACATGATCTTCCCCGTCGCGGAGATCGTGCGGTACGTCAGCCAGTTCATGACGCTCTACCCCGGTGACGTCATCAACACGGGCACGCCCGCCGGCGTCGCGCTCGGTCAGCCCGAGCCGAAGCCGTACCTGCGCTCGGGCGACGTCGTGGAGCTGGCGATCGAGGGCCTCGGCACGCAGCGCCAGCAGTTCAAGGACGCCTGAGATCCGCTGAGATGCGGACCCCGGGCGGGCCGTCCGGCAAGGGCGGCCCACCCGGGCGTTCAGCGTCCCGGGCGTTGTCTGGGCGTTCAGCGTCCGGGCAGCGTCCGGGCGTTCAGCGTTCGGAGCGCGGAGCCCCGGTGCTCAGAGCTCCGCGCGGAGGGTCTTCAGGGCCTCCACCACCAGCGCGTGGTCCTCGGCCTGCGGCAGACCCGAGACGGTCACCGTGGCGACCGCACCCGCGCCGGCGCCCTCGATGAACACGGGCACGGCGCCGCCGTGCGCGGCGTACCGGGCCGGGTCCAGGCGCGAGGACTCCTCGAACGTCTGGCCCTTGGCCCGGAAACGAGCGCCGACCAGCAGCGACGCCGCGCCGTAGCGCTCGGCCACCCGCCGCTTGCGGTCGATCCAGCCGTGGTTGTCCGCGCTGGAGCCGGGCAGCGCGGAGTGGAACAGCTGCTGGGCGCCCGAGTGGATGTCGATCGCCACCGGGGCGCGCCGCGCGCGGGCCAGCTCCACCAGCAGGGAGCCGAGCCGCCACGCCTCGTCGTACCCGAACCGGGGGAGGACCAGGCCCTGCGCCTGCTCCTCCAGCTCGGCCACTCCGGGGAGTTCCCGCGGGCCCGGCGCCGCGCCCGCGTTGCTATCGGTCCCGCTCATGAGGCCTCTCCCCGCTGCTCGGTTCCCAGCCGTACGGTGACGCCCTCGCGCGCCGCGCGGCGCGCGGCCTCCAGGACGTCGAGCGTGGCAGCGGCCTGGTCGCCGGTGACCAGCGGCGCGGTGTGCTCGCGCAGGGCGCGGCAGATGGACGCGTAGTAGGCCGGGTAGTCGCCGGGCAGGGTCGGTACGGGCGTACCGCCACCGGTCAGCGGGGACTCGCCGGCGCCGAGCCTGCCCCAGCGCGCCTCGGGCTCCATGCCCCACGGCCGGTCACCCGCGCCGGGGCGCCTGCCCTCGCGCAGATCGGCCTCCTGCGGGTCGAGGCCGTACTTCACATAGCCCGCCTTCGACCCGAGGACGCGGAAGCGCGGCCCGAGCTGTGCGGTGGTGGCGCTGACGTAGAGGTGCGAGCGGACGCCGCCGAGGTGCGTCAGGGCGAAGAACGTGTCGTCGTCCGCCTCGGCTCCGGGACGGCGTACGTCGGACTCGGCGTACACCTGCGTCACCGGACCGAACAGGGTGAGCGCCTGGTCCACGACATGGCTGCCCAGGTCGTACAGCAGTCCGCCGATCTCCTCCGGCGCGCCCGACTCCCGCCAGCCGCCCTTGGGCCGCGGGCGCCACCGCTCGAAACGCGACTCGAAGCGCTGCACCTCGCCGAGTTCGCCGGCCTCGATCAGCCCCTTGAGGGTGAGGTAGTCGTTGTCCCAGCGGCGGTTCTGGAAGACGGAGAGCAGCAGTCCGCGCTCCCGGGCCAGCGAGGCGAGCGCCCTGGCCTCGGCGGCCGTGCCGGCGATCGGCTTGTCCACGACGACGGGCAGGCCGGATTCGAGGGCGGCGGTGGCCAGAGGTACGTGGGTCTTGTTCGGCGAAGCGATGACGACGAGGTCCAGCTCGTCCGCCCGCTTCCACAGCTCCTCGGGGGAGGCGGCGAAGCGTACGGCGGGGAACTCGGCGGCGGCCTGCGCGCGGCGCTCCTCGCTGGAGGTGACCACCGTGTCGAGGGTGAGGCCCTCGGTGGCGGCGATCAGGGGGGCGTGGAAGACGGAGCCCGCGAGGCCGTACCCCACGAGTCCCACCTTGAGGGTCCGGTTGCCTGTGGCAGTCATGCCGTCCACTTAAGCAACGCTGTTGCCAAAGTGCAAGAGCGGGAGACAATGGCGGTGATGAACGGCATGCCTCCCACACCCCCCGCGACCTCCGCGCACCCGGCGAACGACGGCGCGGCAGGCGCCAACCTGCCGGTGCTGCGCGGGCACAACACGGCCCTCGTCCTCGACCTGCTGCGTACGGCGGGCGAGGACGGCATCAGCCGGCTGGAACTCGCGGAGCGCACCGGCCTCACCCCGCAGGCCGTCAGCAAGATCACGGCCAGGCTGCGGGCGGACGGCCTGGCGGAGGAGGCCGGATTCCGCGCCTCCACGGGCGGCAAACCGCGCACGGTCCTGCGGCTGGTGCCGGCCGCGGCGCACGCGGTGGGGCTGCACCTGGACCGCGACGAGATGACGGCGGTGCTGGTGGACCTCGCGGGGCGCGTGGTGGCGGTCCGCACCGGGCCCCTCGACCTGGGGGCGCCCCCGGAGACGGTCCTCGACGCGGCCGTCGGAGAGATCCGCGCCGTGTGCCGTGCCGCTGGTTCCGACGGGGGTTTCGGCAGGCGTCCCGACGGGCTTTTCGACAGCCGTCCCGATGAGGGTTCCGGCGTACGTTCCGACGGGGGGTCCGACGCGCGTTCCGGCGTACGTTCCGACGGGGGTTCCGGCAGCCGTCCCGACTCGCGTTCCCCGGTACGCGCCGGCGGCGGTGATGCCGGGGCGGAACCGCTCGGTGTCGGAGTGGCCATGCCCGGCCCGCTCGACCACACCACGGGCAGGCCGCTGCGGGTGACCGGGTTCCCGCACTGGGACGGGTACCCGCTGCGCGACGCGCTCGCCGGGCGGCTGGGGCTGCCCGTCGCGCTCGACAAGGACACCAACGCGGCGGCGCTCGGGCTGGCGGCCCGGGGCGGCGCGGCCGGCGACTCGTTCGCGTATCTGCACCTCGGTACGGGGCTCGGCGCCGGGCTCGTGCTGAACGGTGCGCTGCACCGGGGTGCGCGGACCGGCGCGGGGGAGTTCGGCCACCAGGTCGTCCAGCTCGGCGGGCCGTCGTGCGACTGCGGCTACCGGGGCTGTCTGGAGGCGATATGCCGGGCCGCCGGCGCACGCGGCGACCTCGGCACCGCCGCGGGGGTGCTCGGGGAGGGGGCGGCGAACCTGGTCGCCCTGCTGGACATCGACCGCGTGGTCCTCGGCGGGCGTACGGTCGCGGCACACCGGGAGCGCTTCGTGGCGGGGGTGGCCCGGGTGCTGGGGGAGCGG
>NZ_JAIUKE010000499.1 GCF_020176795.1 Streptomyces sp. 8L
GTGGCGGGGGGCCGCGTCGACAACGGGAACAAGGGGCTGGGACAACGGTGTGGACGTGTGGTGGGCCGCGCGTCGCGGGAACGCGACGGGCGAGGTGTCAGCGGTGGCGGGCCCGCCCGTGGCGCACCCGGTGCCAGCACGCGGGCCGGAGCGGCGCCGGGACGACGGCGCTGACCGGATCAGATGGCGTGCAGCGCCTTCTGGTACTCCTGGAGCAGGATGTCGTACTTGTCGGGTTCGATGACCGGTGTGGACCAGGCCGGCTTCCACTTCTTCTCGTTCCACACCGTGGGGTCGTCGTGGGCCACGTCGCTCAGCGACACGTGGTTCGTGATGGAGACGACCTGCTTCTGCCCCTCCTTCGACATGATCCAGTCGATGAAGAGCTTGGCGGCGGCCGGGTGCGGCGCCTTCTTCGCCAGCTCCTCCAGCACGGCGGCGGAGGGCAGCGGGTTCGGATTGGAGAAGGCGAGGCGCGTCGGTGTCTTCTTCTGCAGCGCGGCGGCCTTGTAGCCGTACGCGTTGGCGACGGCGGCGGGTTCGCCGCCCTGCACCTCGGTCAGCGACTGGGTGTGGCTCTCGACCAGGCGGGGCTGGTTGTCGCCGAGCTTCTTGACGAGTTCGAGGGCCTTGTCGTGGCCCATCGCGGAGATGAGCCCCTCGTACCAGTTGATGGCCTTGGGGTCGATGGAGAACTTGCCCTTCCACGCGGGCTTGGCCAGATCCGCGAGCTCCCTCGGCACGGGCAGGTGCTGCGACTTGACCGCCTGGGGGTTGTAGGCGATGGCGCTGGTGTTGATGTAGACGACGTTGCGGTAGCCGTCCGGGAGGTTCTGCAACTGCTTGGGCAGCGGTGGGATTTCCGGCACGCGGTACGGCGCGAGCGTGCCGACCTTGATCAGCTGGTAGGTGGGTTCGGAGTCGGCGGAGATGACGTCGGCGTTGAACTTGCCGCCGCGCTGCTCGGTGACGAGACGGGAGGGCAGTTTGTCGGCGCTCAGCCGCAGCGCCTCCACCTTGATCCCGGGATACGCCTTCTGGAAGGCCGAGATCATGTCATCGACGTCGTCGTCGGCGAACGTCGTGTACCAGAGCAGCTTTCCCTCCTTCTTGGCCTGCGCGAGGAGTTGGTCCGGCTGCTGGGCGGGCGCGACCTTGGTGACGGCGCCGCCGCCGGTGGCTCCGCCGCATGCGGTCAGGACGCCTGCAAGCAGCAGCGCGCCCGACATGCGTGCGGGGGAACGCCATCTGGTCGACAGGGCTCGTGGTGCGTGCGGTGTGCGCCGGCTGTGCCTGTCACGTGGGCCCCGCATTCCGCCACCTCCAGTCGAGGGCCCCGTGGAACCCGACCGGTGGGTGTCTTTCGTGGGGCCTCGCCGAAAAACAAGTGTCATTCTGGGCTGACGGTATGACCATTGCAATAGTCGTGCGGGGATTTCTCGCGAGATACGTAACCGTGTCCGGCGCACCACGACAAGGGCATCGGCGCCCGGAACGCATGCTTCAGCACACGCACTTCAGTGCGCCTGGAACAGAACCGACTTGGGCCGTGGGAGACTTGACCGGGTCCATCATCGAAAGGATCGTGGGACACGGCCGGGGGTGGCCACCGGAGCGCACGCGCACCGGGTGCGGTCGACGCGGCCACCCGGCGCGGACCGTCGGGACGGCGGCCGAAAAGAGCGTCCCGGGCGGGCCCGACTCACCCGCCCCACGCGTTACGGTGGGCGGCTCAGACCACAGGGATCATTGGTCATACCCTAATCCGGTAGACTAGGACGGTCAATACATGACGAAAGGACTCCCCATGCCGGCGCGCCGAGCGAGTGCGAAGGAAGACGGCCGCCAGGCCGGCCTTCTCACCCCCGTGAACGACCGCCGCATCTCCGCGTTGATCGTGGACCAGGTGCGGACCCTCATCCACGAGGGGAAACTCAGTTCCGGAGACCGGCTGCCCCCCGAGCGCGAGATGTGCGAGCGGTTCGGCGTGAGCCGGGTCACCGTGCGCGAGGCCCTGCGGGTGCTGGAGGCCAGCGGCCTCGTGGAGATCCGGGTGGGCGCCCACGGCGGCGCCTTCGTCACCAAGCCGACCAGCGACCGGGTGGGCGCGAGCATCGTCGACCTGCTGACCCTCTCGTCGGTGACGGCGACGGAGGTGACGGCCGTGCGCATGGTGCTGGAGGTCGGCATCATCCCGCTGCTGTCCGAGAGTGTGGACGACGAGGACATCGCCGACCTGAACGCCATCTGCGACCGGCAGGAGGCCGCGCTCGACAGCGGCGAGTACCACGTGTCGCTGTCCGCCGAGTTCCACACCCGGCTGGCCGCCGCGACCCACAACACCGCGTTCGAGATGCTGATCCAGTCCTTCCACGGCCCGCTGCTGATGTCACTCGCCAAGGCCAAGAGCACCGCGCCCGAGATGGGCCGCCGCGGCCTGGAGGAGCACCGCGCCATCGTGGAGGCCGTGCGCACCGGGGACGTGGCGAAGGGCGAGGCGATCATGCGCGAGCACCTGACGCGCACGGCCGACCGGCTCTGCCTGGACGAGGAGCCCGCGAACAACGCGTGAGGGAGCCGCGGGACCGGATCACTCGCCGGCCCCGCGGCCCCGTCACGGGCCGCCGCTCAATAGCCCTGCGGGCGCAGGACGAGGCAGCAGCCGAGCGAGATCAGCACGGACACGAACAGCACGCCGAAACCCGCCGTGTACGAACCGGTGGCGGTCAGCAGCGTGCCCATCAACGCGGGCAGCACGGCCCCGACCAGGTTGGTCAGGGACGAGAACACACTGCTGGAGTACTCGGTCTGGTGCGTCGGCATCAGGCTGTGCAGCAGCGACCAGTTGGTGACCACGCACCACGCGTTGCCCGCGAGTCCCAGGAAGATGAAGAAGCTGTCCACGCCCGCGTTGCTGAACAGCGCGGTGCCCGCGATGCCGACACCTTCCACGGCGAAGCCCCAGGCCGCCCAGCCCGCGCGTTTCACCTTGCGGTCGGAGGCCCGGCCCACCACGATCATCACCACGATGGACAGCACGTTGGCGACGGTCAGCACGATGCCGATGTTGCCGAGGGTGACGTGCCGTGCCTGCTGGAGATAGAGCGGGACCCAGGTGACCAGCCCGTAGAAGGGCGCGTTGGTGCCGATGTACATCAGCATGGTCAGCCAGTAGCGGTAGTTGCGGAACGGCGACTCGGGCCCGTGCTTGGGCACCGTGGTCGTGGTCTCGAACCGGTCCGCCTCGATGTGCTGGACCTCTTCCTCGGTGACACCGCCCGCGTCCTCGGGGCGGTCCTGGAGGAAGATCAGCACGATCAGGAAGGCGAACACCGCCGCGACGACGGCCTGGGTGAGGAAGGTGACCCGCCACCCGGTGCCACTGATCATGACGGTGGTGAGCGAGCTGCCGATCGCGGAGCCGACGAAGATGCCCGAGAGCCAGGACGCGTTGGCGCGCGCCCGCTCCTGCATCGGGAACCACCGCGCGGTCAGCGTGTGCGCGACCGGGTAGAAGCAGGCCTCACCGATGGCGAGCAGGATGCGCGTCCCGTACAGCTCGTTCAGGGTGTTGACGAACGGCGGCAGTGCCAGGGCGAGCACCCAGATCGCGGTGCCGATGAGCATCGACTTGCGCGGTCCGAGCCGCTTGAGCACGAATCCCCAGCCGAACAGCGCGATGCCGTAGGCGTAGAGGAACAGGCTCGTCAGCCAGCCCACGGAGCCCGGATGCTTGTCCAGGCCGAACTGGTGGCTGAAGGCGTGATCGGTGACGATGACGCCGATGGAGGACTTGCTCAGTTGCGCGACCGAGAAGGCGATCAGCAGGGGCAGGCTGACGTGGAGCCATCTTTGGACGTGCCGGCCGCGCAGAGCGGCCAGGCGGCGGGGTGCGGGGTCTGCCCTCAGTTCTGTCTCGGGTGTCACGTGCTTGCGTCCTTGCATGTACGTACGAGTGAGCACGCGGCCCTGCGGTACCGGGCGCGCGTGCTGGAGGGTGCGCGCGGGATCGCGCGGCAGTGTGCGCGTTGTGTTCGGTGTGTTCAGGTGGGGTTGCCGGCCGGCGGCTGTGGTGTGTTCCGGCCCGCACGGTGGTGTGCCGAGTGCCCGGCCCCCGGGGGGGCCCCCCCGGGGGGGCCCCGGCCCCGGGGCGGGGGGGGCCCCCGGGGGGGGGGGGGGGGGGGGGGGGGGGGGGGGGCGCCCCCGCGGCGCCGGGGGAGAGGGAGG
>NZ_JAIUKE010000500.1 GCF_020176795.1 Streptomyces sp. 8L
CGGCCCGGCGCCGCCCCCCCGCCCCCCCCGCCCCCCCCGCGCCCCGCCGCCCCCCCCCCCCCCCCCCCCCCCCCCCCCCCCCCCCCCCCCCCCCGGGGCCGGGTCCTGCCCCGGGCGGGTCGGGATGTCAGGCCGGTGGGCGACGGCCCGCGAACAGGCAGGTGTAGAAGGCCTTCCAGGCGATGTCCACTTCGGTCAGGCCCGCGGCGCGGTACCCGTCGAGGTGGTCGTCGGCACTGGTGAGCGGGTAGTTGTGGTGGTGCGCCGGGGCCGGCTTGGCCGGTGCCCAGTACTTGCGCCGCACCGACCGGTAGCGCCGGTCCCAGATGTCCTCGGGGCCGATGTGGTCGAGGTTGACCAGCCAGCCGTCCGGGGCGAGCAGCCCCGCCGCCTCCTGGTAGAAGGCGTGCAGTTCCGCCCGGTCGAAGTGGTGGCTGGCGCGCGACGTCGTGATGATGTCAGCGCCTTCGGGGAGCCCCGCCGCGCGCAGCGCCTGCATGTCGCCGACCTGGAAGTCGACCCGGTCGCCGAAGCCGGCCAGATCCTTCCTCGCCTGCTGGAGCATGGTCTCGGAGACGTCCATCCAGACGCCCCTGGCCCGCGGGAACGCCGTGAGCAGGACGGAGAGGAACTTCCCCGCACCGCTCGCGATGTCCACGATCAGCGCGGGCTCCGGCTTCTCCTCCGCCACCAGCTGCGCCGCGATGGTGCGGGGCAGTTCGAGCAGGTCGCGTGTGCCGTTCGGGTCGCCGCCCAGCCACGCCGTGGCGAAGGCCGGGTCGGACCACACCTGGGCCGCGGTCGGGCCCTCTTGTCGCATCTCGTCTCCTCGTCGGCTCTGCGCGGGACGGGGCCGCCCCGCGTCCTTGGGACAGCGGACGGGATCGCGTCAGGAACGGGCCCCTTCGGGACCGTCGTACTCCGGCGCGTTCTCCAGGAACACGGTGTTGTGGTAGCCGAGCTCCTTGAACAGGCGGTTCTGCGCGGAGATCAGCTTCAGCGGGGTGCCGTCGGCCGCGAAGTGCTGGGCGATGGTGTTGTGCGGTACGTAGACCGTGTCGCCCTCCTTGAAGTCGTGGCGCGTGGGCTCGTTGGCGATGCGCGCGTAGTACTTCTCGGCGATCTCGGCCTCGACCTCCCAGTGCAGGCTGTAGCCCGAGCCCTGGCGGACGTAGAGGACCTCGTCCGCCATGGTCCAGCGCTTGCCGGAGCGGCTGCCCGCCGGGACTTCGAGGACGAACGAGTCGACGCTGAAGGTACGGACGTCGTCGCCGGGCTGCGACATGACGCGGACCTTGCCGAGCGGTGTGGACTGCCAGGGCGTGTCCGCCGACTTGACGACCTTGCGCTTCTTCTCGACGTCCGGGGTCCACAGCTGCGACCAGTCGACGCGCTCACCGAACTTGTCGGGGTTGTCGATCGGACCGCTGCGGCCCTGCTGGATCAGGCCGAGGTACATCCACTCCGACTTCGCCTTGAAGATGAGGCACCGTGCGGTCTCGTCGTACGGGTTGAAGTGCCGGTGCACCGAGTCGGTGTGGACGATCACGAGGTCGTCCTTCTCCCACTCGTAGCGCTGGTCGTCGTGGATCTCGTAGCCCGCGCCCTCCAGGATGTAGAAGGCGGCCTCGTTCTGGTGGCCGTGGCCGTGGTTGGAGGAATGCGGGGGCAGTTCCACGAAGTGGATCTGGAGGCTCTGCGTGAGGAACGGGTCGTCGCCGGGACCGATCCGCCACCAGGTGCGGGACTTCTCCGAGTCACCGGAGTGCGCGACCTTGGCGTCGTCGACGACGATCGAGTCGTCGCGGACCCGGGGGGCGTCCAGCTGGCTGCGGCGGAACTCCTTGAGGCCGTAGGTCTCCGACGTGATCCCCCGCAGGAAGACCCGCCCCTTCTTCTCGCTCATTCGCTTCTCCTCATGATGTCGGACCGGGACGCCCGGGCGTCCGTCGGTCCGTGCGGCGGTCTTGTCCCCGGCACCTGCCGGGGAGGGAGGGACTCGGACGCGCAGGCCACAAAGACCGGGCACTGCTGGGGAAGTTGTGAGTCCATCCGGCCGGAGACCGCTGGCTCGGCCTGGTTCGATTCGGGCATTCAGCCTGAGTTCATTGGCCTAACCTTTATATCAACGGGCCAGAGAGCGAGTCAACGATTCGGGGATGTAACCGAAGGATCACAGGCACGAGACCTGACCGACTTCCCTCGATGGTCCAATGGTATTACATTAAGCATACTGAGCACCGACTGAGAGGGGTTACCGATGCCACGCAAGGACGGCGACGGCCGCGCGAGGAGTAGCGGCACGCTGATCGTCGGCGCCAGCCAGGCCGGCCTCCAACTGGCCGTCTCCCTGCGGCAGCTGGGCGACACCGGCCCGATCACCCTGGTCGGCGAGGAGCCCCACGCTCCCTACCAGCGGCCGCCGCTGTCGAAGGAGTTCCTGGCGGGCGCGGCCGAGCTCGACTCGCTGGCCTTCCGCGCCCCCGCCTTCTACCCGGACAACGACATCGATCTGGTGTGCGGCGAGCGGATCACGAGCCTGCGGCCGGGCCTCGCCGTGACCGCGTCCGGCCGTGAACTCCCCTACGCGCGGCTCGCCCTGACCACCGGGGCGGCCCCGAGACGGCTGCGCGTACCCGGCGCGGAACTGGCCGGCGTGTGCTACCTGCGAGACCACGCCGACGCGGCGGGCCTGCGCGGCGAGCTGGCCTCCGCGTCCCGGGTCGTGGTGGTCGGAGGCGGTTTCATCGGGCTGGAGGCCGCCTCCGTCGCGCGCGCCGCCGGCCTCTCGGTCACCGTGGTGGAGGCGGCCGGGCGGCTGCTCGGCCGGGCCGTGGCCCCGGTGGTGTCCGACTTCTACGCGCGGGCGCACGCGCGCAGGGGCGTGCGGGTGCTGCTGTCGACCGGTGTGACGGCCTTCGAGCCCGCCGCCGACGGCAGCCGGGTCGCCGGTGTGGTCCTCGCCGACGGCACGGTCCTGGACGCCGATCTGGTGCTGGTCGGTGTCGGCGCGGTGCCGCGCACCGAGCTGGCCGAACAGCTGGGCCTGGCGTGCGAGGGCGGCATCGTCGTGGACGCGTCCGCGCGCACGAGCGACCCGTCGGTGGTGGCGGCCGGCGACTGCACGGTGCAGCCGCATCCGCTGACAGGCGAGGGCCGGGTACGGATCGAGTCGGTGCAGAACGCCGTGGCGCAGGCGGCGACCGCGGCGGCGACCCTGCTGGGGCGGCCCGCCCCCGCGAAGGCGGTGCCGTGGTTCTGGTCGTACCAGGGCGATCTGCGGCTCCAGATCGCGGGCCTGTCGGCCGGACACGACCGGACGGTGGTGCGCGGTTCGGTGGACGACGAGCACTTCTCGGTCCTCTACTACCAGGACGGGAGGCTCCTCGCCGTGGACGCCGTGAACCGCCCTGCGGACTACATGGCGGTGCGCAAGGCGCTGACGCAGGGGGCGACGATCCCCGCGGGTCCCGCCGCGGACGCGGACACCCCGCTGAAGTCCCTGATCGACGGGGCCCGGAGCGCCGCGCCCGCGGCGTGAGCGATCCGGACCCGGAGGACCCGTACGACGCGGAGAGGGGGGAGGGGCCCCCCCGCCCGCGCCCCCGCCCCCCCGCCCCGCCGCCCCCCGCCCCCCCGGCCGGGGGGGGGGGGGGGGGGCGG
>NZ_JAIUKE010000501.1 GCF_020176795.1 Streptomyces sp. 8L
CCCGCCCCCCCCCCCCCCCCCCCCCCCCCCCCCCCCCCGCGGCCCCCCCCCCCCGGGGGGCGCCCCCCCCCCCCCCCCCCCCCCCCCCCCCCCCCCCCCCCCGTCCAGCGGCTCCCGGCGCCCGGGTCAGGCCGTCGCGCGCGGGTCCTCGCTGAAGATCAGGGACTTGATGGTCACGGGGACCGTGTTCGAGGGGAAGCGCCGCCGGCCGATGTCGATGTAGTCGAAGTCCCGCAGGGCGACCCCGTCGATCACCAGGATCTCCCCCGCCACCCCCAACTC
>NZ_JAIUKE010000502.1 GCF_020176795.1 Streptomyces sp. 8L
AGACTCTGTTTCGTCCGATTCCCCGTCGGAAGGGGTCCTGCCTTTGTCTTTCCGGCCCTTTCGCTCGGCCGTTCCGACGAGTGAGACTTTAGCGGATTCAGGGGCTCCGACGCTAATCGGGGCTTCCGGTTCTTTCGAACGCGGATTCCTGCTTCCACACCCCGCCGAAAAGCACACGCGGAACAGTGCGACGCGAAGTCGCCTGCTCTTGATGGTTCCTGCGGAGTGGCTGCCGGGGGACCGACCTGGGTCGGCGCTCACGTCGAACAGCTCGGAGTACGTTACGGATCGAGGTTTGCGCTGTCAACCCGGGGGTATCGCGGCGTACTCTGTGCCCATGACCTCGTGCGTACGTACTCCTCACACCCAGCAGTGGTGGGCCGCCTGACGGCGGCCGGTACGCGTACGCACCCCAACGGCCGCCGCCCCCGGCGGCCGTTCTTGTCTTCCCGCTCCCGGTACTCCCGGAGCCGGGGCCGGCCGCAGGACCGGCGGCCGGCCCTCGTAGGAGACAGGAGACAGTTCGTGACCACGATCTTCAGCGGGATCAAGCCCACGGGGCATCTGACACTCGGCAACTACCTGGGAGCCATCACCCGGTGGGTGGAGACCGACCAGTACGAGTCGGACGCCTTCTTCAGCGTCGTGGACCTGCACGCCCTCACCGTGGAGCACGACCCGGTCCGGGTCCGCGAGCTCAGCCGGCGGACGGCGACGCTCATGCTGGCCGCGGGGCTCGACCCCGAGGTGTGCACGCTGTTCGTGCAGAGCCATGTGGCCGAGCACGCCCGGCTGTCGTACCTGCTGGAGTGCGTGGCCACGGACGGCGAGCTGCGGCGCATGATCCAGTACCGGGAGAAGAGCGCCAGGGCGCGGGAGTCCGGGCAGAGCGTTCGCTTCTCGCTGCTCTCGTACCCGGCGCTGATGGCGGCGGACATCCTCGCGTACCGGACGGACGAGGTGCCGGTGGGCGAGGACCAGAGACAGCACGTGGAGCTGGCGCGCGATCTGGCGGTGCGGTTCAACCAGCGCTACGGGCAGACGTTCACGGTGCCGCGCGCGACCGCGCCCAGGGTGGCCGCGCGGGTCATGGACCTCCAGGACCCCACCGGCAAGATGGGCAAGTCGCATGCCGAGGGGGCGGGGATCGTCTACCTGCTGGACGACCTCGACACGGTACGGCGGAAGGTCGCGCGGGCCGTGACCGACAGCGGGCGCGACGTCGTCCACGACCGGGCCGGCCGGCCGGGCGTCTCGAACCTGCTGGACATCCTGGCCGCGTGTGGCGGCGAGGGCGCCGACCCGGCCGAACTGGCCGGGTCCTACGACTCGTACGGCGCGCTCAAGCGGGACACGGCGGAAGCCGTGATCGAGGTGCTGCGGCCACTCCAGGAGCGGTACGCGGAACTGGCGGCCGATCCCGGCGGGGTGGACGCGGTGCTGCGGGCGGGTGCCGAGCGGGCGCGGTCGGTGGCAGGACCGGTCGTCGACGCGGCGTACGCGGCGATCGGGCTGCTCCCGGCGGCCTGAGGGCGCGCCGCAGGTCCGAGGGGGCGCCGGCGGAGGCCCGAGGGCGCGCCGGGGCCCCCGCCGGCCTGGCGTTGTCAGCCGTTGCCGCCCGCGAGTTCCCTGCTGCGGTTCCTGGCGGCCTCCAGGGCGGCGATCAGGGCGGCCCGTACGCCGTGGTCCTCCAGTTCGCGGATCGCGTTGATCGTCGTACCCGCGGGGGAGGTGACCGCCTCGCGGAGCTTCACCGGGTGCTCGCCGCTGTCGCGCAGCATCACCGCCGCGCCGATCGCGGACTGCACGATCAGGTCGTGGGCCTGGGCGCGGGGGACGCCGAGGAGGATGCCCGCGTCCGTCATCGCCTCGACCAGGAAGTAGAAGTAGGCGGGTCCGGAACCGGACAGGGCGGTCGCCGCGTCCTGCTGGGACTCCGGTACGCGCAGGGTCTTGCCGACGCCGCCGAAGATCTCCTCCGTGTGCGCGAGGTGCTCCGCGACCGCGTGGCTCCCCCCGGAGATCACCGACATGCCCTGGTCCACGACGACCGGGGTGTTCGGCATGACGCGTACGACCGCGACGCCGGTCGCGAGCCGGTCCTCGATGTACGCCGTCGTGATGCCGGCCGCCGCGCTGATCACGAGGCGGTCGGTGGTGGCGTGCGGGGCCAGTTCGTCCAGGAGCTTGCCCATGTCCTGCGGCTTGACGGCGAGGATGAGGGTCTCGGCGCGCTCGGCCGCCTCCGCGTTGGTGACGTGCTCGACTCCGTACCGGTCGCGCAGTTCCGCCCCGCGCTCGGGGCGGCGCGTGGTGACGAGCAGGTTCTCCGGCCGCCAGCCCGCGCGGATCATGCCGCTGAGCAGCGCCTCGCCGATCTTGCCCGTGCCGAGGACCGCGACGGTCCCCTTCGAGCGGGCCTGCTTCGTACCGGTCAATTCGGTCACCTCGCCGTGCGGATGGTGCGTACGGTTTCGTACGGGGTTCGTACCGGGCCATCCTGGCATCCATGACTGCTGCTGCCGCGGGCCCGGCCACCGAGCGCCTGCTGGCCCGGTTCACGGCCGCGCTGCCCCCGTACGTGCCGGCCCTGTGGGCGCACGGCTCCCTCGCCATGGGCGACTACCAGGAGGGGCGCAGCGACCTCGACCTCATCGCCGTCCTCTCGCCCGGCATCGTCCTTGACGAGGCCCGGCGCGCCGAACTCGTCGACTCGCACCGGGCGTTGGCGCGCGACGAGCCGCTCGCGGCCCTGCTGCACTGCTCGTACCTGGAGGCGGGGCGGCTCGCGGACGCGTCCCTCGGCCACTTCACCTGGGCCCACGGCGAGCCCTTCGAGCGGCCCGTGACCCCGGTCTCGCGGCGCGAACTCCTCGAAGCGGGGCGGGTCCTGCGCGGACCGGCCCCCGGCACCCTCCTGCCGCCCCTGCGGGCGGGCGAGTTGGCCGAGTTCGTCCGTCGCGACCTGCGGGAGTACTGGTACGCGCGCACGGCGGAGCCGGAGCTGTGGACGGCGGACATCTGGGTCGCGCTCGGCCTGCTCACGGTGGCACGCGCGGCCGTCGTCCTACGTGAGGACCGGCTCGCCACCAAGCGCGAGGCGCTGTCCGAACTCGCCCGCATGGGCGCGCCGTCCGCCGTCGTGGAGAAGGTGCGCGCCCTGCGGTACGACGCCGGTCCCGAGCCCGCGCGCGAGCCGTGGCGGACCCGGCGCGGGGAGCTCGCACGGGCCTTCGTCCGGACCGCGATCGAGCGTACGGCGGGGATCGGTTGACGCGGGGCTAAGCGAGCGGGCCGGGGCCGATCGACGCGGGAGCGTACGGAGGGGGCCGATCGACGCGGGAGCGTACAGCCGGGGCCGGTCGACGCGGGATCGGTAGCGGGAAGGACCGGTCAGTGCGGGGAGCGGAGGGCCGGGGCCGGTCGGGCGGCGGTCAGGCGGTAGGCCTCGTCCTCGGGGCGCTCGTCCGTGCGCACGTGTCCCAGCTTGTCCGGGTTGAGGACGCCGTCGATCGTCCTGATCCTGCCCTCGCCGACCGTGAACGACCAGACGGCGACCGGTCCCGTCAGCACGTCGTACAGCAGCGCGCCCGGGGCTCCGTTGACGTCCCGCGCCACCAGGCGCATCCGGTCCGGGTCGAAGTTGCGCAGGATACGGGTCATGAACGTGGCGACCTTCTCGCCGCCGATCACCGGCAGCCGGGCCGCGGTGACCCGGCCTCCGCCGTCCGAGCGCAGGACCGCGTCGGGGTCGAGCACCTCGAGCAGCGCGTCGAAGTCACCGGCCATGACGGCCTTGAGGAAGGCGTCGACCGCCCGGCGGCTCTCCCGCCTGTCCACCGACCTGCGCGGCGCCTCCGCGCGCACCCGGCGGCGGCCCCGCGACGCCAGTTGCCGTACGGAGTCGGGGCTGCGGCCCACGGCGTCAGCGATGTCCGCGAACGGCACCGAGAACACGTCGTGCAGGATGAACGCGGTGCGTTCGGCCGGCGTCAGCCGCTCAAGGACGAACAGCATGGCCGTGCCGACCGAGTCGTCCAGCGTGACCCGCTCCTCCGGACCCGCCTCCGTGACCAGCGGCTCGGGCAGCCAGGTGCCGACGTACGCCTCGCGGCGGGCGCGCGCGGAGGTCAGCTGGTCGTAGCAGATCCTGCTGATGACCGTGGTGAGGTACGCGCGCGGCGCCCTCACCTCGTCGTCGGGCAGCGGCTCCCAGCGCAGCCAGGCGTCCTGGAGCGCGTCGTCCGCGTCGGCGACCGATCCCGTGATGCGGTAGGCGATGCCCCACAGCCGGTCCCGCTCCTGCTCGAATATCGCTGGCTCGGCCATGGATCGGCTCCTGGATGCTGGATCGCCGGGGCGCCGGTGTGTCCCACGCCACCAAGTTCTTGTGCAAGTCTTTCGTGCGAGCGTGCCGACGTCCAAGACCTTCGGTGTCTCGTGACCAGTGTTTGCCGCTATCGCCCCTGGTCGGGACGGTTCCTCGGGGAGAGGCGCCCGTACCTCGGGATCTCGGGAAGAGGTGCCCGCGGGCGTTTTACTTGCAGGCGCGCAATATTTCACTCGTGGCCTACCCTGGACAGGGACTCACGGACAGGGAGGTCTCCACATGACCGCGACCGACCCGGCGCTCACCGCCCTCGCTCAGGGCTGGTCGGCGCTCTCAGTGCTCCACGGCAGGATCGAGTCGCACATCGAGCGCCTGCTCCAGGCCGGACACGGGCTGAGCGTACGGGAGTACTCCCTGCTCAACACCCTCAGCAGGCAGCACGACGGCGATGGCGGCCACCTCCAGATGAAGCAGGTCGCGGACGCGGTGGTGCTGAGCCAGAGCGCCACGACGCGCCTGGTCAGCCGGTTGGAGGACCGTGGCCTGCTGTCGCGCTACCTGTGCCCGACGGACCGGCGCGGGATCTACACGGACGTGACACCGGACGGCCTCGCCCTGCTGGAGCGGGCCCGCCCGACCAACGACGCCGCGCTGCGCGACGCACTCGCGGAAGCCGCGCGCAACCCCGAACTGGCGCCGCTGGTACGGGCCATCGAGGAGGCGGGAATCCCGCTGGCGTCGGCGCCCGCCGTGCTGCCCGCCGGCACCTGAGACCTCCGGGACGGCCGGGGCGCTTGAGACGTCCGAGACCTTTGAGGCGTCCGAGACCCCCGAGTGGTCAGGCCGGGCGCCTCGCGAGCGCCAGGTCGGTGACGTACGACTCCTCGACGACCCCGTCGGGGAAGACCTTCAGCAGTTCCGCGCGCTCGGCCGCGAGGAACGCCGCCGTCGCGCTCTCGCCGAGGACCCGGAAGACGCTGTGGGTGGCGAAGTTGTCGAGGTGCGCGTCCAGCGGCACCGTACGGGTCCAGGCCACCCGGCGCTCCTCGCAGTGGACGCCGTCCGGCAGCAGCGGGCCCTGTTCGCGCGCGCCGTGGATGCCGTGGCCGCCGTCCCCGCCGTGCGCGCGCAGGCGGGCGTCCTGGGCGGCGATCCACGGGACCGAGTGGTCGGACACGTTCCAGAAGAGGGCGAGCGCGCCCCCGGGACGCAGGACGCGCATCGCCTCGCCGAAGGCGCGCGGCCGGTCGGTCCAGTGCCAGGACTGGGCGTACGTGATGAAGTCGGCGGAGGCGTCCGCGAAGGGCAGCGCGTCGCCGATGGCCCGTACGAGCGGGACGTCGGGAAGCACGCTGTGCAGCCGGCCGGCCATGCCGGGCCCCGGCTCCACGGCGGTCACCCGCGCACCGCGCGCGAGCAGCAGCCGGGTCGCGATGCCCGTGCCCGCCCCCACGTCGAGCACCCGCGAACCGGCGAGCGGCCGGTCCCCGGCCTCCTCCACGGCGTCGAAGAGGGACGGCGGGTAGTCGGGCCGCGAGGTGTCGTACAGCTCGGCGACGGAGTCGAAGGACAGGGCACGCGTGGCCACGGGCGTTCCTCTCGTACGGGGGGGATTCCGTTCAGGTGCGGGGCGGGGCTGGTTCCGTTCAGGTGCGGATTCGGGCGGGTTCCGTTCAGGGGCGGGTACGGGGCGGCGTGTTCCGGGCTACGGCCGGGTGGCTCGTGCCCCCCGGGTCGGGCTTCGTGCCCGCTGCCGCGGGGCCGCGCTTCTTCGGCCGGCTTCCGCCCCGTGCGCCCGGGTTGCCGCTGCGGGAGGAGCGCCGCTTCTCGTACGCGGTGACGGCCGCCTCGTACTCCCGGCGGCGCAGGCCCTCGCCGGGGGCCTCGGTGAGCGAGCGGACGAAATAGGCGAGCAGGGAGCCGATGAAGCCGATCGCCTTCAGGCTGCGCAGCGACTCCTCGCGGCCCGGGTCCTCCGGGCGGGCCGCGAAACCGGCCCAGGCCCTGCGGAAGGCGACGTAGGAGCACACCGCGAACATCACGACGACGAGCCAGCCCACGAAGGAGCCGACGTCGGCCAGCGCGATCCCGTCGTAGGCGAACCGCAGGACGGCGCACGAGGCCGCGGCTGCCAGCAGCGACCCGGCGGCGACGGCGGCGCGCCGCAGCGCGTAGCCGCCGTCGTGGGCGACCCAGGTCGTCCCGAAGAAACGCAGGCTCTCGGGGACCGGTCCGCCCGCGGGCCGGTCCTGCCCGCCCTGCGCGGGCCGCCGGGCCCCCGCGGTCTGCTCGTCCT
Source organism: Streptomyces sp. 8L (assembly GCF_020176795.1). Lineage (GTDB taxonomy): Bacteria > Actinomycetota > Actinomycetes > Streptomycetales > Streptomycetaceae > Streptomyces. The sequence goes on from NZ_JAIUKE010000502.1 coordinate 6,627, forward strand.
GCCCCTCGGGGCGCCGCTGCTCGCTCACGGGTCGATTATCCCCGCTCGCGCCGGCCGGCGGCGGAGCGGCTCCCGGCCGCCGCGCGCCCGGACCGCCCGTGCCGCCGGGGAGCGGCGCACGGGCGCCGGGTGCCCCGGGCGGTCAGTCGCAGCGCGGTGCGATGAAGCCGTCACTGCCCGTGTGCACGAACGCGTCCGACACGAACTGGCCGTTGGCGATGTTGTCCCAGATCCGGGACGTGCCGTAGGGGCCGCTCTCGGTCGTCCCGTACATCTGGCAGTTGATCGGGACCGACGCTCCCACCGGCAGAATCCGGACAACGCCGTGGTTGGTGCCGGGGCCGCTGCGGACGTTGACGCTGTAGCCGGGCGCGATCGGGTAGTGCTTGATCGCCGCTGCCGCCGACGACGCCGCTGCCACCGACGACCCCGACGTGAGCGCTCCCTCCGGCACCGCGACCGCCTCCGCCCCGGCCGCCACCGGCCTCTCCGCTTCCTCAAGTGCCATCGTGCTCCCCCTCCTTGACCCTGCCCGCTTCGTGCGGGGCACGCTAGCAACCGGTGGCCGGATCGTATGCCTCATCGACTATGGTCGGTGCGTCGCGCAGCGCACGAAACCTACGGGGGTGGGTATGCAGCAGCTGCCCCACACCGCCGGCGGTGGCTACGCGGGCCGCTATCCGCTCGGAGGCACACTCGGCAGTGGCGGGATGGGCGTCGTCCATCTGGCCACCTCGGCCTCCGGGTTGCGCCTCGCGGTGAAGGTCGTGCACGAGCAGTACGCGTCCGACCCCGAGTTCCGTGCCCGCTTCCGGCAGGAGATCGCCGCCGCGCGGCGGGTCAGCGGCGCGTTCACCGCTCCGGTCGTGGACGCCGACGCGGACGCCGAACGCCCCTGGATGGCCACGCTGTTCATCGACGGTCCGACGCTGTCGGACCAGGTGCGGCTGAACGGGCCGCTGAACGCGGGCGAGTTGGTGCGGCTCGCCGCCGGGCTCGCCGAGGGGCTGCGCGACATCCACCGCGCCGGTGTCGTCCACCGCGACCTGAAGCCGAGCAATGTGCTGCTCGCGCCGGACGGGCCGCGCGTCATCGACTTCGGCATCTCCCGCCCCGCCGACAGCGATCTGCACACCGAGACGGGCAAGTTGATCGGCACGCCGCCGTTCATGGCTCCCGAGCAGTTCCAGCGGCCCCGCGCCGTCGGGCCGCCCGCCGACGTGTTCGCGATGGCGGCGGTGCTGGTGCACGCGGCGACGGGCCGGGGGCCCTTCGACTCGGACAGCCCGTACATCGTCGCCTATCACGTCGTGCACGACGAACCCGACCTGAGCGGGGTGCCCGCCGTGCTCGTGCCGCTCGTGCGCCGGTGCCTGGCGAAGGACCCCGCGGACCGGCCAACGCCCGACGAGGTGATGACCGAACTGCGTCCCGCGATCACCGCGTCGACCTCGCTCGTGCCGCGCCGGGCGGGGACCGCGACGGGTCCCGGGGGCGCTGCCTCGCTGTCGGTCGGGGCCAACGACGGGGCCGGGGTGGACGGGGT
>NZ_JAIUKE010000503.1 GCF_020176795.1 Streptomyces sp. 8L
CCGCTACCCCCCGCTCCCTTCCTCTCCCTCCCCGCCAGGACGGCGCCGTCCGGGCGGGCCGCACCCCCGGACGTGGCCATGACCCGCTACTTCATCGGCATCGACAACGGCTCGCAGAGCTCCAAGGTGACCATCTTCGACGAGCGCGGCACCGCCGTCGCCGGGGCCGGCCCGGCCCTTCGGCCGTACGCCACTCCGCGCCCCGGCGTGGTGGAGCACCCGGACGACGACCTGTGGACCTCGATCGGGGCCGCGGCCCGGCGCGCCATGGCGGCGTTCCCCGGCGACCCCGCCGACATCGCCGGCGTCGGCCTGTGCACGATCCGCTTCTGCCGGGCCCTGCTGAGGGCGGACGGCGAACTGGCCCGGCCTGTGATGAGCTGGATGGACGAGCGGGCCGGGCGGCCGTACGAGCACACCGATCCGTCGGTGGCGTACGTGACCACGTCCTCGGGCCACCTCACCCACCGCATGACCGGCCGGCTGCGGGACACGGCGGCCAACTACGCGGGCAACTGGCCGCTGGACCCGGACACCTGGCAGTGGAGCGACGACGAACACGTCCTCGCCGAGGCGGGTGTCCCGCGCTCCATGCTGCTCGACCTGGTCATGCCGGGGGAGGTGCTCGGCACGGTCACCGCGGCGGCGGCCCGGCACACCGGTATCCCCGAGGGGCTGCCGGTGGTGGCCACCGCCAACGACAAGGCGGTCGAGGCGCTCGGCTGCGGCCTGCGGTCCCCGGACACCCTGCTCGTCTCGCTCGGCACGTACGTCGCGGGCATGACGGTGGGGAAGCGCCACGTGCGGGACGCCGACGCGTTCTGGACCAACTACGCGAGCGAGCCCGGCGCGTACCTGTACGAGAGCGAGGGCGTACGGCGCGGGATGTGGACCGTCAGCTGGTACCGCGACCTGCTGGGCGAGGAGGCGGCGGCGGGCGCCCGCGCGGCCGGCCTCTCCGTGGAGGACCACCTCAACGGCGAGGCGGCGAAGGTCCCGGCAGGCTCCGACGGGCTGATGACCGTCCTTGACTGGCTGGCGCCCGCCGAAGCCCCGTACCGCAAGGGCACCGTCCTCGGGTTCGACGGCCGCCAGGGCCGCTACCACCTGTACCGGTCGATCCTTGAGGGCCTCGCCCTGACGGTGTACGGCGCGGGGACGCGGATGGCCCGCGAACTGGGCACGGAGTTCACCGGGGTCGTCGTCTCAGGCGGCGGTTCCCACTCCGACCTGATGATGCGGATCGTCGCCGACGTCTTCGGCCTGCCCGCGCGCCGCCCGGCCGTGGCGGGCGCGGCGGGGCTCGGCGCGGCCGTCTGCGCGGCCGTCGGCCTCGGGACGTACGGGACGTTCGCGGAGGCCGTGGACGCCATGGTCCGGCCGGGCGGGGCATTCACCCCCGACGGGCCGACGCACGCCCTCTACCAGCGGATGTACGAGGTCTACCGGGACATCCCGGCCCTCACGGACCCCGTCTACCGCGCCTCGCACCGCCTCTTCGGCTGACGGGCTCACGCGCCGACGGGCGTCGTCCGCCGACGAGGCGGCCGGGGGCGGCGCGTCCCCCGCCGCTCAGCGGGGGAGCCGGTCATCGTTGTCGGCGGCGTACGCCGTGTCCGCCACGTACGCCGACTCCCGCGCGCAGGGCTCCCCGGACGGGAGGGCGGTGGCGATGCGGGCGTCGGACAGTGCGGGCACCCCGGCGGGGGCCGCCCCGCCGGATGCCGCCCCGCCGGATGCCGCGCTCGCGAGCAGGCGCAGCTTCGGGGGCGCGGTCCTGCGGTGCTTGGGCCCCGACACCGGCCGGACGGCGGCCAGTTCACGCAGCAGCTGGTTCAGCTGGAGCAGCGGCAGGCTCACCGGCGGCAGCGCCTCCTGCCGCTCGGGCCCGCGCTCGAGCAGTACGTACTCGGCGTCCCGCAGGTGCGCTTCGACCTCGCGGTGCGGGGACGCGGTGAGCGCAGGGTGCGCCGCCAGGTGGGCGGCCGCGGCGGCGAGCGAGCGCGCGGCTCCCGCGAAGCCGGCCGCGCCCGCGGGGTCGGTCATCCGCCGCGGCGCGAGCGCGAGCGCCCGGCAGCGCCGGGAGACGGCCGCGTACAGGGTGAGCCGGTGCCGCGTCGTCTTCGGGTCGTTGCCCCAGACCATCGGCCGGGTCAGCGGCCCAGCGACCAGCGCGAGGCCGCGCACCTGGTGGTCGATGGCGCGGGCCATGGCGTCCAGATCGGCCGCGGGCCGCGAGCCGTCGAGACGGCCCGCGACGCCGTCCAGCAGCGCGGAGACCTCCGAGAAGAACGTCGTACGGGCGCTGTGCACGGTGTCGCGGGTACTGGTCGGCAGCACCAGCAGGCCCACCAGGATGCCGATGGCCGCGCCCGCGGCGGTCTCTTCGAGCCGCAGCATGAGCAGGCCGGGCGAGAACTCGTGCAGGATGCTGTACAGCTGCGACACCATGATCGTGACGAAGAAGATCATCAGGCCGTACGAGATGCGCACCAGGTAGAAGCCGCACGCCATCGCCAGGATGATCACGGCCAGCGCGGTCAGCGTGTGCCCGGCCGTCATGTGCACGAGGCCGATGCCCGCGCCGAGGCCCACCAGGGTGCCCGCGACGCGGTTGGTCGCCTTGAGGGTCGTCTCGGAGCGGGTCGCGGTGCCGGTGAAGGCGACGAACGTGGCGATCACGGCCCAGTAGTAGCGCTGCTCGTTGATCTCCCGGCCGACGAGGATCGCGAGCCCGCCCGCGACGGTCACCTGGATGGCCTGCCGGGTGGAGAGCCTCATGCGGGCGAAGGCGTTCCAGTGGCGCCCGCGCGCCGCGACGGAGCCCGCTATGGCGGCGGAGCCCGGCAGGTTGCCCATCGCGAGCTGTACGGCGGGCTCGTAGCCCTGGCCGCTCGGTGCGGTCACCGGCGGTGCGTCGCTCAGGCGCGCGAGGTCCACGTACTCCAGGGCGGCGGCGGCCAGGTGGTGGGCGGCCCACCGGCCGTCGGACGGGCCGGCCGGGTCACCCGTGACCTGACCCGGTCCGCGCGCTCCGACGGGCCGCGGCACCAGGGCGGACGGGTCGAGCAGCGGCACGGCCAGCCGCTCCACGGTGGCGAAGTCCCGGTCGGCCAGGGCGCGTGCGATACGGACCGCCTCGGCGCGCGTCGGGCGGTCGGCGGCGCACAGCGAGTCCGCGGCCGTGGCGAGGGCCTCGACGGCGAGTTGCAGGTCGAGGACGCGGCGGCGCAGCGAGGGGCCCGTCCAGCCGCCGCCCGGCAGCGCCCCCGGCGTGCCCGACCAGGCCTCGATCATCAGCGCGGTCTCGGCCGAGCCGCAGCTGGCGGGCGTGCAGCGCCCGGCGCAGCCGGGGCGTCCTGCGGGGGTCCTCGTTCTGGAGCAGGTCGGCGCCCGCGCGTGCGACGGCGCGTGCGCGGGCGTCGAACGCCCGCCGGACGCCGCGCAGGGTGCGGCGGGCACGGGTGCGCAGCAGCGTCAGCGACAGCAGCAGGACCCAGGCCGCCGACAGGGCCACGGCCGCCAGCAGCAGCGGCAGCTGCCCGAGCGTGGGGTGCAGGAAGGCGGCGAAGAAGTACCCCATCCACACCATGAAGCCGTAGAAGAAGAACGCGGGACCGAAGCGGCGCATGTAGACGGCCGCGAACATCACGGCCACGAACACGCACAGCATCAGCGTCGTGCTGCCGCCCGCGAGGATGCCGAGGAAGAGGCCGGCGCCGAGGGCCACGGGGAAGCCCGCCGCGGTCGCCGCCTGTGCCTTGGCGGGGATGCCGCCGAGGGCCATCGAGCCCATCATGGCGATCATCGTGCCGAGCATGATCGTCACGAGGGTGCCCTGCGCGTTCTGGCCCAGGGCGGTGGCGAAGCCGTACTCCATGGCCATGGCCGTGGACATCGACACGGCGGCGCTCACTGCTTGGTGGAGCCTGCTCAGCCCCGGGTCGGAAGCGAGGATCTTGTCGCGTATCCCGGATGTTCCACCACGCACGAGCCAGGCCATTTGCGCCCCTTTCCCGCAGGGTCCACCACCGCTGTATTTGCTTGTACTATGCATACAATAACAGGTATGGTGCCGGTACTGCGGACATGGTTCGACGGAGGACAATGGAGCCGTGGGTTCGAGTGCGGATGGTTTCGGCGGTCGTGAACCGCGAGGAGCGAGCGCCCCGGCGGGCGACGGGGCCGCGGGTGCCGCCGGCACGGCCGCGCTCCGGCGCATCGAGCGGCAGACGGCGGTCCTCAACCGGAACTTCGAACTGCTCTACCGCCGCACCGACGTCCACGAACACCTGGACCGCTCCGGCTATCTGATGCTGCGCACCCTCGCCGACGACGGGCGCATGGACATCCGCACCCTCGCCGACCGCCTCGGCCTCGACCCGTCCACCGCCGGGCGGCAGATCGCCGTCATGGAGCGCGCGGGCCTCGTCGAGCGCCGCTGCGAACCCCCGGACCGGCGCCGCGCCCTGATCAGCCCCACCGAGGAGGGCCTGGCGCGCGCGGAGAGCGTACGGCGGGAGCGCACGGACGGCTTCGCGCGGCTGCTCGGGGACTGGAGCGAGCAGGACCTGCGCACGCTGGGCGAGATGTTCGAGCGCTACAACCACGCCGTCGCGGAGCGCTACCTCACCGCCGGGAACCCGGAACCGGAGTCGTAACCTCACCGCCGGGGACCCGACGGAGTCGTAGCGCCGGACGGCCAGCGGGCCGCCGCGACGCGCGCACGGCGAAGGGCCGCCCGCGCTCCCCGTGGGAAGCGCCGACGGCCCTCGTGCGCGCCCGCCCCGGACGAGTGGCCCGGCCCGGAGCGTGCGGCCTCAGTTGTCCGTGACGGTGACCTTCTGGCCGTTGTTCAGCTGGTTCACCAGCTCCTTGACCTTCGCCTGGTCCCAGACGAGGTTGCCGCCGCTGCTGCCCGACACCGGCATCGTCATCGACACCCCGTCGCCGCCCGTCACGTCCTTCATCGCGAAGAACATCTTGGCCAGCGCGTACGGCGACATGTCCTTGTCCACCGAGAGCGTGTCAAGACCGGCCCCGAGCGCCGGGTACAGCCGGAACGGGTTGAGGATCGTGCTCGGCGTCGCCGTCTGCGACGCGAGCGCCGACAGGAACTTCTGCTGGTTCTTCTCGCGCTGTATGTCGCTGGTCGCGAACGCGTGCCGGGTCCGTACGTACGCCAGCGCCTGCTGGCCGTTGAGCGTCTGCTCGCCCGCCTTGAAGTCGGCGCCCGAGTAGCTGTCCTTGAAGCCCTGCGGCAGGTTCATGTCGACGCCGCCTATCGCGTCCACGACGTTCGCGAAGCCGGAGAAGCCGATCTCGACGTAGTGGTCGATGCGCAGGTTCGTCTCCGCCTCGATCGTGCGGACCAGCAGCGTCGGGCCGTCCGTCGCGTACGCCGCGTTCAGCTTCATGTGCGTGTTCGGGGCGGCCGGGTACATCTTGCCGGACTCGGCGCCCTTGAAGGACGGGAGCGTTATGTCGGAGTCGCGCGGCAGCGAGATCAGCGAGGGACCCCCCGCGCCCTCGTGCAGGATCATCATCGAGTCGGTGCGCTGGCCCTCGGCGCCGCCGGTGTGGAGCTGCTTCTCCTGCTCCTTGGTCATGCCCTTGCGGCTGTCGGAGCCGACGATCAGGTAGTTCGTGCCGGCGCCCTGCGCGGGCCGGTCGATCACCTTCGACAGATCGACGTCCTTGTGGAGCTTCGAGTCCGCCCAGAAGTACGTGCCGACGGAGACACCCAGCACCACCACGACGAGCGCGAGCACGCCGTACCTGATGCGGCGGCCCCAGTTCGCGGGGCGCCGGGGCCTGGCCGTCGGGCCGCCGGGCCCGTACGGGCCGCCCCCGCCGGGGCCCTGCCCGGGGCCGGCGGGGCCGGCCGGGCCGTTGTGGCCGTACACCTGGCCGGTGTTGTAGCCGCTGTCGTAGCCCTGCCCGTAGGGGTCGCCCTGGCCGCGGTACGGGTCGTCGTATCCGGGCGCCTGCTGCGGCACGCCGTATCTCCCGCGCTGGCGGGGCGGGACGCTTCCACGCTGGACGTGCGGCATCGCTCGCGCCCCCTCGGGCTCCGCGCTGGCGCTGCCGCGGCCGTAGCGCTCGGGGCGCTCGCCGCGGTCGCCGTTCCATCCTTCGGGCCACTCGTTCATGCGGACCAGTGTGCAGGCCCCCGCCGTCCCCCATACAGATCATGGGTTAAATCGCACCGGGCCTGTTGCCAACCTGATGCAATGCCACCGGTATCCACACAACTGTGAGACCGCTCACGCCGGGGGGCCGCAGGCGTGGGCCCCCCCCCCCCCCCGCCCCCCCCCCCGGGGGCCCCCGCCCCGGGGGGGGGGGGGGGGGGGGGGGGCCCCGCCCCCCCGGGCCCCGGGGGGGGGGGGGGGGCGCCACAGCGAGTCGACCGGGAAGCGCTCACGCGGGGGCTTCCGCGCCCCCTCGGGCCTCACGCGCTCGTCGGGCCTCTCGGGACGCTCAGGCCCCCTGACCCCCAGGCCCCGGGCCGCTCAGGCCCCCGGCCCCCTCAGGGGCAGGTCACCTCGTCGCCGGTGACCGTGCCGAACGCGCCGGCCGGCGCCTCCTCCGCGCGGCCGGGCGCCCCCTTGGTGAAGTCCGTTCCCGCCACGACCTTCAGCGTCGCCCCCTGCCCCTTCACGGCCTTCAGCCGGCTGCCCGGCAGCGCCGTCGCCAGGGAGCGGGCCGAGCGGTCCCAGCGCGGGTCGTACTCGACCACCGTCCGCGCCGCCTTCAGCTCCGGCTTCGTCTCCGGCCGCCGGGTCGTGTCGAAGCCCGTCGCCTTCAGCGCGTCGTCGACCCGGCTGCCGAGACCGTCCACCGCCGTGCCGTTGTAGACCTGCACCCGGATCTGGCGCGGCGCGACATCCACCACCGTCGCCCGCCGCCCGGCCGGGGCCCTGGTCGGGTGCGGGGGCGAGAGCGGCTTGTCGGCGCGCAGGTCGGCGAACAGCTTCTTCGCCTTCACCGGGTCCCACTTCACCGCGGAGCCGATGCCCTTGAGCGTCACGCCGTGCTCGGCCAGCGGCACGGACGCGAACTCCGACGACGAGAGCGAGAAGCCGCGCATCGCCTCGCCGAGCGCCAGCAGCTGCTCGGGGCCGAATCCGGCGTCGGCCCGTACCGAGCCCAGCGCGGCGGAGACGACGCCCTTGAACCGCACCGGGTTCAGCAGCACTCCGCTGTCCGTCGCCCGCTCGATCGTCGCCGCCACGAACCGCTGCTGCCGCTGCATCCGCCCGAGGTCGGCGCTGGCGTCGCCCTCGATGTGCCGCGACCGTACGTACTGCAGGGCCTGCCCGCCGTTCAGCCGGTGCGTGCCGGGGGCCAGATCGAGGCCGGTGTTCGTGTCCTTCAGCCGTCTCGGCGTGCAGATCTGCACGCCGCCGAGGGCGTCCACCGTCTTCATGAAGCTCGTGAAGTCGACCTCCAGATAGTGGTCGATCTTCACGCCCGTCATCGACTCGACAGTGCTGACCGTGAGGCTCGGGCCGCCCTCCGCGTACGCCGCGTTGAGCTTCGCCGGGTGCGTGCCGTGCCGCGCGCCCGCGGCCCCGCCGGTGCCCGAGGGCAGCCGGGTGTAGGTGTCGCGCGGCAGGCTCACCACGCTCGCCCGCTTCCCGCCCTCCGCCAGGTGCACCAGCATGATCGTGTCCGTGCAGTGGCAGGGCGCCCCGCCGAGCCGGTACTTCTGCTTCTCGGCCTTGCTGAGGGCGGACCGGCCGTCGGTGCCGACCAGCAGCAGGTTCATGCCGTGGCCCGCCGACGGCCTGTTCTTCATGTCCTTGAACGCGTCGACGCGGCCGATCCCGCTGTCCAGGCTCGTCACGACGGCGTGCCCGATGCCGCCCGCGCCGAGCACGAGTACCGAAAGCGTCGTCGCCAGCCGTGCCGCCCACCGCGGCTTCGGCGCGCCGCGGGCGCCCCGCCGTCCGCCCGGCCGCCGCCCCGGCGGCCTGCCACCCGGGTACGGGGGCCTGCCGCCCGGGTACGGGGGTCTCGCGCCCCGTCCGCCCGGCGCGCGGACCCCGGTCACACCGCCCGTGCGGTACGGGGAGCGGACGGGGGCGCGGCCCCCCTGTGCCCCGCCCGAGCCCGGCCGCGGCCGGCCCGTGGGCCTCTCGGAGCGGTACGGGGGCCGGGGCC
>NZ_JAIUKE010000504.1 GCF_020176795.1 Streptomyces sp. 8L
GACCGGGGCCAGGCCTGCCGTCGTGCGGCGGGGCCAGGGCCGTGGGCTTCTCAGAAGACCTCGGAGCAGTCCGGCAGCGGCCGGTCCTGCTGGGCGTCGTCGCTCCGGCGCTCCTCGCTGCGGTGCGCGTCCGTGGTGTCGGCGCCGGTCCGCGCGGCGGCGGAGCGCCGGCGGGCGTCGGTCGCCCAGACGATCAGCGCGCAGGTCGCGAACGCGGCCCCGAGGAGGCTGGAGGCACCCCAGCCGTGGGAGGAGAAGACGGAGGTAGTGGCGGCCGCGCCGAGGGCGGAGCCGAGGGAGTAGAAGACCATGTAGCCGCCGATCACGCTGCTGGTGCGCTCCGGGTGGGCGGTGGTGAGCACGTGCTGGTTGCTCACGTGCACCACCTGGACCGCGAAGTCCAGCGCCACGATGCCGACGGCGAGCAGCCACAGCGACCAGGGCAACTGCGCGGTGGCGGCCCAGGAGACGATGAGCAGTGCCAGCGCGAGGCCGCTGGCTGGGACCGCCCGTCCGGCGTCGGCCCACCGTCCTGCGCGTGCCGCGCCGAGCGCGCCGGCCAGTCCGGCGATGCCGAACAGTCCGATCTGGCTCTCGCTCAGGTGCCAGGGCGCGTCCGCGAGCGGCAGGGACAGGCCGCTCCACAGGGTGCCGAACGAGGCGAACAGGAAGAATGCGATGAGGCCGCGCGTCAGGAAGAGCCGCTCCGCGAACAGCCCGCCCAGCGAGAAGAGGGCCTGCCGATAGCCGGCGGGCCGGCGGGTGTCGCCCTCGGGCGGCAGGGCGCGCAGGACGAGGGCCGCCAGGGCGAGGGCGAGCGCGCCGAGCACGACGTACATGCTGCGCCAGCCCCACGCCTGCGCGAGCACGCCGGTGACGAACCGCGCGCCCAGAATGCCCACCACCACGCCGGAGGTCACGACCCCGATGGTGCGTCCGCGCTCGGCGGGCGGTGAGACCGTCGCGGCGTAGGCCACGGTGGTCTGGACGACGACGGCGAACATTCCGGCGAGGGCGAGCCCGGCGAAGGCCGTCCAGGCGGCCGAGGCCGCGGCTGTCACGAACAGGCCAGCCGCGGTGATGGTCATGTGCACCGCGATCAGACGGCGCGTGTTGGTGACCACGTCGCCAAGCGGCACGAGCAGCACCAGGCCGACCAGGTAGCCGAACTGGCCGGTGGAGACGATCCACCCGGCGTGTTCCGCCGACACCCCGAGGCTGTCGCCCATCGGCGGCAGCACCGTTTGCGCAGAGTAGATGCTCGCCACCGCGACACCGCACACGGTCGCGAGGAGTAACCGTCGCCAGACGTCCATCGCACCTCCCTATCGAAATAAGTAGCAAAGTGAAACTGTTTTTGACCGTAGGGCATGATGGTTTCAATCCGCAACTCATCGGGAGGTGTCATGCCGAGCACTTCCACCGGCCTGCCGAGCGCCGCCTGGACTGATCCCGACTGCCCGGTGGCCCGCACGCTCGACCTGGTCGGCGACCGGTGGAGCCTGCTGGTCGTGCGGGACACGATGGACGGGGCGCGGTCCTTTACCGAGTTCCAGCGACGGACCGGCATCGCGCGCAACATCCTCACCGACCGCCTGCGCAAGCTCATCGACCACGGGATCCTGACCCAGCAGGCCGCGCCGTCGGGCCGCCGCCGGCAGTACGTGCTCACCGACGCGGGCCGCGCCCTCTTCCCCGTCCTGCTCACCCTGCGCCAGTGGGGGGAGCACCACGCCTTCGCGCCCGGCGAGCCGCACTCCACTCTGGTCGACCAGCACGGCGCACGCGTGCCGGACCTGCAGCCGACCGGCACCGACGGCGCCCCGCTGGATGCCGACACCACCCACGTGCGCAAGACCAGCGGTCCGCCCCCCGGGTGAGGCGACGGCCGCCCGCAGGACGCTCAGGGCACGCGCACCGGCGCGGCGTTCCGAGGCCTTTCACGCGCGGCCCCTGCGGGCCAGACGACGTCCACGGCGATCCCGCGGGCCCGGGCGTAGGCGACCATGTGGGCCGTGGCATCCTGGCCGCTCGACGGTGAGCCGTCCCAGACGGCCAGCAGCCGGCTGCACCCGGCGACCAGCCGTTCGTCCGCGCTCACACAGGCATCCCGGTCCAGCGGGTCGAGCGGCAGCAGCCGGATCTGCGCGGCTAGGGCTCGAAGCTCCCGGTGCGCCCGCAGCGCGCCCTCATTGCCGCCGGGAGGCGCGTCGCCGTGTTCCGGCAGCAGGACTACCAGGCGCCGCCCCAGCTCGTGCGCCACCCGCCCGAACGCCAGCTGCAGTCCGGCGCCGGCGCGTACCAGGGCCGGCGTGTCGGGGGGCAGGCCCCGCAGGTGCGCGCGCAGTCCGGTCCGCACCAGTTCCCAGGTGGCCGGGGTCAGGTCGGCGTGTCCCACTGCCGTGATCATCCGATCCGCTCGCTTCCTCGTCGTGCCGTGTGCTCCGCCGGCAGGTGTCCTGTACGTGCCTGCTCCGCGGCCCCGGACCCGGACCCGCGGGCCAGTTCCGCGCGTAGCAGATCCAGGCCCATCGGGCCCAGCGTCAACGCGTGGTGGTGGAATTGCCGGAGGTCGAAGGCGGCGCCGTCACGGCGGCGGGCCGTCTCCCGCGCTTCCAGCCACACCTTCTCCCCCAGCTTGTAGGCCAGGGCCTGTCCCGGTCGTCCCAGGTACCGGTCGATCTCGAAGTCGATGAACCCCGGGGGGCCGAGCCCGCAGTGCTCCGTGAGGAACGCGCGGCCCAGTTGGGGCGTCCAGCGCTCCCCCTCGTGGAACCCGGTGCCCACGGGGATGCGCAGGCGCAGGTGCAGCCCGATGTCGAGTACGACCCGTGCGGCCCGCAGCAGTTGCCCGGTGGCCAGCATCCCCAGCCGGTAGGCCGGGTCGGCGAGGTGTCCCAGTTCGTCCATCAGCCGCTCGGCGTACAGGCCCCAGCCCTCGACGTGTCCCGGGTGTAGTTCGCACGACAGCCGCTGGAACCGGTTGAGCCGGGAGGTATTGAGCGTGGTCACACCCAGCTGGAGGTGGTGGCCCGGGACCCCCTCGTGGAACATCGTGCCGGGCACGGTCCACGTCCGGATCGGCTCGCCCGGCTCGGGCCTGGTCCACCAGACCGTGCCGGGACGCGACAGGTCCTCGCTGGGTGCCAGGTAGTAGGCGGGCCCGTCGGCAGGGCCGATGCGGCAGTCGATGCGCCGCAGCGGTGCGGGGATCGCGAAGTGGGTCCCGTCGAGGTCCGCGATGGCGGTGTCGGCGAGTTCTTGGAGCCAGTCCCGGAACTGCGCCCGGTCCGTCATGCGGTGGCGGGGGTCGTTGTCGAGCGCCGCCAGGACGCCGGGCACGGGTTCGCCGGGAGCGATGCGTGCCGCCGTCGCCGTCATGTCCCGCTGGATGCGGCGCAGTTCCTCCCAGCCCCAGGCGTAGGTCTCCGCGAGGTCCAGCCGGATCCCGAGGAACTCCCGTACGCCCAGCCGGTAGCGCTCCTCGCCGACCGCGTCCGCGTGCGGAGCGTGGGGCGTGAGCTGTCCGGACAGGTACTCCGCCAGCCCCGCCAGCGCACGGCCGGCGTCCGCCGCGGGCCCCTCCAGCGGGCCGCGCAGCGGGCCGTCCCCGTGCCCGGCGGGCAGACCCGTCAGATATTCCCGCACGTCATGGCACTCCCGGACGTTGCGGATCACCTGGCGGTACGGCGCCACCCGGCCGCGGCGTCGGGCGACCTCCAGGCTGTCCCACAGCCCGGTCAGCGCCCGCGGGACGGCCGACAGCCGCGCGAGCAGCGACTCCCAGGCGGTGTCGCGGCCCCGATCGAGCAGACCCACCGCCTGCCGTACGCGCTGGACGGGCCCGTCCAGGGTGTCCAGCAGCGTGCCGTAGGCGTCGGTGTCGGCCAGCGCCACCTGTGTGGCGAGCCGTTCCCGCAGCACCGCGGCGGCGACGCGCTCCGCCTCGCCGGCCACGGGGGTGCCGTCGAGCGCCTTCAGCAGGTGCCGCGCCCAGTCCGCCCGTTCCCGGACGGCCACGGGTCCGAAGTCGGTCAGTCCGGTCTCCTGGCCGACGATGCCCATCGCCCCGGCGAGGCAGGGGTCCAGGACGGCCAGCTCGTCCACGTACCGGTCGGCGAGATCGTCGAGCGCCGTCATGACCGCGCCCGTCCCGGCGCCGACGGCCCGGCCGCGGCGGCGCCCGCCGCGCCCGACGTGTTCCGCGCCCTCATGCCGGCACCTGTTCCTCGGCCGGGCGGGTGCGGACCGACAGCGAGGCGAACAGGTCCGTGATCCAGCGCCGGCCGCCCTCGAGGGTGTCGCTCGCGACGATCCCGGCGAGCACCGTCTCACCAGACTGGTAGGTGATGTGGCGGGGCAGCGGCGAGCCGGGCGGCAGTTCGTTCCAGGCGATCACGGAGGGGTGGTCGCGGAACGCGGCCGTCCCGTCGAGCCCCTGGAACTCCCGTCCGGCCAGGTGGTGGCCGGGGCAGACGAACCAGCCGTACAGGCGCGCATCGGCGGGCGGTTCGGGAAGCGTGCCGGTGACGCGTTCGCCGAGCAGGGCGCGCAGTTCGTACGAGGGCAGGTGGACGCCCGTGGCCAGCTCGACGGCCGCCACGACGTCGGCGCCGCCGACCCGGTTGCCGACCTCCAGGAAGACCGTCTCCCCGCGGTGCGCGATCGCCTCCAGGTGGAAGCTGCCGTCCTCGATGCGCACGGCCGCCAAGGCACGGGCGACCCAGGCGCGTTCCTCCTGGGAGAGGGCGAGCTGGAACGACCCCAGGGGGCTGCCCTGCGCGTACCCCAGGCAGGTGCCGACGTATTCGCTCGCGGTGAGCACCAGCAGCTCGCCCCCCTGGACCAGGCCGTCGAAGTGCCGGATCGCCCCGGAGACAAACTCCTCCACCTCGAAGTCCGCCAGGTCCTCCCCCGCGTCGAGCCGGGGAACACCGGTGCGGCGGGCCGTGACCGCCGCGGCGGCCTGCCGGGGGGTGTCGAAGACGAGTATGTCCTCGCTGGAGGCGCCTCGGTGCGGCTTCAGCACGCTCCGGCCCTCCCACGGCACCCGGCCGGCCAGGTCCAGGAAGCGCGGCAGCGGCAGGAAGCGGGGCACGCGCAGACCGGCGCCCTCGACGGCCTGTTTCATCAGGACCTTGTCGCGGGACAGGGCCACCTGGTCGGCTGGCGCGCCGGGCACGCCGAGGTGCTCGCGCAGCAGGGCGGCGTCGAGCAGTTCGTACTCCGACACGGAGATCACCCGGTCGAAGTGGCGGGGCCGGTGGGCGATCCAGTCCCGGGCCTCCTCGAAGGCCGTGCGCAGACCCGGACGGCTCACCCGCTCGCAGCGCAGGTGCGGCGGCAGGGTGGCGAGTGCCTGGTCGGTGCCGAAGTAGGTGACGTCGTGCCGGTCGTGGGAGATGCCCCGGTGGTATTCGATCTTGAAGTACGGCACGCGGTGCAGGACGAGGATCTTCATCGGGCGTTCCTCAGGGATGCGGGGGCGCAAAGGACCCGGTCCAGGGCGTCCGACCAGGTCTCGCGCAGGGCGTGGACGACGGTGCGCAGGTCGGCGCCACCACCGCGCAGGACGACGCAGCCCTGGGCCGCGAAGTCCGCATTGTCGCGGGCGACGGCGTGCAGGTCGCGGCGCCCGGCCGACAGCCAGGAGAACTCCGCGACGGTCAGAGCCCCCTCGGCCAGGCCGAGGCGTTCGGCGGTGCGCCGGACGGCGTCGGCGAACGGGTCCGTGCCGGCCATGACGTCGTCCGGGCTGAACGAGCGGTCGCTGGCGACGCCGAGCAGTACGGTCGCCGCCGCGCACCCGGGCACCAGGTCCGGCGCGCCTGGGGCGGTCCCGAAGGCCGTGTCGACCCAGAGGCGGTGCAGGTCGACGCCGTAGACCCAGCGGGCCAGCGACCAGATCTTCATGCCGCCCGGCCGCCGGTTGGGTTCCACCACCGCGGCGCGCAGGCCGTCGTCGCTCAGCTTGATCTCGTTGTGGAAGGGCCCGTCGCACTGCCCGACGAGCAGGTTGGCCTGGCGGCCCGCCCGCACCAGCGTCGCGCGCTCGTGCTCGGCCACCCGGGCGGGCAGGACCTGGGCGATCTCGACCGGGTACCGGCCGGGCGCGCTGATCTTCTCGGTGAGGAACTCCAGCGGTCCCAGCCCGTCGAAGGAGTACTCCCTGCGGTACGGGATGAGCTCCTCGGCTATCACGCCGCCGTCCCGGTAGGGCAGGACCTCGGCGAACACCGCCGTGAGGTCGTCACCCGGCCGGACCACGACGACGCCCCGGTTGTTCCCCTCCGCGGCAGGCTTGACGATGAAGCCCCCGGGGTACTGGGCGGCGAACGTCCTCAGCTGGTCGAGCGAGGCGATCTCGGCGCACGCGGGCACCATGACGCGCTGGGCCCGCAGCAGGTCGGCCACGCGCGCCTCGCTCAGCCGGTAGAGGTACTTGGAGAACGCGCCGGCGGCCGGCCGCGACGCGTCGACAGTGACCCCGAGCCGCTCTAGGAGTTCGGCGCCGCTGCACACGGCGTTGTCGGAGAAGACGATGCCCGCCTTGATGTGCTCGCGCCGGTCGCCGAGCAGCTTCTCCCCCATCTCGGCGAAGTCGTCGCGCAGCGGGTCGAGGTCGATCACCTCGTCGGCGATACGGCGGTCCAACTCGGTCGGGTCGGCGCGGACGAGCACGACCCTCGCGCCGTGGCGTTCGCGCGCGTGGTCGCGCAGGTGCCGCACCTCGTCGACGCGGCTGAGGTTGTAGTCGACGATGAGGAGGATCGGCCTGGTCATCCCCGCTCCTTTTCGTACATGGTCTCGATGGCGTGCTCGGAGGCGGGCAGCAGCCGGGTGAGGACGGCGTCGCGGTCGGCTCGGTCCATGCGCCAGAGCACCTGACCGAGGAACACCTCGCGCGAGGATGAGTGCACGACGTCGCCGGGTTCGAGCAGGACGTGCGCGACGACGGGCTCCAGCGGGAGGTCGTCGTTCAGGCCGACGGCCCGGATCGTCCCGGGCTCGGCGAAGAAGACCCGGAAGAACGTCGCGGAGCGGCACGGCGTGGTGCCGTCCGCCGCGAACGAAAGGCTCCGGAGCGTCGCGCCGAAGCTGTCCGGCCGGTCGGCCGTGAGCAGCGAGTCGAGCCAGAGGTCGAGCAGCCCGGGGCCGCCGGTGAGCGCCGCCACGCTGGGGGAGATCAGGCTGCCGCCGACGCGCGGGTTGACCTCGATCAGGTCCCAGCCGGACGCGGTGTGCCGCGCCTCGACGTGGAAACACCCCCAGTCGAGGTCGAGGACGTCCAGCACCCTCGTCACCCAGTGGATCCCGGCGGCGACCTCCTCCTGCGACAGGCTGACGGGCGGGCTGACGCAGGCGTTCTCCAGCACGGTGTCCGCGGTTTCCGTCACCTCGCACTTCTCGTGCACCGCCACGACGTGCGGCTCGGCGTCGACGGCGATCACCTCGAAGCTGAACTCCCGCCCCGGCACGTAGTTCTCGACGAGGAAGTCCATCCCCGGCAGGGCCCCGCGGTCCGCGCCGGCCTCCGGGGCGCCGGGGCCGGGCCGCGCGGTGAACACGTCGGCGTAGACGGTGTCGGAGCGGGCCTCGGCGGTGATGCGTTCCACGTCGCTCCACGTCGTGTCCGCCGTGAGGGGGAACGCGCCGAAGGAGGCGATGCCGCTGACCGGCTTCACGAACCAGCGGCCGCCCTCGCGCAGGCGTTCAGCGAGGGTGGCGGGGGTCAGGAGGGACGCCTGGCCGCGGCTGAGTCCGGCGTCGGCGAGCCGGTTGCGCAGCGCCAGCTTGTCCCGCAGGTCCAGGACCTGCTTCTCGTCCAGGTCCGGCACTCCCAGGCGGGCGTTGGCCAGCGCCATCAGGTGCCGGTACCCCTCCCACACGGTGAGGCAGCACTGCACCTGCTCTCCCGCCGCCCGGAGCCGGTCCAGGCAGTCCTCCACGTCACGGGCCGTCAGGACGTGTCCGGTGGTGACGTGCACGTCGTGGGGGGGGGGGGGGGGGGGGGGGCCCCCACCCTGTTGCAGACGGCCGCGGGCGACGCGGGTGGTGACGCCGCCGACGCGGCCCAGGCGATGCTCGTCACGCTG
>NZ_JAIUKE010000505.1 GCF_020176795.1 Streptomyces sp. 8L
CCCCACCACCTCCGCCGCCCCCGAAACGACACCAGCCCCCACGACGACCCACGAGGGGGCCGCGCCCGGGGGCGGAGGATGCGGTAGAGTACAAACCGCTACGACGCCACGGTGATCCGACGGCGACGTTTCGCGGGTGTAGTTTAATGGTAGAACATGAGCTTCCCAAGCTCAGAGCGCGAGTTCGATTCTCGTCACCCGCTCCACGATAAACCCCCAGGTCATTGACCCGGGGGTTGTTTGTTGTCCAGGCCACCGTCTTACCTGTCCGGAAGTGGAATGCCGATCCTTCATCGCTACCTCCTGCGACCAAGCTGTGACGTGACGTCGTTGCGACGCCCCTCGCGGCGTTGAAATGATTGCTCCATGTCTGACCACGGGGGCCACGGGGGCGACACGACCAGGTTGCGCCTGGCGGACGTCGCGGAGATGTCACAGCGGTCCGCGGAGACTCAGGATCGCTCCGAGTCCGGACCGCCGCCTCGGGACGAGTCGCAGCCGGAGCCCGGACGGCCGTCGGCAGGGAGCCCGCCTGGGCCGCCGGAACGGGAGCCGGTGGGCGCGCCTTCGGTCGTGGCGGCCGATGTGGCGGCGCGCAGGCGGGCGTTCGCGGAGCTGCTGGGGCGATTTCGTCGTACCCCGGTGCTGGTGCCCTTGGGTGACGGCCCTGGTACGGATGCCGAGCGTGGCTTTCTCACAGCGGACTTCAACGGTATCCGCTTCATTCTGGCGTTCTCCGATGAACAGGCCCTGGCACGTTACGCGGTGGCCCGTGGCGAGGGGGCTCGCGAGTGGGCGTATCAGAGCGTCCTCGGGGCGCGGTTGCTGGACGTGGCGGTGCCTGCGGCGGGGGTGCCGTGCGGAGTGGCGCTGGACTGCGCGGACGGGCAGGACGGCATGGTCTTCCCGCCCGTGCGGGGCATCGTGCCCGACGCGGTGGCGGTGGACATCGACGTGGACGGCGACGATCCGGGGGACGCGGCATGAGCGGTAGTGGCAGCGACGGCGGAGATCTGGAAACCCAGGGGATCGGTCTGATCGCACAGGGTCTGACCGCGGCGCTGGGTGAGCTGCGGGAGTTGGGCATGGTCGGTGAAGCCGGAGCCGGCCGCGGCTTCAGCGGTATCGCCTTGTCGGGGCTGGAGCTCGGGCACGAGGGTTTGACCGGTGAGTTGAAGACGTTCTGCGACCGGTGGGAGTGGGGGGTGCGGGCGCTGGTCGACGAAGGCAACTCGTTGGCCCGGGCGACGGGGATGTCCGCGGGCACGTACTACGAGAACGAGAAGTACATGGAGGGCACCTTCAAGGTCGTCACCAACGCCGCGATCGGGAATCCGTACGCGTCGGAGGAGGACGTGGAGAAGATGGGGTGGAAGGACATCGCCACCTCCGGGATGAGTGTGGACTACAGCAAGGAGTCCTTCGACCAGGCGCTGTCCAACAGTGAGCAGGGCTGGAAGGACGCCGGCCGCGATGTGATGACCTCCCACACCCTGGGGCCGATGGGGCTGAACCCCGAGAATCTGCACAGCCTCGCGGGCATCTCCGACGACCAGTACAACCAGTACCTCGACAACACCTTCGGCCCCTCGCCCGAGGCGCGCGCCGAAGCGGCCGGGCAGGACAATACCGGCGGTGAGGGCTGATGGGCCTGCTCGGGGACATCGGCGACGGCATCAACAAGGGCCTCGGCTACGGCGAACACCTCGTCGACGAGGGCGAGAAGAAGGTCGGCGAGGGCGTCGACTGGGCCACCAACAAGGTCGGCGACGGACTCGACCACGTCGGACTGCACGACTGGGCCGACAGCGTGGAGGACTGGGGCGACGACGTCGCCTCCGACCTCGGCGCCACCCCCGGCGAACAGCAGCTCGGCCAGACCGAGGAAGCCAACGAACTCGTCCACGGCGACCCCGGCAAGATCCGCGACAGCGCCAAGCACCTCACCGACTTCCACACCGCCTTCGACAAGGTCTCGGCGGGGATGAAGAAGATCGACTCCTCCGGCTGGAAGGGCGAGGGAGGCGAAGCGTTCCGGGAGAAGTTCGACCTGCATCCCGCCAAATGGGCCCAGGCATCGGCTGCGTGCGAGACGGCTGCTGGCGCGCTGGACGCGTACGCCCACACCGTCACGTGGGCGCAGGGCCAGGCCAAGGAAGCCGTGGCGCTGTACAAGAAGGGCGTCCAGGCATCCAAGGACGCGAGCGACGCGTACAACAAGAAGGTCGACGCCTACAACGCGAAGATCGACGCGAACCAGGACCCGGGCCCCAAACCCGATCCGTTCGTCGATCCCGGCAAAGCCGATGTGAAAGCAGCCCGCGCGAAGCTGGCCGAGGCCCGCAAGCAGCGCAACACCGCCGCCTCCGAAGCGCAGGGCAAGGTCAAGACGGCCCTCGCCCACGCCCCGGCCGAGCCACCGCCGCTCTCCCGCCTCGGCGACGACATGGTCGACGGCTACCAGGCCGCCAACACCGAACTCACCCACTTCACCGGCGGCATCCTCAAAGGCACCGCGGGCCTGGTCACCTTCGCCCGCGGCCTCAACCCGACGGACCCCTACAACCTCACCCACCCCGCCGCCTACCTGCAAAACGCCAGCATGACCCTGTCCGGCCTCGTCTCCACCGCCGCACACCCCGAACGCCTCATCCAGACAGCCGTCGACGGCTTCAAGAAGGACCCCTCCGAATTCCTCGGCCGCCTCGTCCCGCAACTCGTCGGCACCGATGGAGCGGGACTCGCCGCCGGCGGACTGCGCCTCGGTCTGAAGACCGCTGTCAAGGAGGGCCTGGAGGACGGAGCGGAGAGCGCGGCACGCAGCGCGGTCAAGGACAGGGCCGAGGACGTCGCCCGGCGAAGCGCCGACAAGGAATGGGCGAAGGACCCCGTCGATATCGCGACCGGCCGCATGGTGCTGTCTGCCACGGACACGGCGCTGCCGGGTCGCCTCCCACTCGTCCTCGGGCGGCAGTTCGAGTCGTCATACCGTCAGGGCCGGTGGTTCGGGCCGACTTGGTCCTCCACACTCGACCAACGCCTGGAGATCGACGCCCAGGGCGTCCTCCTCGTAGGCGAGGACGCCCTGATCCTCGCCTACCCGCATCCCGCGCCGGGCGTCCCTACCTTGCCCAGTCACGGGCCACGGTGGCCGCTCGACCGGGTCGACGACGGTTACACGGTCACCGACCCCGAGACCGGTGTGACAAGGCACTTTGGAGACCGGGGTGACGGTCTCGCCATACTGGAGCAGCTCGATGACCGCAACGGCAACTGGATCACGTTCGGGCACGGCCCCGACGGCGCGCCCGACTCCGTGGCCCACAGCGCCGGTCACCGCTTGCGCATCACGACCGCGGACGACCGCGTCACCGCCGTCCATCTGGTCGGCGCGGGAGCAGACGGCAGCGATCAGGAACTGCTGCGGTACGGGTACACCGAGGGCCACCTCACCGAGGTGACAGGTTCCTCAGGACTGCCGACCCGCTTCAGCCATGACGAGCACGGCCGCATCATCTCCTGGACCGACACCAACAACAGCCACTTCACATACGCCTACGACGAAGAGGACCGCTGCACCCACCAGTCGGGCGCCGCTGGTCACCTCTGCTCGGACTTCGCATACGGCCCCGTCGACGCGGCAACGGGCGAACGTACCACCACAATCAACGATTCGCTCGGTCACTCCACCCGATACCTGGTCAACGACCGGTGCCAGGTGATCGCCGAGACCGATCCCCTGGGTGCGGTCACCCGCTACCGCCGCGACCGGCACAACCGGCTGCTGGTACACACCGACGCCCTGGGCGCCACGACCACCTTCCGGTACGACGACAAGGGCAACCTGCTCACGCTGACCCGCCCCGACGGACGCGAGGCCACGGCCGAGTACAACGAGCTCGGCCTGCCCACGAAGTTGGTGAACACCGACGGCTCGCTCATCCGGCAGAGCTTCGACGCATGCGGCAACCGCACGTCGCAGACCGGACCGGACGGGCTGACCACCAGCTTCACCTACGACGAAGGCGGCCGCCTCACCTCCATAACCGACCCACTCGGCAGCACGACGAGGATCGCTTGCGACCGTGCCGGGCTTCCCCTGCACGTCACCGATCCTCTTGGCGCGACGACCCGTTACGAGCGGGATGCCTTCGGCCGCCCGATCACGATTACCGACCCGACGGGGGCGACTTCACGCCTCGCGTGGACGGTCGAGGGACACCTCGCCCGCCGTACGGCACCCGACGGCACAACCGAGTCCTGGACGTACGACGGTGAGGGCAACTGCACCAGCCACACCGACGCACTCGGCGGCGTGGCACGCTACGAATACACCCACTTCAACCTGTTGAGGGCGCGCAGCGGCCCCGACGGGGTGCGCTACGAGTTCGACCACGATACGGAACTGCGGTTGACGAAGGTCACCAACCCTCAGGGGCTGGAGTGGAGTTACGCGTACGACGCGATGGGCCGCCTCACCGCGGAGAGGGACTTCGACGACCGCACACTCACCTACGTCCACGACGCCGCAGGACGGCTGGCCTCCCGTACGAACGCCCTCGGCCATGTCGTGTCCTTCGAACGCAACACGCTGGGCCAGGTGCTCCGCAAGGACGCGGCAGACCAGGTCACCACTTACGCCTACGACCTCACCGACGAACTGGCGGAGGCGACAGGCCCCGACGGGACGGTCCTCGTCCTCCTCCGCGACCGCTACGGCCGCCTCCGCTCGGAGACAGTCGATGGCAGGACCCTGACGTACACGTACGACGACCTGGGCCGCCGTGCCGAACGAAAGACCCCCAGGGGTGCCACCACCAGCTGGTCCTACGACGCAGCGGGCCGCTGCTCCCGCATGGTGGCGTCGGGCCGTGCCATCGACTTCACGTACGACGCGACAGGACGCGAGCAGAGCCGCCGCACCGCGGGCACGATCGTCCTTGAGCAGACCTTCGACGCCGTGGGGCGGCTGACCACCCAGGCGGTGACCGGCACAGGCGGCCGCGTAGTGCAGCACCGTGCCTACACCTACCGCGCCGACGGCAACGTGACCGGCGTCGACGACTACCTTTCCGGCTCCCGCCGCCTCGACCTGGACGCCTGCGGCCGGGTGACGGCGGTGAACGCCGCCGGTTGGACGGAGCGGTACGCCTACGACGACGCGGGAAACCAGACCCAGGCACAGTGGCCGGCCGGGCACCCCGGCCAAGAGGCGAGAGGCGCCCGCGCGTACACCGGCACGAACATCATCCGCGCCGGAAACGTCCGCTACGAGCACGACGCCCTCGGCCGCATCACCCTCCGCCAGAAGACCCGCCTGTCCCGCAAACGGGACACCTGGCGGTACGAATGGGATACCGAGGACCGCCTCACCGCGGTCCTGGCGCCGGACGGCACCCGCTGGCGCTATACATACGACCCGGTCGGCCGCCGTACGGCGAAGCTGCGCCTCGCAGCGGACGGGGAGAACGTCGTCGAACGCGTCGACTTCACCTGGGACGGCACCACCCTCTGCGAGCAGACCACCACCTCGCCCGACCTGCCCGCCCCCGTCACCCTCACCTGGGACCATCAAGGCCTGCGCCCGCTCGCTCAGACGGAACGCGTCGCCGCGGCCGACGCGTCCCAAGACGAGATCGACTCACGCTTCTTCGCCATCATTACCGACCTCGTCGGCACCCCGAGCGAACTCATCGACGAACAGGGCGACATCGCCTGGCACACGCGCAGCACCCTATGGGGCACCACCGCCTGGGCGTCGGACAGCACTGCCTACACCCCCCTGCGCTTTCCCGGCCAGTACTACGACCCTGAAACCGGCCTCCATTACAACTACTTCCGCCACTACGACCCGGAAACCGCCCGCTACCTGACCCCCGACCCACTCGGGCTCACCCCCGCGCCCAACCCGGCCACCTACGTCTCCAACCCCATCATGTGGCTCGACCCGCATGGTCTGTCTCCCGAGCAGGACCGCCGGCCACAGCCCAAACACGGCCCCGGCGAGGGAGACGAATGGGCCAAGAGCGTCACCCAAAAGGGCAGGGTCGACAATTCCAAGGTGATTTCCGGGCACGGGTACTACGAATTCGGCGCCGGGGACATGCAGGTACCACCGGGGACATGGCTCAAGTTCTACGTGGAGGACGGAGAACGGATCGGGGACGCATTCGCCCACGACATCGAAACAGGAGGGAATCATCCCGCCGTGGAGACATTCGGTCCCGGCAAGAAACTCCCGGACTACACCGTCGACAGACCCAGGAACCTCGCGATCAGCAGCAGGTCCATCACTGTAAGCGCCCCCACGAGACTCAGCGAGATCGTCACGGATAAAATGGGAGCCGTCCACGTCCTCATCTGCCGTGAACACGTGAAACCCTGGTGATCTAGTGACCTACTACCCGGATCTCAGTCCGTACACCTACGACTCGTCCGACCAAGAGATGTTGAATGTCGGCTGGCTCTCACGCGACCATCCTTTCAACATCGGAACCGCGCCTTCCGGCCTGGTTCCTGCCCTCGTAGAACTCGCACGCGAGCCTGTGAACGTGCAGCGAGGTATGCATTTCTGCGAGCTGTGCCCAGACTTCCTTACTGCCAGAGAGAACACCTCGCGCGGCGATCTCTTCATCGGGAGCGGAGAGATCCGTGTCACCGGCCGCCAAGGTATCGCTTACGCCTCCCCGGTCATGATCGTCCACTACGTGGAACAACACGGCTACCTGCCCCCCGCCGACTATTGCGCGGCCGTCCTCCCGTCCGCGTAGTCACTGACGGCACGTAAGGCCATCGGCCCGTCGCCAGGCCCGGGACGGCGGCTCCTCAGCCGCGTTTCTGGCGCAGGTGGCGAGAGGATGCCAGGCAGGAGGAGAGCCACGTCGCCTCGGAGCGATCGATGATGAGGCCCTCCACCGTGACCACCCCCTCCATCACGCCGCCGACGCGAATTGAGTGGTCGCCGACGCGATACATCTTCCAGTCAGTGTCGCTATGCCAGAGCCGGGCGGTCTTCTCACCTCGCCGCTGGGCGAAGACAAGTTCCTCACCATGCTCGTTGAGGAAATAGCCGACGTAATCCTTCTTGGTGATCAGCCCACCGCACAGGCGGGCCAGGACCTGCTCGATCGCAGGACATTCTTCCTCAGTCACGACGTGGCCTCCTCGGTCCGGTCAGGGCCCTGCTTGGTCGATGAGAGGGCCAGCATGCGAGTGGCTGACTCCAACAGGGTTTCGTAAGTGAGCACTTCGATACGTACCGCATGGGTGTTGTAGGTGCGCAGGGTTTCCGCGACCTCATGACGCGTGACGTTCCCTCTGACGTATCCCGGGTGGCCGATCACGACCGTCGCCGAAACTCTGCGCGTGTCCACGCCGTGCCGCGCGAGGATGGCCGCACGGTTCTCGTCCATGGAGCGGAGGTAGTTCTGCGCCTGTGACACCGCGTGATGCGCCGGGGCACCCAGCATGAGGTGTCCGCTGCGGCGTATGACCAGGTCCTTGACGTTCGCGCGTTTGAGTTCCACCACGTGAAGGGACCCGTCACCGCGCAGCAGGGGGATGTCGAGGATCGCGTCCGAGGTGTACTGCCGCCGTGCCAGCTCTGCCACGTAAGCGCCGCCGAAGATCCACTCCTGGTTCTTCAGACAGGCGTGGAGGGTGCTCTCGGAGCTCGTCCCGTCCTCGACCGCCGCGCGCAAAGCTTCGAGGCCGGCACTCCTGGCCCGCAGCTCCAGCAGTTGGGCGAGCACTCCGGCGTCGGCGTCCGCGACAGGGTCCGTTGCAAGATCGCTTTTTGTCCGGGTTCATCCGGTGAGGCCGAGGGCGATCAGGGGTCTGCGGCAGTCGCGGGCGGCGTGACGTAGGGCGGCGGCGATGTTGGTGTGTCCGTCCTGGCGGTGGATGCTGATCGCGAGATTGCGCAGGCCGGCCATGACCCGTGGGAGTCGGCCGACGTGGATCTTTGAGTCGTCCTCACGGAAGGTGCGGTCCCGCACGTGGTGCAGAAGGTTTTCGATCTTCCAGTGCCCTCTGATCCAGGCGGCGAGCTGGGCGCCGGTCGCCGCTCCGGGCGACAGGCTGGTGA
>NZ_JAIUKE010000506.1 GCF_020176795.1 Streptomyces sp. 8L
TCTCCCGGCCGGGCCCGGTGCGGGGATTGCGGGGGCCCCCCGCCGGGGGCGCCCCCCCCCGCGCGGGGGGGCCGGGGGCGGCGGCGGTCGCCCCGGTGGTCACCACGAGGGCGGCGAGGGCGAGGGCCGAGACGGCGGTACGGGCGTGACGGCCACAACGCGCGGAGCCGCCGCGCGGGCGGCGGACGGGAGCGGCGGGGCGGGCAGCGAACACGTGCACTCCTGAACGAGGTGTCGGACCCGGGAACGGCGCGGGACGAAGGCGCACACCTTAGTGCGCGCCGCACGTGGCCGACAAGGCTTCCCGGACTGACCCGGACTGCCCCGCCCCCCCCCCCGGCGGCGCGGGGGGGGGGGCGGGCGGCGCGGCGGCGGGGGGGGGTAAGTTAGGCGTGTACTA
>NZ_JAIUKE010000507.1 GCF_020176795.1 Streptomyces sp. 8L
CCGGGCACGGGCGGGGTCCCACGGCCCACCCCTTGGGGCGCGCCCCCGGGGCCCTAAATGGCTCCCCGCCCCCCCCCGCCCCCCCCCCCCCCGGGGGCGGGGCCGGGGCAGTCGCGGGGTCCGCGTCAGGTGTCCTTCGGCTTCGTCAGGTCGTACAGCGTCGTGCCGTCCACGGTCACCTTGGTGTAGTTCTTCTCCACCCAGGTGGTGATGGCACTGCTGCCGCCACCTCCGGGGCCGCCCATGCCGCCGCCCTGACCGGAGCTCAGGAGATAGTGGATGCGGCCGTCCGCCACGTACCGCTTGAACTGGGCGAGGGTGGGGGAGGGGTCACTGCCGTTGAAGCCGCCGATGGGCATCACCGGCCGCTCGGTGGCGAGTTGGTAGCCGGCCGCGTTCTGCGAGCCCACGGCCGCCGCGACCCAGGTGTAGCGCGACGCGTTCTTCTCCAGCGCCGACTCCACGGCGGAGCTGACCTTCTGCGCGTCGAGCAGACCGCCCATACCGCCGCCGGCCCTGCCGCCGCCCTCGCCGAAGGCGCCGCCCGCGCGCGTGCCCTGCCCGCCGCCGGGGCGCTGCCCGCTCCCCTGAGCGGTCCCCGCCGGGGGCTGTCCTCCGCCCTGCCCGGTCGGCGGGTTCTGCCCACCGCCGGAACCCCCCGCTGTCTTGCGGCCGTTGCCCTGACCGGTCGGTGTGTTGCCGCCACCGCCCTGCTGGGCGCCGCCGGGCGGGGTGAACCCGCCGGGCGCCCCCGTACGGTCGCCGAAACCACCGGGCGGGCGCATACCGCCGAAGCCGCCGCCCGCGGACGCCGGTCCCGCCGTGATGATCGAGCCCGTGTGCGGCGTCGCCACCGTCGTCATCGTGTACGCGAACGGCCCGGCGAGCGACGCCGCGAGAGCGAGCCCCATCACCGCGAGGCCGCCGCGCGGGCGCCTGGACAGCGGGGTGGCCGCCGCCGCGAGCACACCGCCCACGAGGACCGCCCAGCGCAGCCAGGGCAGGTAGTCGGGGGTGCGGCCGAGCAGGACGAACGACCACACCGACGCCGCCAGCACACTCACGCACAGGGCGCCGGCCGCGAACGGCCTGCCCCGCTCCCGCCACAGCAGCGACGCGCCCATGCCCACGAGCGCGGCCAGGTAGGGCGCCAGCGCCACCGTGTAGTACTGGTGGAAGATCCCCGCCATGAAGCTGAAGACGGCCATGGTCGCGAGGAGCGCGCCGCCCCACACCAGGAACGCCGCACGCACCGTGTCGGTACGCGTCGCGCGCCGCGTCACCACCAGCGCCGCGACGAGCATCAGCAGCGCGGCGGGCAGCAGCCAGGAGATCTGGGCACCGAGCGCGTCGCCGAACATCCGGCCGAAGCCCGCCGTACCACCGTCGCCGAAGCCCGCGCCGCCGCCGGGACCGCCGCCCCCGCCGGGTCCCGCACCGCCCTCCGGCCCTGCGACGTTCGCCGGACCGCCGACGCTCCCCGTCTCGTCACCGGTGATCCGGCCGAACCCGTTGTAGCCGAAGGTCAGTTCAAGGAACGAGTTGTTCTGGGAGCCACCGATGTAGGGACGCGAAGAGGCGGGCCACAGCTGCACCAGCGCCACCCACCAGCCGCCCGCGACGACCATCGCGAGCGCCGCCGCCAGCAGCCCGCCGAGCCTGCGGCGCAGCGGTGCGGGGGCGCACACCATGTACACCACCGCGAGCGGCGGCAGGATCAGGAACGCCTGGAGCGTCTTGGTGAGGAACGCGAAGCCGAGCAGGACGCCCGCACCCACCAGCCACTTGGTCCGCGCGCCCTCCAGCGCGCGCAGCACGCAGTACACGGCCGCCGTCATCAGCAGCGCGAGCAGCGCGTCCGGGTTGTTGAAGCGGAACATCATCGACGCGACCGGCGTCAGCGCGAGCACCACGCCCGCGAGCAGCCCCGCGGTGGCGTCGAACCTGCGCCGGACGGCCGCGTACAGCACCGCCACCGTGGCCGTCCCCATCAGCGCCTGCGGCACCAGGATCTGCCAGGAGCCGAGGCCGAACAGGCGGACCGAGAGGTCCATCGGCCACAGCGCGGCCGGAGGCTTGTCGACCGTGATCGAGTTGCCCGCGTCGGACGAGCCGAACAGGAACGCCTTCCAGCTCGAAGAGCCCGCCTGGACGGCCGCCGAGTAGAAGGAGTTGGCGTATCCGGACGCGCTCAGGTTCCACAGTTCGAGCACCGCGGTCAGCAGGAGCAGGGCGAGCAGCGCGGGCCGCACCCAGGGTGCGTCGTCGGCCCGCCCGCGCCACAGCCGGCCGGGCCAGGACCTCGGCCCGGCCGGTGCCGCGTGCGTCGCGCGGGCCGTCGCGGCGGTGTGGGAAAGCGTGCTCATCGTGCGGTCCGTTCGCCGGGGGTGGGGGAGGGCACGCGCCGCTCGGGGAAGACCCAGGCGCG
Organism: Streptomyces sp. 8L; assembly: GCF_020176795.1. Lineage (GTDB taxonomy): Bacteria > Actinomycetota > Actinomycetes > Streptomycetales > Streptomycetaceae > Streptomyces. The sequence goes on from NZ_JAIUKE010000507.1 coordinate 2,429, forward strand.
CAGGAGCAGGAAGCGCAGCACGGTGGCGGCGAGGTTCGCCGCGACCAGCACCGCGAGCTCCGTGGTGTGCGGGGGCGAGCCCGTGGCCGTGTCGAGCGCGGCCAGTGAACCACTCGTCAGGGCGAGGCCGATGGCGAACACCACCAGGCCCTGGAGCTGATGGCGCACGGCCCGGTTGCGGCCCCGCACACCGAACGTCAGCCTGCGGTTGGCGGCGGTGTTGGCCACCGCCGACACGAGCAGCGCGGCGGCGTTCGCGGCCTGCGCGCCGAGGTGGGTGCGGAAGAGGGAGTAGAGCGCCAGATAGACCAGCGTGGACAGGACGCCCACCACGCAGAACCCCGCCAACTGCCGTACGAGGCGCCGCGGGGCGCCGTCCGCCCCGGCCTCCCGGGGGTCGTCGCCGGAGGGCCGGGACAGCCGGTCGAGCGGCAGTGCCCCCACCGCGAGTGCCCTGCCCACGCGCCACACGCCCTTGAGGTCCTCGACGGCGGTGCGGACGATGTGCACCCGGCTGTCCGGGTCGTCGACCCAGTCGACGGGCACCTCGTGGATGCGCAGTCCCGCGCGCTCCGCGAGGACCAGCATCTCGGTGTCGAAGAACCAGCCCGTGTCCTCGACCATCGGCAGCAGCCGCGCGGCCACGTCCGCCCGTACCGCCTTGAATCCGCACTGCGCGTCGCTGAAGCGCGCGGACAGCGAGGACTTGAGGATCACGTTGTAGGCACGCGAGACGAACTCCCGCTTCGGGCCGCGCACCACCCGGGACGTACGGGCGAGGCGCGAGCCGATCGCCAGGTCGGAGTGGCCCGAGATCAGCGGGGCCACCAGGGGCAGCAGGGCGTTGAGACCGGTGGACAGGTCGACGTCCATGTAGGCGAGGACCGGCGCGTCCGAGTGGGACCAGACCGCGTGCAGTGCGCGGCCCCGGCCCTTCTGCTCCAGCCGGCAGGAGCGCACCTCGGGAATCCTGGCGTCGAGTCGCGCGGCCACGGCCGGGGTGCGGTCGGTGGAGGCGTTGTCGGCGATGGTGATGCGGAAACCGTAGGGGAAGGTGCGGGTCAGGTGGTCGTGGAGTCTCAGGACGCAGGGCTCCAGGTCCCGTTCCTCGTTGTAGACGGGGATGGTGACATCGAGCACGGGCGGGCCCGCGGTCCTCGCCGGCAGGTGCTCCCGTGCCGGGAGCGTGTCCCCGGAAGTGGTGTCTGTGGGCATGGACCCCACGCTGGCGGAGCGCGCTGTCGTGGCGGTGTGCTCAGCCTGTGGTGACGCTGTGAGCCGGGGCCGCTTCCTGTGGGAGCGCGGCCGGGAGGGTCAGTGTGAAGACCGTACGGCCAGGGCGCGAGGCGGCCCGCACGGTGCCGCCGTGCGTGGCGGCCACGGCCCGTACGATGGCCAGACCGAGCCCGGTCGAGCCCGCCGCGCGCGAACGCGACGCGTCGCCGCGCGCGAACCGCTCGAAGACCCGCGGCAGCAACTCAGCCGGAATCCCGGGGCCGTCGTCCTCGATCTCGACCACCACGGACGCCCCCGCCCCTGCTCCGCCCGCGAGGACCCTGGCGACCACCAGAGTGCCCCGCGGTGTGTGCGTGCGGGCGTTGGCGAGCAGGTTGGCCAGCACCTGGTGCAGCCGGGCCGCGTCGCCCCGTACGACCGTCGCGGCCGGTGCGTCCTGCGGCCCGGTCTCCGGCGGTGGCAGTTCCAGTGTCCACCGGTGGCCGGGCCCCGCGGCGCGCGCGTCGCTCACCGCGTCCACCAGCAGGGGAACGAGGTCCACGGGGTCCCGCTCCAGCGGGCGGCCCTGGTCGAGGCGGGCGAGCAGCAGCAGGTCGTCCACGAGCCCCGCCATCCGGGTGGCCTCCGACTCGATCCTGCGCAGCGCGTGCCGGGTGTCCGGTCCTGTCTCCTCCCGTCCGCGGCGGGTGAGTTCGGCATAGCCCCGGATGGAGGCGAGCGGGGTGCGCAGCTCGTGCCCGGCGTCCGCGACGAACCTGCGCACCCGGGTCTCGCTCTCCTGGCGGGCGGCCAGCGCCGAACCCACGTGGCCGAGCATCCGGTTGAGCGCCGCGCCCACCTGGCCGACCTCGGTCGCCGGGTCGGCCTGAGCGGCCGGGACCCGTTCGTGCAGCGTCACCTCGCCGCTGTGCAGGGGGAGTTCGGAGACACGGGTGGCGGTCGACGCGACCCGGCGCAACGGCCGCAGTGCCACGCCGATCAGCGCGTTGCCGGTGAGCCCCGCCGCGACGAGGCCCGCGCCCGTGACGCACGCCTCCACCAGGACCAGTGTGCTGAGGCTGTCGTGCAGGGCGTCGAGCGGCAGCCCGACGAGGAAGTCGCCGTTCGCGCCGTCGGTGTGGCGCACCCGGTAGTCGCCGAGGCCCGGCAGTGTCACGGTGTGCGGCGAACCGTCGCGGGCCACACCGCCGAGCGCGGCGGCCTGCGCGGTGGTCAGGGTGGCCGCGGTGACCTGGCCGAAGCGGTCGGTGTCCTGGTGTGCGGCACTCTCGGTGTCCTGGTGTGCGGTGCTGCGGACCGCCTTGACGAGCGAACCGTCCGTGCCCAGCTGCGCACCCACCGTGCCCACCGGAGCGCCGCCCCCCGTCACGGCCAGCAGCGGGTCCCGGTTGAGCGGGGCGCCCGGCGGAAGCCCGTCGGTGGCGTCCCCGCCCTGGCCGGTGTGCGGCGGCGGCCCGGACGCGCGCATCGCGACCTGGAGGACCTGCGCGTCGAGCTGGTCGTACAGGTACGAGCGGTAGGCGATGGTGGTGACCGTGCCGATCACCGCGGCGACCACCGCGATCAGCGCCACCGCGGAGACTACGAGGCGTGCGCGCAGCGAGCGCCGCCGGGCGCGGCGGCCCCGGCCCGGGCGGCGAACGGACAACCCGCCCTCCTCGGACGCCGCACTCCCGGCGGATGCCGGACTCCCGGCGGACGGCCCGCTCCCCGCGGACGTCGTACGGCGGCGGAGCGGCACGGCCGGGCTCACGGCGCGTCCGCCCCGTCGAGCGGTTCCGCGGCCCGCAGCACATAGCCCGCCCCCCGCCTGGTGTGGATCATCGGGGCCCGGCCCGCGTCGATCTTGCGCCGCAGGTAGGAGATGTAGAGCTCGACCACGTTCGCCTTGCCGCCGAAGTCGTAGGACCACACGCGGTCGAGGATCTGCGACTTGCTCAGCACCCGGCGCGGGTTGTGCATCAGGTACCGCAGCAGCTCGAACTCGGTCGCGGTCAGCTCGACCGCGTCCCCGCCGCGCCTGGCCTCACGGCTGTCCTCGTCGAGCACCAGGTCCCCGACGGTCAGCAGCCGCTCGCCCCGCCGGGCCGCCGCCCCCGACCTGCGGATCAGGCCGCGCATCCGTGCGACCAGCTCCTCCAGGCTGAAGGGCTTCGTCACATAGTCGTCGCCGCCGGCCGTGAGGCCCGCGATACGGTCCTCGACGGCGTCCCGCGCCGTGAGGAACAGCACCGGTACCTCCGGCAGGTGGTCGCGTATCCGGCCGAGCGCCGTGAGGCCGTCCTGGTCGGGCAGCATCACGTCCAGCACGACCGCGTCGGGCCGGAACTCGCGCGCGGTGCGCACGGCGGAGGCCGCGTCGCCCGCAGCCCGCACGTCCCAGCCCTCGTAGCGCAGTGCCATGGACAGCAGCTCGGTGATCGAGGTCTCGTCGTCCACGACGAGCACCCGCACGGGCGAGCCGTCGGGGCGCAGCAGCCGGACCTGCTCCTGGGATGAGGTGGTCGTCATGGCACCACGCTCGCGTCGCGCCGTGAGAGATTCCTTGCCCGCCCCTGTGAAGGAGCTGAGAATCCCACGTCGAAGAGGTACATCGAAGAGGCATGTCGAGGAGGCACACCGAAGAGGCCGCAGCCACCGTGCCGGGTCCCGTACGCTCGGCGGAGACTACACCGGGTGAGCGGCTGCACGCGCTCCCCGTACGGGGAGAGGGATGCGCATGCGGGCCGACGAGGCGCGGGCCGCTGCCCAGGACTGGGTGCGGTCGGTGGGGCGGGGCCACGACGGGTACCTCGGTGCGTACGTGGCGGGCTCGACGGTCGCGCTGCGCGCGGAGGAAGAGGTGCCGCTCGGCTCCGACGTGGACATCATGCTCGTCACCGACCGGCCGGCCCGCGGGTTCAAACCGGGCAAAATCCGCCACCTCGGCGTGCTCTTCGATGTCACACCCGTCGCCCTGGACACCATCGCCCCGGCCGAGCGCGCCCTGGCCGTCTACCACCTCGCGGCAGGACTGAGCCGGGACAGCGTCCTGGACGACCCGACGGGCGGACTGCGGGCCCTCCAGCGGGCGGTGGAGGCGGAGTTCGCAGCGCCGGAGCGCGTACGGCAGCGGTGCGGGGCCGTACGGCGGCGGATCGAGGAGGGGCTGCGCGCGCCGGACCCGGCCGCGCCCTGGCCCGTGCGGGTCACGGGGTGGCTGTTCCCGACGTGTGTGACCGCTCATCTGCCGCTCGTCGCCGGCCTGCGCAACCCGACGGTACGCCTCCGCCACCTGCGGGCCCGCGAGCTGTTCGCGCGGACCGGACTCGCGGCCCACTACCCGTACCTGATCGGACAGTTGGACCCGGCGGGTCTCGCGCGGGAGCGGGTCATGCTGCATGTCGAGCGTCTCGCGGCCCTGTTCGACGCGACGGCGGCCGTCGCGCGCACGCCGTTCCCCTTCAGCTCCGACATCACCCCGGCCGCGCGGCCCGTGGCCGTGGACGCGAGCCGTGAGCTGGTGCGGCGGGGCGACCACCGGGAGGCGCTGTTCTGGCTCGTGGCGACCTTCGCGCGCTGCCACACCCTGCTGCACGCGGACGCCCCGGCGCTGGAGGCCGCGTTCGCTCCGGCCTTCGGCGAGTTGCTCGGGGACCTCGGTATCGCCGACGACGCGGACCTCGCGGAACGGGCCCGCTCGACCCTCGCGTACCTGCCGGAGCTCTCGCGGACGGCCGAGCGGGTGAGGGCCGCGGGCCTCTGACCGCCGAGCCCGCCCGGCCCCGACGCAGCGGTACGCGGCACCCGCGTGGATGCCGCGTACCGATGTGTCCGGTGAGCCGGCGGGTCAGGACCCTGGCGTGCGGACCGATGTGTCCAGTGAGCCGGTGGGTCAGGACCCTGTACCGACGTGTCCGGTGAGCCGGCGGCTCAGGTCCCTGGCGTGGGGGGGGGGGGGGGGGGGGGGGGGGGGGGGGGGGGGGGGGGGGGGGGGGGGGGGGGGGGGGGGGGGGGGGCGGGGGGG
>NZ_JAIUKE010000508.1 GCF_020176795.1 Streptomyces sp. 8L
CTCTGGGGCCGCGCGCGGGGCGGGCCGCCCCGCAGGACGGCGCCGGGAAGCCCCGCGACGGCGGGGTCCCGGTGCCATCCGGGGGCGGGTTCCCGGTACTCCGCGGCGGCGCGCGTCCCGGCCCGCAGGCCGGTGAGCCACCGCGCGGCGCTGCGCCGGGCGCGCTGGGTGTCGTCGGCCGGCGTCCCCGGCGTTGTCGGCATGATCGGTGGCCCCTCCAGTCGAGCCCGGCGGGGCACCTGGGCCCGCCGATCAGGCATGCTCCGCGGTGAGCGAGCGTACGGCTTCCGCGAACGCCTCGCCCCGCTTGTTGTAGTTGGCGAACATGTCCATCGACGCGCAGGCGGGGGCCATCAGGACCGTGTCCCCCGGCTGTGCCAGGCGCGTCGCCTCGTGGACCGCCGCAAGCATCGCCCCAGTGTCGGTCCGGTCGAGGTCGACCACCGGGACCTGCGGGGCGTGTCGCGCCAGGGCTTCCCGGATGAGGGCACGGTCGGCGCCGATCAGCACCACCCCGCGCAGCCGCGACGCCGCGCCCGCGACCAGCTCGTCGAAGGTGGCCCCCTTGGCGAGGCCGCCCGCGATCCAGACGATCGGGTCGTAGGAGGCCAAGGACGCCTCTGTCGCGTGAGTGTTCGTCGCCTTGGAGTCGTCGATGTACGTGACGCCCGAGACGTCCGCGACATGCTCCATGCGGTGCGGGTCGGGGCGGAAGGCACGCAGTCCGTCCCGTACGGCGGAGGGTTCGACGCCGTAGGCGCGCGCGAGCGCCGCCGCGGCCAGGGCGTTGGCGATGTTGTGCGGCACGGCCGGGGTGATGTCGCTGACCTCGGCCAGCTCCTGCGCCTGCCGCTGCCGGTTCTCGACGAAGGCGCGGTCGACCAGCAGGCCGTCCACGACTCCGAGTTCGGAGGGGCCCGGAGCGGAGAGGGTGAAGCCGATGGCGCGGCAGCCCTCTTCGACGTCGGCCGCGCGGACCAGGTCCGCGGTCGCCTTGTCGGCCGCGTTGTAGACGCACGCGACCTGGTTGCCCTCGTAGATCCGGCCCTTGTCGGCGGCGTACGCCTCCATGGAGCCGTGCCAGTCGAGGTGGTCGGGGGCGAGGTTGAGCACCGCCGCGGAGTGGGCGCGCAGGCTGGGCGCCCAGTGCAGCTGGTAGCTGGAGAGTTCGACCGCGAGCACGTCGTAGGTCTCGTCGCCGGTGACGGCGTCCAGGAGGGAGACGCCGATGTTGCCGACGGCCGCCGTCCGCAGGCCCGCCGCGGCCAGGATCGCGGCGAGCATCCGTACGGTGGTCGTCTTGCCGTTGGTGCCGGTGACCGCGAGCCAGGGTGCCGCCCCCGGTCCGCGCAGCCGCCAGGCGAGTTCGACATCGCCCCAGATCTCGGCGCCCGCCGCGGCGGCGGCCGCGAACAGCGGCTTGTCGGGCCGCCAGCCGGGGGCCGTGACGACCAGTTCGGTACCGGCGGGCAGCGTGTCGCCGTCGCCGAGCCGCACGGTGACGCCGAGCGCGGCCAGGTCCCGTGCCTGGGCGCGGGAGCGGTCGTGGGGGCCGTCGTTGACGACGGTGACCTCGGCGCCGAGGCCGTGCAGGACGCGTGCCGCGGGGACGCCGGAGACGCCGAGTCCCGCGACGGTGACGCGCCTGCCCTGCCAGTCGTCCGTGTTCACGTGTTCACCTCGGCTGCCCCACTGGTCCCCCGGCTCACTTCTTGGCTGCCCATCCTGCGTAGAAGAGTCCGAGCGCGACGATCACGCACATGCCCTGGATGATCCAGAACCGGACCACGACAAGGACTTCGGACCACCCCTTCAATTCGAAGTGGTGTTGGAGCGGGGCCATGCGGAAGACGCGCTTCCCGGTCATCCGGAACGATCCGACCTGGATCACCACGGACATCGTGATGAGGACGAACAGACCGCCGAGCACGGCCATCAGGAACTCGGTGCGCGAGGTGATCGCGAGGCCGGCGAACGCGCCGCCGAGAGCGAGCGAGCCGGTGTCCCCCATGAAGATCTTCGCCGGGGACGTGTTCCACCACAGGAAGCCGAAGCACGAGCCCATGAGGGCGGACGCCACGACGGCGAGGTCGAGCGGGTCCCGTACCTCGAAACAGGCATTGGGGTTGGTCAGGGTCGCCGCGTTGGCGCAGGACTCCTGGAACTGCCACAGGCCGATGAAGGTGTACGCGCCGAAGACCATCACCGACGCGCCGGTGGCGAGGCCGTCCAGACCGTCCGTCAGGTTCACGCCGTTCGACATCGCGAGGATCATGAACAGCGCCCAGACGACGAACACCACGGGCCCGATCGACCAGCCGAAGTCCGTGACGAACGACAGCTTGGTCGACGCGGGGGTGATGCCGCGGGTGTTCGGGTCCTGGAGCGCGAGCACCGCGAAGGCGATGCCGACGATCAGCTGCCCGGCCATCTTGGCCTTGGCCCGCAGGCCGAGGGAGCGCTGTTTGACGATCTTGATGTAGTCGTCGAGGAATCCGACGAGGCCCATCCCGGTCATCAGGAACAGCACGAGCACACCGGAGAAGTGGAAGTCCTCCCCGGTGACCAGCTTCGCCAGGACGTACGCGATGAGCGTCGCCAGGATGAAGGCGATGCCGCCCATGGTGGGCGTGCCCTTCTTGCTGCCGTGCGTACGCGGCCCGTCGTCCCTGATGAACTGTCCATAGCCCTTGCGGGCAAGGAGCTTGATGAGCAGCGGGGTACCGATCAGGGTCAGGAAGAGCCCGATGGCCCCCGCGAAGAGGATCTGCCTCATCGGCCGGCGACCTCGCCCTCGGCCGCGTCGTCGAGCAGGGCGAGGGCCACCCTCTCCAGCGCTGCCGACCTGGATGCCTTCACCAGCACGACGTCTCCCGGACGCAGTTCCCTGCGCAACAGGTCGATCGCCGCCCGTGCGTCGGACACGTGCACCGACTCCTCACCCCACGAACCCTCGTTGTAAGCGCCCAGTCGCAGCCAGGACGCTTCCCTGCCCCCGACCGCCACGAGCTTGTTGACGTTGAGCCGGACGGCGAGCCGTCCGATCGCGTCGTGCTCGGCGAGCGTGTCGTCCCCGAGCTCGGCCATGGGGCCGAGCACCGCCCAGGTACGCCCCCCCTCGGCACGTGCGGCGCCGCCCATGGCGACCAGCGCGCGGAGCGCGGCTCGCACGGACTCGGGGTTCGCGTTGTAGGCGTCGTTGACGATCGTCACGCCGTCCGAGCGCTCGGTGACCTCCATACGCCAGCGGGAGAGGGTTCCCGCCGACTGGAGCGCTTCTGCGATCTCGTCGACGGACAGGCCCAACTCATGGGCTACGGCGGCCGCGGCGAGCGCGTTCGACACGTGGTGCTCACCGTACAGCCGCAGCGTCACCTCCCTGCACCCGGAGGGTGTCCGGAGCAGAAACGCGGCCTGTCCCGTGTCCGTGAGTCGCACGTTCTCGGCCCGTACGTCTGCCTTGTCCGACTCACCGAAGTACACGACGCGCGCCGTGGTGCGCGTCGCCATCTCCGAGACGAGCGCGTCGTCCGCGTTCAGGACGGCGATGCCGCCCTCCTCCGCCGACGGCAGCGACTCGACCATCTCGCCCTTGGCGAGGGCGATGTTCTCGCGGCTGCCGAACTCGCCGATGTGGGCCGTGCCCACGTTCAGGACGAGGCCGACCCGGGGAGGCACGAGCCCGGTCAGGTAGCGGATGTCGCCGATGTAGCGGGCACCCATCTCCATGACGAGGTAGCGGGTGTCCGCCTCGGAGCGCAGGGCGGTGATGGGCAGGCCGATCTCGTTGTTGAGGTTGCCCTCCGGCCAGACGGTGGGCGCCTTGCTGCGCAGCAGCTGGGCGATCAGGTCCTTGGTGCTGGTCTTGCCCGCGGAGCCGGTGAGCGCGACCACGGTGGCGCCGAGGCGCTCGACGACGGCCTTGGCGAGGGCGCCGAGCGCCTCCACCACGTTGTCGACGACGACGGCGGGCACACCGACGGGGCGGGTGGCGAGGACGGCGACCGCGCCGTCTTCGACCGCCTGCCGGGCATAGTCGTGGCCGTCGACGCGCTCGCCCGCGAAGGCCGCGAAGAGGCCCCCGGCCACGACCTTGCGGGAGTCGTAGACGACGGGCCCGGTGACCAGGATGTCCTTGGCGCCCGGCAGATCCGGTATGTCGTACGCCTGCCCGCCGACGATTTCGGCGACCTCGGCGAGGGAGAGGGTGATCACTTGGTCATCCCTGACTGTTGTTCCTGTGACGACTGGCGTTCTCGTGGCAGGGCTCGTCGTGGAGCGCGTGGCTGATCGCGTCGCGCAGGACCTCCCGGTCGTCGAAGGGGCGTACGACGCCCGCGATGTCCTGTCCCTGTTCGTGGCCCTTGCCGGCGACGAGGACCGTGTCGCCGGGCTGGGCGCGGGCGACCGCCGTGGCGATCGCGGCGGCGCGGTCGGCGTCGAGCAGGACGGCGCCCCGCTCGTGCACGGGCACCTCGGCCGCGCCCGCGACCATCGCGGCGAGGATCGCGAGGGGGTCCTCGGAGCGCGGGTTGTCGGAGGTGAGGACGGCGGTGTCGGCGAGCCTGGCCGCCGCGGCGCCCATCGGGCCCCGCTTGGTGATGTCGCGGTCGCCGCCGCAGCCGAGCACGATGTGCACCTGCCCCTTGGTGACCTTGCGCAGGGAGCGCAGCACGGACTCGACGGCGTCGGTCTTGTGCGCGTAGTCGACCACGGCGAGGTAGGACTGCCCGGCGTCGACGCGCTCCAGGCGGCCGGGGACCCCGGGGACCGCGGCGACGCCCTCGGCGGCGGTGGCCGGGTCGATGCCCGCGACGGCCAGCGCGACGACCGCGGCGAGGGTGTTGGCGACGTTGAAGGGGCCGGGCAGCGGCGCCTCCGCGTGCACCCTGACGCCGCCGGGACCCACGACCGTGAAGGTCGAGCGGTGCGAGCCGACCTCGACGTCCTCGGCGCGCCACTCGGCGTCGGGGTGGCCCTCGGCGGAGAACGTGGTGACCGGCACGGAGGCCTCGGTCACGAGCCTGCGGCCGTACTCGTCGTCGTAGTTGACGACGCCCTTGCGGCTGCGCTCCGGCGTGAACAGGCTCGCCTTGGCCTGGAAGTAGTCCTCCATGCCGGAGTGGAACTCCATGTGCTCCGGGCTGAGGTTGTTGAAGACGGCGACGTCGAAGACGCAGCCGTCGACCCGGCCGAGCACCAGCGCGTGGCTGGAGACCTCCATCGCGACCGAGGTGGTGCCGCGCTCGCGCATGACCGCGAACAGCGCCTGGAGGTCGGTGGCCTCGGGGGTGGTGCGCTCCGACTTGATGCGCTCGTCCCCGACGCGCATCTCGACGGTGCCGATCAGGCCGGTACGGTGGCCGGCGCCGCGCAGGCCGCCCTCCACGAGGTACGCGGTGGTGGTCTTGCCCGAGGTCCCGGTGATGCCGATCTGGAGCAGGTCGTCGCCCGGGTGCCCGTAGATCGCCGCGGCCAGCTCGCCCATCCGGGCGCGCGGGTCGGGTACGACGAGGGCGGGCAGGCCGGTGGCCTCGGCGCGCTCCCGGCCCGCCGGGTCGGTCAGGACGGCCGCGGCACCCAGCTCCGCGGCCTGCGCCGCGTAGTCGGCGCCGTGCGCGCGGGCGCCGGGGAGGGCCGCGTAGACGTCGCCGGGGCGGACGGCCCGTGAGTCGTGGGTGATGCCGGTGACCTCGCGGGGGCCGAGCGGGGCGCTCTCGCCGAGCAGCTTCCCCAGGTCGGCGAGCGGGATCGGGCTCACCCGGTCGGGGCGCGGCGCCCCCGGCCTGCTCTCGGGGGCGGGCGCGGCGTCGGTCGGGTTCTGATCAGCGTGTCGCACGGCGGTGAGCGTACCCGCCTGTGCGGGGCTCGGGCCAAGCGAGGGCGGCGCGCCGTCCGCGGTGGAGGGGCGGTCGCCGGGCGGGGTGGTGTTGGTCGTCACTGGCGGTTCCTGGTGCCTTGAGGGTCAGTCGCCGGAAGATCCCGGGTCGAAGGTGACCGGCAGTCGCGACGGGGCGCTTCCGGTGGGCGGGACCTGGAGCGTCTTGAGGGAGAACTCCATGACTTTCTTGAAGATGGGACCGCAGATCGAGCCGCCGAAGTACGGGCCGCTCGTGGGGTTCTGGATGGCGCAGTAGACGGTGATCTGGGGCTTGTCGACGGGGGCGAAGCCGGCGAAGGAAGAGGTGTACCCACGGTAATTACCGGTCTTGGGGTCCACCCGGTTGGCGGTACCGGTCTTGCCTGCTACCCGGTAGCCGGGGATTTTCGCGGAGGTGCCGGTCCCCTCGATGTTGCCCACCACCGACTCCAGCATGGTGCCGACGGTGTGCGCGGTCGCCGCGCTGACGACGCGGTTCTCGCGCGGGGCGGGACTCGGCGTGAAGCGGCCGTCGGGGCCCCGGGTGCCCTTGATCAGCGACGGCTGCACGCGGACGCCGCCGTTGGCGATGGTGGAGTACACGGACGCGGCCTGGAGGGCGCTGAGGGAGAGCCCCTGGCCGAAGGGGATCGTGTACTGCTGCGAGGTCGACCAGTCCCCCGGCTTGGCGAGCAGTCCCTGGGTCTCGCCGGGGAAGCCGAGCCCGGTGGGCTGCCCGATGCCGAACTTCTTCAGGTACGAGTAGAGCACCTTGTTCGCCTGGGCCTGGGTGCTGCCGAGGTGGCCGGCCGCCTCGATGGTGCCGATGTTGCTGGACTTGGCGAGGACGCCGTTGAGCGTGAGGTACTCGGTCGCGTGGTCGACGTCGTCGTGGAAGAGGCGGTCGCCGCGGTGCAGCCGGTTGGGCACGACGACATGGGTGAGCGGGGTGGCCGCCTTCTGCTGGAGCACGGCGGACATCGTCATGATCTTGGCGACGGAGCCGGGCTCGTACGCGTCCTGGAGCGCGGCGTTGCCCAGGTTCGCCGAGCTGGCCGTGGACAGGTCGTTGGGGTCGAAGCCGGGCGCGTCGGCCATCGCGAGGACCTCGCCGGTGCGGGCGTTCTGCACGACGACATAGCCCCGGTCCGCCTTCGACTTCTTGACCTGGGCCGCGATGGCCTGCTGGGCCTCCCACTGGATGTCGCGGTCGATCGTCAGCTCGACGCCCGTACCGGGCACGGCGGGCTTCTCGCTGGAACTGCCGGTGGGCACGCGGCGCCCGCCGGACTGGGTGTACGAGATCTCGCCGTCGCGCCCCGCGAGCTGCTTGTCGAGCATCGACTCGACGCCGCCCGCGCCGTGCCCGGAGGCGTTGACGAAGCCCAGTATCCCGGCGGCGAGGTCGCCGTTCGGATAGACGCGCTTGCTGGACTCCTCGTCGAAGACACCGGCGAGCGGGTTGGTGCCGGGGCCGCCCGCGGCGGCGTCCTTGCTCGCCTTGGTGGCGAGGACGTTCTTGAGGTCCTTGATCTGGTTCCAGACCTGCGGCGTCTGCCGCGAGGCGAGCACCGTGTAGCGGGAGTTCGGCGTGCTCAGCTTCTTGACCAGGGCCGCCTGGTCGACGCCGAGGACCGGGGCGAGGAGCGCCGCCGCCCGCTCGGGCGTGTCGGACGCCTTGCTGAAGGCGGGCGCGAACATCGAGGGGTCCGCGGTGATGTCGTACGCGTCGTCGCTCGCGGCGAGCGGGACACCCGAGCGGTCGGTGATCTCGCCGCGCTCCGCCGCCACGGTGGACTTCAGGACGCGGTTCTGGTCGGCCCTCGTGGTGTAGGCGCTCGCGTCGACGGCCTGCACCTGGAGCAGCCGCACGGTGAAGACGAGCACCACGAGCGAGAGGCCGAACGCGACGAACCGCAGCCGGGGCCTGGGGCTGCCGAGCTTCAGCCGCCGGGGCCCGCGGGGCGGGCCCGGCCGGGACATGCGGCGCGGTACGGGCCGTGGCCTCGCGCCAGGACCCGGTCGTGCGCCGCCTGCGGGGCGGCCGGGGCCCGGCACCCTGCGGCGCGGTGGTTCCTGGGAGGGCACGTGCGTCACCTGCCGGGGGAGGTCGTCGGGGTGGCCGCCGCGCCGGTCAGCGCGAGCGGTACGGCGGTGCCGGGCGGGGTGGCCGTACCGGAGGGCGACGCGCCGGCGGACGGG
>NZ_JAIUKE010000509.1 GCF_020176795.1 Streptomyces sp. 8L
TACTGCGGCTTCACGCCGCCCGCCCGCACGGGGTCGGAGCCGCACCCCGCGAGCAGGACCGCGAGCGCCGCGGCCCCGGCCGCGGGCGGGGCGGCCCGCCCGCGCGCGCGCCGCCGTGACGGTCCCCGGCCGGATATCCGTGCCGGCGCCCCCTGCGTCCCTGCCCTCCGGTAAACCTCTCGGCGTATCCGCGTACCCGCGGCGGCCTGCCTCATCGCGCTACCCGCTCCCCACCCCGAAAACCGTGTCGGGGGGTGAGACGAGCGAAATGGCATCGCGGATGCGTTCGCACAGGAATGTCACAAAGTAACAAAAGAATCATGGAGCTTGGGCTCGGACGGGATGGGAAAGGTGCTGGTCCTTCGCTTGTAAAGAACTCTTTCTAAAGATAGCTTTACATCATGCCCGATCATGGTTCGCCCCCCAGCTCCGTCCGCCTGACCGATCCGCGCGCGCTGCGCGCGTACGCCCATCCGACGCGGATGGCTCTCGTCGGGCTGCTGCGCAGAGAAGGACCCCTGACCGCCACGCAGGCCGCAGGCGTCGTCGGCGAGAGCGTCGCCAGCTGCTCGTTCCACCTGCGCCAGCTCGCCAAGTACGGACTCGTGGAGGAGGCGGGCGGCGGGCGCGGCCGGGAGAAGCCGTGGCGGGCGACCGCGATGTTCACCAGCTGGGACGCGGCGCCCCGGGACCCCGCGGTGGCCGCTGCCACCCAGGGATTCCAACTGGCCATGGCCGAGCAGTACTTCGAACTCTCGGCGCGCTGGGTGGGGGCGATGCCCGAAGAGTCCGCCGAGTGGCGGGAGGCCGCGTACTTCGGCGACTACCAGCTGCGTGTGACGGCGGCCGAACTGCTCGACCTCAACAACAGCATCCAGGAACTGGTGCGGCCCTACCTCCAGCGCGCGGACGGCCCGGACTCCGCCGGGCCCGCCCGCGACACGCGTCCGGTCTCCCTGCTGCATCTGGCTTTCCCGACAGACACCGCGGCCCCTGGCGCTCCGACCGGCCCGGCGGACCGCGGCGGCGCCGCGTCCGGCGTCGAGGAGCGTGGCGGCCCGGCCGGTACCGGGAGCCGTGGCGCCGAGGACCGACGCGGCCCGGCCGGTACCGCAGGCCAGGACGGCTCCGCGGACACGGACCCGTGAGCACGCCCCCCGTGGAGGAGCCGCCGCGGCACGCGAACGCTCCGGCGGCGCGCCGGAGGAGCGCGGCGCGGATACCCGGCCTGCCGCGGATACCCGGCCTGCTGCGGGACAGGGCCTTCCGCCGCTACTGGTCGGGGCAGGGGATATCCCTGCTGGGGGACCAGCTCTCCTCGATCGCGATCCCCCTCATCGGGGTCCTGGCCGTGCACGCCGACGCCGCGCAGATGGGATACCTGACGGCGGCGTCGTGGCTGCCCAACCTGTTCTTCGCCCTGCATGCCGGAGGGTGGGCGGACCGCCGGGCCCACCGGCGCCGTGTCATGATCGCCGCGGACCTCGGGCGCGCCGCCCTCATCGCCACCGTCCCGTGCGCCTACGCCCTCCACGCGCTCACACTGGTGCACCTCTACGTCGTGGCGTTCGCCGCCGGCACCCTCGCGGTCTTCTTCGACGTCTGCGACGCCCCTCTGTTCAACGCACTGGTGCCACCGGACCGTTACGTCGAGGGCAACTCCCTGACCAACGGGAACAGGGCCATGTCGCAGGTGGTCGGGCCGAGCGTCGGCGGTGTCCTGGTGCAACTGCTCTCGGCGCCGCTCGCCCTGCTGGGCGACGCACTCTCCTTCGTCGCCTCGGCCCTGTTCCTGTCGCGCATCGCGCCGGCCGAACCACCGCCGGCGCGCGGCGCGCCCGGCCGGCTCGCGCAGGGGCGGCGCTTCATCGCCCGCTCACCCGTCGTACGGGCTTCTCTGGGCGCCACGGCCACCGTCAACCTCTTCACCTTCATGGTGAACGCGCTCTTCGTGCTGTACGCCACCACCACCCTGGGGCTGAGCCCGGGGCTGCTCGGCACGGTCCTGGGCGCCGGAGCCGTCGGCGGCCTCCTCGGCGCCGCGTGCGCCGGGCCCCTCGCCGGACGCATCGGCATCGGCCGCACCTTCATCCTCGGCTGTATCGCCTACCCCGCCCCGATGCTGCTGATCCCGGCGGCGCACGGACCGGCCCCCATGGTCGTCGGGCTGCTCCTCGCCGCCGAGTTCGGCTCCGGAGTCGGAGTGATGTGGCTCGACGTCGCGGTCGGTTCGATCCTCGCGGGCGGCGTGCCGGACGACCTGCGCTCACGGGTCTTCGGCGCCTACCGGACCGTCAACTACGGAACCCGCCCCCTGGGCTCCCTCGCCGGGGGCGCGCTAGCCGGCTCCATCGGCCTGCGTCCCACGCTGTGGATCGCCGTCGCGGGCGCCCTCACCTCGTTCCTGTGGCTACTGGCCTCGCCCGTACGCGGGCTGCGCGACGTACCGGTCACCTCGGGGACCGACACCCCGGGGCGCTGAGAGCGGCGTAGTGGAGGAGGGGAAGGCGGGGCCGCCGGTCCCGGGGCCGTCTCAGGCCGCCGTGCCGTCCGCCCCGCGGCGTACCGCCCGGCCTGCCAGGGTGTCCGTGCGGCGGCCGTCCGCCATCACGAAGGCGCCGCCGACCAGGACGTACGGGATACCCGTGGGAGGCGTCCTCGGGGCGTCGAACGTGGAGCCGGCCGCGACCGTGTCCGGGTCGAAGAGGACCAGGTCCGCGCGGTAGCCCTCGCGTACCAGGCCCCGGTCGGCCAGGCGGAGGCGGGCCGCGGGCCGGGACGTCAGGTGTGCCACGCACTCCTCGAGGCCGAGCACGCCCAGCTCCCGTACGTAGTGGCCCAGATAGCGCGGGAACGTGCCGTACGCGCGCGGGTGCGGCTTGCTGCCGTGCAGGATGCCGTCGCTGCCCCCGGTGTGCACCGGGTGGCGCATGATGCGCCGCACGTTCTCCTCGTGGCCCACGTGCTGGAGGATCGTCGGCGCCAGCCGGTCCCGTGTCAGCAGCCGCAGCGCCACCGTCCAGGGCTCCTCGCCCGCCGCGCGCGCCGACGCGGCCACCGAGCGGCCCACGTACGGGCCGAGTTCCGGCGTCGTCACCCCGGAGATCTCGATGGTGTCCCAGTCGATGGGCACGCCGTGGCAGCCGTCGGAGCCGGTCACCTCCAGGTCGTGCCGGATCTTCCCGGCCGTCGCCGGGTCGGCGAGGCGGGCGAGGGCCGCGTCGGGGCCGCCCTCGTTCGCCCAGCTCGGCAGCATCGCGGCGAGCGTCGTGGCGCCGGGCGTGTAGGGATACGTGTCCAGGGAGATGTCGGCGCCGTCCGCGAGCGCCCGGTCCAGCAGCGCGAGGAGCTGCGACGCGCGGCCCTCGTTCTCGGGGAAGTTCATGGTGGCGTGCGCGAGATGCAGCGCGCAGCCCGCCGTGCGCGAGAGGTCCACCATCTCCGCGTACGCCTGGAGCGCGCCCGCGCCGTAACTGCGGTGGTGCGGGCAGTAGTAGGCGCCGTAGCGCGCCACCACGCGGCACAGCTCGGTCAGTTCGGCGTCGTCCGCGTACATGCCGGGCGTGTAGGTGAGCCCCGAGGACATGCCGACCGCGCCCTGTTCCAGGCCCTCGGCCACCAACTGCCGCATCCGGTCCAGCTCGTGCGGGCTCGCCCCGCGGTCGTCCCAGCCGACCGCGAGCATCCGCACGGAGCCCTGCGGCACCAGGTACGCCGCGTTGACCGCGATGCCCCGCCCGCCGAACGCGCCGTCGAGCCGGTCCAGGTACTCGCCGACCGTGCGCCAGTCGAAGCCGACGGACGCATCGCCGGGGCCGCCGCCGTTCCAGCCCGCGATGGTGCGGCGGATCTCGCCGAGCGTCCGGTCGTCGGCCGGCGCGTACGACAGGCCGTCCTGCCCGAGCACCTCCAGCGTCACGCCCTGCGCCGCCTTCGCGACGTGCTCGGGGTCGCGCAGCAGCGCCAGGTCGCTGTGCGCGTGCATGTCGATGAAGCCGGGGGACAGGGCGAGCCCGTCCGCGTCGAGCGTCCGCGCGCCGGACGGGCGGGAGCCGCCGCCCTCCCGGACGACGGAGACGATCCGGCCGCCGTCCAGGCCCACGTCGGCGCGGTAGGACGGGCCGCCGGAACCGTCCACGACCCGCGCGCCACGGATGACGAGATCCACGCCGTACTCCTCAGAAGAACGTACGGACGAGGTCCGTGACCGTGCCGTCGGCGGTGACCAGGGGGATCAGCTGCCACTTGTCGAACGACGTGCACGGGTGCGAAAGGCCCATCCCGAGCCAGTCCCCGACCTCGACGCGGGCGTCCGGCGCGGTGGCGAGCCAGCCGTGCTGGTCGGACAGGCCGGTGACCGTGATGCCCTCGGCCGCCCGGATCTCCCCCGTCCGCCCGTCCCGTACGACCTGCGCCTCCGGCAGGTCCAGGTCGTACGCGGCGTCCCGCTTGCCCGCGTTGACGAAGGCCTGCTCCCCGGACGGGCGCGAGACGACCTGCGCCCACAGCCGGAACGCGGGCTGCAGCGCGCCCTCCTCCGGCACCCGGTTGAACGGCGTGAGGTGGCGGTAGTGGCCGTCGTCGTGCGAGACGTACGCGCCCGACCGCAGCAGCTTGAGCACCTTCGCCGACAGCTCGGGGATCTCGGCGAACACGTCCGCCACCGCGTCGAACCAGGCGCTGCCGCCCGCGCTGACCACGATGTCCTCCGCGCCCGCGAACCGGCCGTCCGCGTCGAGGGGGGCGGCGAGCGCCACCAGGCGCCGCAGATACGCCCGCACCCGCTCGCCGTCCGCCTGCGGCACCTCGCCCTCGTAGCCCGCGACGCCCGTCAGCCGGAGCGTGCGGGCGGCGGCGACCGCGCCGGCGACCGCCGCGCACTGCTCCTCCGTACGGGCACCGGTCCGCGCGCCCTCGCCCGCGCCCAGCTCCACGACGACCTCGACGGGGCGCCGCGCGCCCGCCGCGCGCAGCGCCTCGTCCATCAGCTCCACGCCGCGCACCGAGTCGACGTAGCAGACGAAGCGGAAGTCGGGGTCGGCGTCCAGCTCCCCGGCGAGCCAGCGCAGGGCGGAGGCGTCGACCAGCTCGTTGGCGAGGAAGATCCGCCCGATCCCGTACGCCCGGTACACGCGCACCTGGTGCGGGACGGCCGCCGTGATGCCCCAGGCGCCGTACGCCAGCTGCCGCGCGAACAGCTGGGGCGCCATCGAGGTCTTGCCGTGCGGCGCGAAGTCCAGGCCGTGGCGCTTCGCGTACGTCTCCAGCTGCGCGAGGTTGTGCTCGACGCGCTCCGCCGACAGGGCGAGCACCGGCGTGGTGAAGCCACCCGTGAACAGGGAGCGGCGCTCGGCGGCGAGCTCGCCGACGGTCAGCCCCTCCGCGTCGGGCGGCAGGCCCTTGAACCGGTGGTCGACACGGACGTCGGCGAGGCCCCCGACGGCCTCCTCGCTGCTTGGACCCATGCGATGCGCTCCTGCGTGGTGAGTCGCCTGTGGTGAGGGATACTGCTCATATTGCACATGCTGCAACGCGCGTTGCGCATGACGCTCATCGTTGTCTAACATCCGAGCCGACATCGGGTCAATCGGGAGGAGCCGGCGAGTGACCGAGGTTGTGTGCGTGGGCGAGTCCATGGTCACGTTCGTGCCGTCGCGGCCCGGCCGCCTCGCGGACGTGCCCTCCTTCGCCCGCACCATCGGCGGTGCCGAGTCCAACGTGGCCTGCGCGCTGGCCGCCGTCGGCCACCGCGCCGCCTGGGTCAGCCGGGTCGGCGCCGACGGCTTCGGCGACCACCTGGTCGAGGCGATAGCGGCGTACGGGGTCGACACCTCAGCCGTACGGCGCGACGAGGCGCGCCCCACCGGCGTCTACTTCCGCACCGCGAACGACCGCGCGGCCACCGCCCACGAGGTCGCCTACTACCGGGCGGGCTCCGCGGCCTCCGCGATGTCCCCGGCCAACATGCCGCTCGACACCCTCGCCGACTGCCGCGTCCTGCACCTCTCGGGCATCACCGCGGCCCTCTCGCCCGACTGCCTCGCCCTCCTCGAAACGCTCACCGCGCGCCGGCCCGGCAGGCCGCTCGTGTCGTTCGACGTCAACCACAGGCCCCGGCTGTGGCGCGACGCGGCGGGCCCCCGCGTCCTGCTGGACCTCGCGCGCGGCGCCGACCTCGTCTTCGTCGGCGAGGACGAGGCCGCCCAGGCGTGGGACGTGCACGGCGCCGAGGCCATCCGCGCGGCCCTGCCCGAACCCGCGACGCTGATCGTCAAGCGCGGGTCCGCGGGCGCGACGCTCTTCACCGGCGGCACCTCGGTGACCGTGCCCGCGCTGCGCGTGGACGTCGTGGCGCCGGTCGGCGCGGGCGACGCCTTCGCCGCGGGCGTGCTGTCCGCGACCCTGCGCGGCCTCGCGCCCGCCGAGCGGCTGCGGCACGGCCACCTCATGGCGGCCGCCGTCCTGACGGCCGAGGCCGATGTGTGCGTCCCGCCCGACCCCGCGCACGCCGACCGGCTGGCCGCACTCGGCGAGGACGAGTGGGCGGCGCTGCGGCTGTCGGCGGGCTGGACGGACGCGGGCCGCGCCGACGCGGCCTCCGGGGCGGAAGCGACCGAGGCGGAGCGGTCTGGAACGGAAACGGCCGGTACGGAGTCGGCCGGGGCGGAACCGGCCGGTACGGAGCGGTCTGGTACGGAAGCGGCCGGTACGGAGCGGGCCGGGGATGTGCGTACGCCATGAGCCAGACCGTCGACCGCGCCCTGAGCATCCTGCCGCTGCTCGCGCGCGGCCCCGCCGACCTCGGCGCCGTCGCCGGCGAACTCGGCGTGCACAAGTCCACCGCGCTGCGGCTGCTGCGCACCCTGAACGAGCACGGCCTCGTGCACCGCCAGCGCGACCAGCGCTACCGGCTCGGCGCGAAGCTCTTCGCCCTCGCCCAGGAGGCCGTGGAGAACCTCGACGTGCGCGACGTCGCCCACCCCCACCTGATGGCCCTCAACGAGAGCTGCGGACACACCGTCCACCTGGCGGTCTACGAGGAGCGCGAGGTCCTCTACATCGACAAGGTCGAGAGCCGCTACCCCGTCCGCATGTACTCGCGGGTCGGCAAGCCCGTCCCCATCACCGTCGCGGCGGTCGCCAAACTGCTGCTCGCCGACCTCCCGGAACCGGAGCGGCGCGCGCTCGCGGAACGCCTCGACTACCCCATGTACACGCCCCGTTCGACGCCCGACGCGACCGCGTTCCTCCGGGAGCTCGCCGTCGTGCGCGACCAGGGCTGGGCCACCGACCTCGGTGGCCACGAGGAGTCCATCAACTGCGTGGGCGCTCCGATCAAGGGCCCCGACGGGCGGGTGGTCGCCGCGATGTCCCTCTCGGCACCGAACGTCGTCGTGACCGCGGAGGAACTCCTCGGCCTGCTGCCGCACGTCCGCCGCACCGCGGACGCGATCAGCAGGGAGTACGCAGGCACCACACCACCCAAGGAAGCAACAGCATGAGCGACAAGACCGCGCTGACCCCCGCCACCCACACCGAGCCGCCGGCGAAGTTCTCGCACGGCGTGCGCAAGGGCAACATCCTCCAGGTCGCGGGCCAGGTCGGCTTCCTGCCGGCCGTCCCCGGCCAGCCCCCGACGCCCGCGGGCCCCACGCTGCGCGAGCAGACGCTCCAGACCCTCGCCAACGTCAAGGCGATCCTGGAGGAGGGCGGCGCGAGCTGGGACGACGTGATGATGATGCGCGTCTACCTGACCGACACGGACCACTTCGCCGAGCTGAACGAGATCTACAACGCGTACTTCGCCGAGCAGAACCTCCAGGCCCCGCCGGCCGCCCGTACGACCATCTACGTCGGCCTGCCCCCCGGCCTGCTGATCGAGATCGACGCCCTGGCCGTCCTCGGCTGAACCGGCTGAACCGGTTGGACCCGGCGCGCGGGGGGGGGGGGGCGGGGGGCGGGGGGGCGCGGGCGCCCCCCCCCCGCCGCGGGGGGGGGGGGGGGGGAGCGGCGCGCGGAGGGAGGGCGGGTGCAGGG
>NZ_JAIUKE010000510.1 GCF_020176795.1 Streptomyces sp. 8L
GCCCCGCCCCGTTCCGCTCCCCCACGCGGCGACCGGCACCGCGCGCACGCGACATCGACCCGGGCCACGCACATCTGAGCCGCTCGTTCGTGCCCGGCCGACACCGTGAGGCGCCCCGTCCGCCGTCAGGAAGTTAGGTTAGGCTAACCTGACTTTGCCATGGTTCCCGTGTCCCACGACGACGCGGACTTCCGTATCCCCACCCCCACCCGGAAGGAACCCTCATGCGTTCTCACCTGCTCAACGGCACCACCACGGAGCCGTATCAGCGCTCCGTGGCCGACGGGGTCGGGCGGGTGGCCGCGCGCCTCGCGTCGGTACGATCGCCCTTCACCGGCATCACGCCCGACGCACTCCGCCCCGAGATCGACGCCGTCGACCTGGACCGCCCCCTCGGTGACAACGCCTCCGCGCTCGACGAGTTGGAGCGCGTCTACCTCCGCGACGCCGTCTACTTCCACCACCCGCGCTACCTCGCCCACCTCAACTGCCCTGTCGTCATCCCCGCCGTGGTCGGCGAGGCGGTGCTCGCCGCGGTCAACTCCTCCCTCGACACCTGGGACCAGAGCGCGGGCGGCACCCTCATCGAGCGGCGCCTCATCGAGTGGACCGCGCGCCGGATCGGCCTCGGCCCCTTCGCCGACGGCGTGTTCACGAGCGGCGGCACGCAGTCGAACCTCCAGGCGCTGCTGCTCGCGCGCGAGGAGGCGAAGGACGGCGGAAACCACGACAAACTCCGCGTCTTCGCCTCCGACTGCGCGCACTTTTCCGTGCAGAAGGCCGCGACCCTGCTCGGCCTGCCCGTGGACGCCGTCGTCCCCGTGCCCTGCGACCGCGAACGGCGCATGCGCCCGGCCGCGCTCGCCGCCGCGATCGAGGGCTGCCTCGCCGAGGGCGGCGTCCCCATGGCGGTCGTCGCCACCGCCGGCACCACCGACTTCGGCTCCATCGACCCGCTTCCCGAGATCGCCGGGCTCTGCCACCGGTACGGGACGTGGCTGCACGTGGACGCGGCGTACGGCTGCGGACTCCTCGCTTCGCGCACCCGCCGCGACCGGCTCGACGGCATCGAGCACGCCGACTCGGTCACGGTCGACTACCACAAGTCCTTCTTCCAGCCGGTGAGTTCGTCCGCCGTACTGGTGCGGGACCGGGCCGCGCTGCGGCATGCCACGTACCACGCGGACTACTTGAACCCGCGGCGCGCGCTCAGCGAGCGCATCCCCAACCAGGTCGACAAGTCCCTCCAGACGACCCGGCGTTTCGACGCCCTGAAACTGTGGATGACGCTGCGTGTGATGGGTGCCGACGGCATCGGAGAGCTCTTCGACGACGTGTGCGACCTCGCGGCCGAGGGCTGGCGCCTGCTCGCCGCCGATCCGCGCTACGACGTCGTCGTACGGCCCCAGCTGTCCACCCTGGTCTTCCGCTACATCCCCCGCGACGTGACCTCGCCCGCGGAGATCGACCGGGCCAACCTCTACGCGCGCAAGGCGCTGTTCGCCGCCGGGGATGCCGTGGTGGCGGGCACCGTGGTGAACGGCCGCCAGCACCTCAAGTTCACCCTCCTCAACCCCGAGACGACCGCGGCCGACATCGCGGCCGTGCTGGACCTGATCGCCGAGCACGCCGAGCGGCACATCGCGGCCGGGAGCGGAGGACGCCTTGCCCACGCGTCCTGACACCGCGCCCGGTACCGCGCCGGAGACCACGCCTCCCGACACCGCGCCCGGTACCACCTCCGTGCACGACTTCGTCGGCATCGGCCTCGGCCCGTTCAACCTCGGCCTCGCCTGCCTGACCGAGCCCATCGGTGAACTCGACGGTGTGTTCCTGGAGAGCAAGCCGGACTTCGAGTGGCATGCGGGGATGTTCCTTCAAGGCGCGCACCTCCAGACGCCGTTCCTCTCCGACCTGGTCACGCTCGCCGATCCGACGTCGCCGTACTCGTTCCTCAACTACCTGAAGTCGGCGGGCCGGCTGTACTCGTTCTACATCCGCGAGAACTTCTATCCGCTGCGCACCGAGTACAACGACTACTGCCGCTGGGCCGCCGGGAGGCTCTCCTCCATCCGGTTCGGCCGCACCGTCACCACCGTGACGTACGACGAGGCCGACGGGGTGTACGCCGTGCACACCGAGGGCGGCGAGACCTTCCGCGCCCGCCACCTCGTCCTCGGCACCGGCACCCCGCCGTACGTACCGGAGTGCTGCGCGGGCCTGGACGGCGACCTCATCCACAACTCCCGCTACCTCAAAGCGAAGGAGGGGCTCCAGGCCAAGGAGTCCATCACCGTCGTCGGCAGCGGGCAGAGCGCCGCGGAGATCTACCACGACCTGCTCTCCGAGATCGACACACACCACTACCGGCTGAACTGGGTGACCCGCTCCCCGCGGTTCTTCCCGCTCGAATACACCAAGCTGACACTGGAGATGACCTCACCCGAGTACGTGGACTACTTCCACGCGCTGCCCGAGGACACCCGCTACCGGCTGGAGACCGAGCAGAAGGGCCTGTTCAAGGGCATCGACGCGGAACTGATCAACCAGATCTTCGACCTGCTCTACCAGAAGAACCTCCAAGGCCCCGTGCCCACCCGGCTGATGACCAACACCGCGCTGCACAGCGCCCGTTACGAACCGGGACCGGGCCACGAGCCGGGCGGCACATACACGCTCAGCCTGCGCCAGGAGCAGCAGCGGCGGGACTTCTCGCTGGCCACCGAGGGCCTGGTCCTCGCCACCGGCTACAGGTACGCGACCCCGGACTTCCTCGCACCGGTCGCCGACCGGATCAGACTCGACGGGCACGGCCGCTTCGACGTCGCCCGCAACTACTCCATCGACACCACGGGACGGGGCATCTTCCTCCAGAACGGCGCGGTGCACACGCACAGCATCACCTCGCCCGACCTGGGCATGGGCCCCTACCGCAACGCGTACATCATCGGCGAACTGCTCGGCCGCGCCCACTATCCGGTGGAGAAGGCCATCGCGTTCCAGGAGTTCGCCGCCCCGGAGGGCCCGACACCATGACCGACCACGCCCACGCCCACACCTCCGTCCCCGGCCCCGGCCAATTCACCCGCACCGACGCCCGCCTCGGCGCGTTCGCCGTGCGCGACGTCGATCCGCTCGAAGACGCCGAGCTGCTGCACGGCTGGGTCACCCATCCGAAGTCCTCGTTCTGGCTGATGCAGGGCGCGACCCTGACCGACGTCGAGCGCGCGTACATGGCGATCGCCGCCTCCGGGCACCACGACGCGTACATCGGCCTGCACGAAGGGCGTCCGGCGTTCCTCATCGAGCGCTACGACCCCGCGCACGTCGAGCTGAACGGGCTCTACGACGCCCGGCCCGGCGACATCGGCATGCACTTCCTGGTCGATCCCGCGCCCGCGGGCGGGCCACTGCACGGCTTCACCCTGGCGGTGCTCACCACCGTCATGGAGTTCCTCTTCGCCGACCCGGCCGTCACGCGGGTCGTCGTCGAACCCGATGTGCGCAACAGCGCCGTGCAGGCGCTCAACGAGGCGGTCGGCTTCGAGGTGGTCGAGAAGATCGCCAAGCCGGAGAAGGAGGCGCTGCTCAGCGTCTGCACCCGCGACCGGTTCCACGCGGCCACCACCGAGGGAGGCACCCGATGACCCGTCCGTACCCGGGCCCCGCGGCCGACGCCGTCGCCCACCTCACCCCGGAGCTGTGGGCCGCCGCCAACCGCGCGCTGATACGCAAGGCGCTCGCGGAGTTCTCCCACGAGCGCCTGCTGACACCCGAATCGCTCGGCGACGGGGCGTACCGCGTCGTCAGCGACGACGGCGCGACCGCGTACCACTTCCGCGCCGAGCGGTTCGCCCTCGACCACTGGGAGGTCGCGGCCGACTCCGTCACCCGCCACCGCGACGGCGAGGAATACCCGCTGGACGCACTGGAGTTCATCATCGAACTCCGTACGTCCCTCGCCCTCACCGACGCCGTCCTGCCGGTGTACCTGGAGGAGATCTCCGCGACACTCGCGGGCACGGCCTTCAAACTCGCCACCAAATACACCACCGCGGCCGGCCTCGCGTCGTCCGGCTTCCAGGACATCGAGACCGGCATGACGGAGGGGCACCCCTGCTTCGTCGCCAACAACGGCCGGCTCGGCTTCGGTGTGCACGAGTACCGCGCCTTCGCCCCGGAGGCGGCGAGCGAGGTGCGGCTGGTGTGGCTGGCCGCACACCGCGACCGGGCCACCTTCACGGCGGGCGCGGGACTCGACCACGAGACGCTGATGCGCTCGGAGCTCGGCGACGGGCAGCGGGACCGCTTCGCCGCGGTGCTGCGGGAGCAGGGCCTCAACCCGGGCGACTACCTGCTGCTGCCGGTGCACCCCTGGCAGTGGTGGAACAAGCTGTCCGTCACGTTCGCCGCCGAGGTCGCCCAGCGGCATCTGGTGTTCCTCGGCGAGAGCGACGACCGGTACCTGGCCCAGCAGTCGATCCGTACGTTCTTCAACACCTCGCGGCCGGAGAGGCATTACGTCAAGACGGCGCTCTCCGTCCTCAACATGGGCTTCATGCGGGGCCTTTCGGCCGCTTACATGGAGGCCACGCCCGCCATCAACGACTGGCTGGCGGGCCTGATCGAGAGCGACGGCGTGCTGCGCGCGGCCCGGTTCTCGATCATCCGGGAGCGCGCGGCCATCGGCTACCACCACCGCGCGTTCGAGGCGGCCACCGCCAAAGGCTCCCCGTACCGCAAGATGCTCGCCGCGCTGTGGCGCGAGAGCCCCGTGCCGTCCCTGACGGGCGGCGAGCGCCTCGCCACGATGGCCTCGCTGCTGCACACCGACCGGGACGGCGGCTCGGTCGCCGCCGCGCTGATCGCCGAGTCCTCCCTCGCACCGCGGGAGTGGCTGCGCCGCTACCTGGACGCCTACCTGGTGCCGGTGCTGCACTGCTTCTACGCGTACGGCCTGGTGTTCATGCCGCACGGCGAGAACGTCATCCTCGTCATCGAGAACGGTGTGGTGGTGCGGACGGTGTTCAAGGACATCGCCGAGGAGATCGCGGTGATGGAGCGGGACACACCGCTGCCGCCGGAGGTGGAGCGCATCCGGGCCGAGGTGCCCGAGGACATGCGTCTGCTGTCGGTGTTCACGGATGTGCTGGACTGCTTCCTGCGGTTCCTCTCCCCCGTGCTCGTACGGGAAGGCGTCCTGGACGAGGGCGCGTTCTGGTCCACGGTCGCCGAGCGCGTACGGGCCTACCAGGACTCGGTGCCGGAGCTGGCCGAGCGCTTCTGCCGCTACGACCTGTTCACGGACGAGTTCGCCCTGTCCTGCCTGAACCGGCTCCAGCTGCGCGACAACGAGCAGATGGTGGACCTCCAGGACCCCTCGGGCGCCCTCCAGCTCGTGGGCACGCTGCGCAACCCGCTCGCCAAGGGCTGAGCCCGCGGGACACCGTCCGTACCGCGCCGGGCACCGACGGGAACGCCGGTCCCCCGCGCCGGGAGCCCGCCGGGGAGATTTACGCCGGACGATACAAAATAGCCCCCGAATCGCCCACCCCCTGCCCGATTCCGGGCAGAAATGTTGCTTAACTCTATGAGTCTCGGCAAACTCATCGAGTGCTCGATCGCCACGCGTCGCATGACGACCTCATCGACCACCTGGTCGGCTCCACCGCGCTGAGGCGCGGTGAGGCCGCCCGGGTGGTGCTCGACGTGCTGGCCTACTTCGACGAGACGACGGAGGAGTTCGTGCGGCGCCGCCACCGCGAGATGCAGGCGGGCGGCGCGACGAACACGGTGATCTTCGAGCGGATCGCGGCCGAGCTGCCGCACCGCGCCGTGGCACCGCCGGAGCTCTCGCTGAGGCAGCTGCGCCGCATCGTCTACGGCTGACGACGGCAGCCCGTACGGCCCCGGAGGCCGCGCGGGCCCGGAGGCGGGGACGGTAGCGGGCCGTCCCCGCCCCGGGGCACAAAGGACACCAGGAGGGGCAGAGCCCGACATGTGCGGAATCGTGGGTTACATCGGCAAGCGCGACGTCGCTCCGCTGCTGCTCGAAGGGTTGCAGCGGCTGGAGTACCGGGGTTACGACTCCGCCGGGATCGTGATCACGGGCAAGCCGTCGGCGGGCAGGGCGGCGGCGCTCAAGACGGTCAAGGCCAAGGGCCGGGTGCGCGACCTGGAGGCCAGGGTCCCCAAGCGCTTCAGCGGCACCACGGGTATCGCCCACACCCGCTGGGCGACGCACGGGTCCCCGAGCGACGAGAACGCCCACCCGCACCTGGACGCGGAGGGCAGGGTCGCCGTCGTGCACAACGGCATCATCGACAACGCGGCCGAGCTGCGGGTGAAGCTGGAGGCCGACGGCGTCGTCTTCCTCTCCGAGACCGACACGGAGGTGCTGACGCACCTGGTCGCGCGCTCGCAGGCGCCGACGCTCGAAGAGAAGGTCCGCCAGGCCCTCCAGCTGATCGAGGGCACGTACGGGATCGCGATCGTGCACGCGGACTTCCCCGACCGGATCGTGGTGGCGCGCAACGGCTCGCCCGTCGTGCTCGGCATCGGCGAGAAGGAGATGTTCGTCGCGTCGGACGTGGCCGCGCTGGTGTCGCACACCCGCCAGGTCGTGACGCTGGACGACGGCGAGATGGCCACCCTCAAGGCCGACGACTTCCGCACGTACACGACGGAGGGCTCGCTGACCTCGGCGACGCCGACCCTCGTGGAGTGGGAGGCCGAGTCGTACGACATGGGCGGCCACGACACGTACATGCACAAGGAGATCTCGGAGCAGGCCGAGGCGGTGGACCGGGTGCTGCGCGGCCGGATCGACGACCGGTTCTCGACGGTGCGCCTGGGCGGCCTGAACCTGGACGCCCGCGAGGCGCGCGGCGTGCGCCGCATCAAGATCCTCGGCTGCGGCACCTCGTACCACGCGGGCATGATCGGGGCGCAGATGATCGAGGAGATCGCGCGCATCCCGGCCGACGCGGAGCCCGCCTCGGAGTTCCGCTACCGCAACCCGGTGGTCGACCCCGACACGCTCTACGTGGCCGTGTCGCAGTCCGGTGAGACGTACGACGTGCTGGCGGCGGTGCAGGAGCTGAAGCGCAAGGGCGCGCGCGTGCTGGGCGTGGTCAACGTGGTCGGCTCGGCCATCGCCCGGGAGACGGACGGCGGTGTGTACGTGCACGCCGGGCCCGAGGTGTGCGTGGTGTCCACGAAGTGCTTCACGAACACGGTGGTCGCGTTCGCGCTGCTGGCGCTGCACCTGGGGCGCATCAGGGACCTCTCGGTGGCGGACGGCAAGCGGATCATCGAGGGCCTGCGGCGGCTGCCCGGGCAGATCGAGGAGATCCTGCGCGCGGAGGGTGACATCGAGAAGCTCGCGTCGTCGTACGCGAATGCGAAGTCGATGATGTTCATCGGCCGTGTCCGCGGCTACCCGGTGGCGCGCGAGGCCTCCCTGAAGCTCAAGGAGGTCTCGTACATCCACGCGGAGGCCTACCCGGCCTCGGAGCTGAAGCACGGGCCGCTGGCGCTGATCGAACCGGCCATGCCGACGGTCGCGATCGTGCCGGACGACGACCTGCTGGAGAAGAACCGCGCCGCCCTGGAGGAGATCAAGGCCCGCGACGGCATGATCCTCGCCGTGGCGCACCGGGAGCAGCCGAAGGCGGACCATACGGTCCTGGTGCCGAAGAACGAGACGGAGCTCGACCCGATCCTGCTGGGCATCCCGCTCCAGCTCCTCGCCTACCACACGGCGCTCTCCCTGGGCCGGGACATCGACAAGCCGCGCAACCTGGCGAAGTCCGTCACCGTCGAGTAGCCCCGCGCGAACGGAGGATGGGGGGGGGGGGGGGGGGGGGGGGGGGGGCGGCGCGCCCCCCCCCCCCCCCCCCCCCCCCCCCCCCCCCCCCCTCGCCGTCCCGGGAGCGGGAGGCACCGACCGCCGCCCCGGGCTCCCGAGACCCCGTCGCCCCCGTTTCGCGGGCCGCCG
>NZ_JAIUKE010000511.1 GCF_020176795.1 Streptomyces sp. 8L
TGGCGGGGCGCGGCCGCCCGCCCGGCGGGGCGAGCGTGACGGGGGGCGCGCCGGGCGGCCCCGGGCCGCCCCGGGGGGGGGGGGCCGGGGGCCGGGGCCCCCCCCCCCCCCCGCGCCCAGGTGCTCCACCAGCCACTCGACGGCCTGCTCGGGTCCCGCGGTGAGATCGTGGTGGTGGTCGTCCACATCCCGCACGGTGCCGTCGTGTCCCACCGCGCCGATCCGCGCGTGGTGGGAGCCGAGGTCCGCCGCCACGCACACGTCGTCGCGCTGGCGCACCCGCAGCAGACGGGGGCGCCGGCCGCCGCGCGAGGCGCCCTCGCCCGACTCGGTGAGCAGTCCCGCCGCCACCAGCTCCTGGACGCGCAGGGACACCGTCGACGCGGCGAGGCCCAGTTCCCGCACCAGGTCGGCCCGGGAGGTGGCCGCCCCGGAGGACACCATGCGGATGATGTCCTTGGTCGAGGCGCTGTCCGTCATGGTGTCCCCTGCCTTGGTTCGAAAGTTGAATCAAGTTTCTGTGGTCTCGATGCAAGTTACCGACTTAGGTCGACCTTCCGCCAGAGTCCGGGGAAAGATTTTTCGGCGACCGCATGGTGGAAAACGGTCCATACCCGCTGATTGATCGGCAAGAAGCCCCTGTGAGGTGTGCATCTGTCTGCATCAAGGTCTTGACTTACTTTTCGTAGCGGACCTAACTTTCACCCATCCTTGGCCGAACATTCTGTCGGCCTTTCGCCGGTTCCGATGGAGGCCCCCTACATGCGCTCTGGGCGTTCACCCGCGCGGTTTCGCGTCATAGCCGCCGCGCTTGCCGCCGCGCTCGCCGTAGTGCTCTCGGGCTGCACGCAGCAGAGCGGCAAGATCGACATGGCCCCCACCGGCGGCACGCCGGTCAAGGGCGGCACCGTCACGATGGCCCTGCCGCCCGCGGCCACACCGAACTGGATCTTCCCCATCGGGCCTCCCGGATTCAGCGCGACCTACAACTCCTCCCTGCAGCAGCAGTTCTTCATGCCGGTGTACGACGCCGTGCAGCAGGGCAGCGACCTGGTGCCCACAGGACCGGGCACCCTCGCGAAGAAGCCGGTCTACAGCGACGGCGACAAGACCGTGACAGTGCCGCTGCGCACCGACATCAAGTGGTCCGACGGCACCCGGGTGACGGCCAGGGACATCGAGTTCTGGTTCAACATGGTCAAGGCCAACAAGGCGGACTGGGCCAGCTACACCGTCGGCACGATGCCGGACGACGTGAAGAAGTTCGAGGTGGTCGACGACCACACCGTCCGGCTGCACCTCGACCGCTCGTACAACCCCGACTGGTTCACCGCCAACCAGCTCACGCTGATGCGCGCGCTACCCCAGCAGGCGTGGGACGCGAAGACCGACGGCGGGAAGATCGGCGACTGGGACCGCACCACCGCGGGTGCCAAGGCGGTGTTCGCCCGGCTGACGGCCCACTCGAAGAAGCTCGGCTCGTACGGCAGCGACCCGCTGTGGCAGACCGTCGACGGCCCCTGGAAGATCTCCCAGTGGCAGGACACCGGCCAGGTCACCATCGTGCCCAACACGAAGTACACCGGCACCCAGCGCCCGCACCTGGACAAGGTCGTCTTCAAGCCCTTCACCACCGCCGACTCCGAGTACAACGTGATGCGTTCCGGCGGTGTGGACTACGGCTACATCCCGCCGTCCGTCCTCGCCCAGAAGTCGAAGTTCGAGAGCCGCGGCTACCGCATCTCCCCGTGGACCGGCTGGGCCGTGAGCTACATCGTCTACAACTTCAACTCCACCCACGCGGGGCCGGAGATGAACCAGCTCTACATACGCCAGGCCATGCAGCACCTGGTCGACCAGTACGGCATGAGCAAGGTCGTCTGGCAGGGCAGCGCGAAGCCGACGCTCGGCCCCGTGCCCGCCTTCCCGAAGACGCAGTACCTGACGCCGCAGATGGCGCAGAACCCGTACCCGTACGACGTCGACGCGGCCCGCAAGCTGCTCACCTCGCACGGCTGGACGGACCGGGGCGGGCAGGCCGTCTGCACCCGGCCCGGCACCGGCGCGAACGAGTGCGGCGCCGGCATCAAGAAGAACGCGCCCCTGAACCTGACCCTGCTCTCGCAGTCGGGCTCCACCGAGACGACGAACATGATGCAGGTGCTCAAGTCCTCGCTGAGCAGGGCCGGCATCGACCTGACGGTGCGGCAGCAGCCGCTGAACTCGGTCCTCGGCAACTCGGTCGCCTGCAAGAAGACCGACCCCGGCTGCGACTGGGACATGTCGTTCTTCGGCACCGCGGGCAGCTGGTACTACCCGCTCAACCCGAGCGGTGAGGAGCTGTTCTCCACCGGCGCCTCCGCCAACTTCGGCAACTACTCCTCGCCGGAGGCGGACAAGCTGATCCACGCCGTCCTGTACTCCTCCAACCAGGACGCCATGCACGCCTACGGCGAGTACCTGGCGAAGCAGCTGCCGGTGATGTGGATGCCCAACCCCGCCTACCAGGTCTCGGTCATCCGCAACGACCTGCGCGGCGTCCAGCAGAACCCGACCGCCACCTTCTCCCCGCAGAGCTGGTACTACGTCAAGAAGGGGGCCAGTCAGTGACCGGCTTTCTCGTCAAGCGCCTGCTCCAGGCACTGGTTGTCCTCTTCCTCGTCACGATCATCGTCTTCCTGCTGCTGCACTCGCTGCCGGGCGGCCCCGCGCGGGCCATCCTCGGCCCCAAGGGCACACCGCAGCAGATCGCGCACTTCAACGAGGTCCAGGGCTACAACAACCCCCTCCCCGTGCAGTACTGGGACTACCTCGTCCGCCTGGTCCACGGTGACCTCGGCGAGTCGTACAAGCTCAACGAGTCCGTCAGCTCGCTGCTCGGGCAGCGGCTGCCCAAGACCCTGATCCTCACGGTCATGTCGACCGTCCTCGCGGTGATCATCGCCGTGCCGCTCGGTCTCCTCCAGGCCGTGCGCCGCGGCAAGCCGGCCGACTACGTGATGACCGCGCTGGCGTTCCTCGCGTACGCCACCCCGGTGTTCTTCCTCGGCCTGATCTTCATCATCGTCTTCAGCCAGGCGATCCCGCTCTTCCCGGCCGAGGCGCCGCAGGGCACGTCGATCGGGTCCATCTTCAGCGGCTTCTCCGGCATGGTGCTGCCCATCGTCACCATGGCGTTCGGCATCATCGCGATGTTCAGCCGGTACATGCGCTCGGCGACCCTGGACAACCTCACCGAGGAGTACGTGCGCACGGCGATGGCCAAGGGCCAGTCCAGCCGCCGCATCCTCGCCAGGCACGTCCTGCGCAACGCGCTGATCCCGCTGGTCACCCTGCTCGGCCTGTATCTGCCGACCCTGTTCAGCGGCGCGCTCGTCGTCGAGTCCATGTTCAACTACCCCGGAATGGGCCTGCTGTTCTGGAACGCGGCCCAGGGCAGCGACTTCCCCGTCCTGCTCGGTGTGACACTGGTCGTCGGCGTCGCCACCGTCATCGGGTCGCTCGTGACCGACATCGTCTACGCCCTCCTCGACCCCCGCATCCGGAGCGTGTCATGAGCGTGATCTCACCCGCCGTCGCCCCAGGGCACGAGGAGGCCGCGCAGGCCACCCCCTCGCTGGCCCGGCGCACCGTCCAGGTCTTCACCCGCAACAAGCTCGCGCTCGCCGGTGTGATCGTCCTGGTCCTGCTCCTGCTGTTCTGCTATGTGGGACCGCTCGTCTACCACACCGACCAGATCCACACCGACCTGTCGCAGGCCAACCTGGCCCCCGGCTCGCCCGGCCACCTGCTCGGCACCACCGACCTCGGCTACGACCTGATAGGCCGCCTGATGGTGGCCGGCCAGTCCTCCCTCGAAGTGGGCCTGGCCGCCGGTGTGCTGGCGACGGTCTTCGGCACGGTCTGGGGCGCCGTCTCCGGCTACTTCGGCGGCTGGGTCGACGCGGTCATGATGCGCGTGACCGACGCGGCGCTCGCCATCCCCGCGATGTTCCTGCTCGTCGTGGTCTCCGCGATCATCACCCCGAGCAAGATCGTCCTGATCCTGATCATCGCGGCCGTCGCCTGGCTCTCGCCCGCCCGCCTCGTGCGCGGCGAGGCGCTGTCCCTGCGCGACCGCGAATACGTCCAGGCCATGCGGATGATGGGCGGCGGCGGCGCACGCGCGGTGTTCCGGCACATCGTGCCGAACGCCATCGGCACGGTCATCGTCAACGCGACCTTCCAGGTCGCCGACGCCATCCTCTACGTCAGCTACCTCGCCTTCCTCGGCCTGTCCATCCCGCCGCCCGCCACCGACTGGGGCTCGATGCTGTCCTCCGGCATCACCTACACCCAGAACGGCTACTGGTGGCTGATCTTCCCGGCCGGCATCGCGATCGTCCTCGTCGTCGGCGCCTTCAACTTCATCGGCGACGGCCTGCGGGACGCCTTCGAGGTAAGGCTCCAGAAGAAGTGACGACGCACCAGGGACCCGGCCCCATGACCACACACCGCGCCGCCGCCCGCGGCACCCGCGTCCGGACCGCCGAACGCACCACCACCGCCGCCCGCGCCGCCGCCGTAAGCGCCCCCCTAAGGACCCAGCCATGAGCGAACCCCTGCTCAGCGTCGACGACCTGCACGTCGAGATCGCGAGCCGTGAGAGGACCGTCCACGCACTCGACGGCGTCAGCCTCGACCTGGCTCCCGGCGAGGCCCTCGGCGTCGTCGGTGAGTCCGGCTCGGGCAAGACCATGACCGCGCTCAGCGTCCTCGGCCTGCTGCCGAGCGGCGGCGCCATCACGCGCGGCAGCGTCCGCTTCGACGGCGAGGACCTCGTCGCGGGCGGCGAGAAGCGGCTGCGGGACGTGCGGGGCAACACCATCGGTGTCGTCTTCCAGGACCCGCTGACCTCACTGAACCCCACCATGACGATCGGGGCGCAGGTCGCGGAACCACTGCTGCTGCACCACGACATCAGCAAGAAGGAAGCACTCTCCCGCGCCCAGGACATGCTGGGCTTCGTCGGCATGCCGCAGCCCGCCGAGCGGATGAGGAACTACCCGCACCAGCTCTCCGGCGGCATGCGGCAGCGCGTCGCCATCGCCATGGCGCTGGTGTGCGAGCCCAAGCTGCTGATCGCCGACGAGCCGACCACCGCGCTCGACGTCACCACGCAGCACCAGATCCTGGAGCTCATCGACGACCTGCGCTCCCGCCTAGGCATGGCGATGATCCTGGTCACCCACGACCTCGGCGTCATCGCCAACCGCGTCGACCGGGTCGCCGTCATGTACGCGGGCAAGATCGCCGAACGCGCGGGCGTACGCTCGCTGTTCCGCGCGCCCCGCCACCGCTACACGGAGGCGCTGTTCGCGGCGCTGCCCGAGAAGGCCGTCGTCGGCGCCACCGAGCTGTGGACCATCCCCGGGCTGCCGCCGAACCTCGCCGTGGAGCAGCACGGCTGCCGGTTCGCCGCGCGGTGCGCCTTCGCCACCGACGTCTGCCGCGCCGAGGAGCCCCCGCTCACCGGCGACGACCACGCGTTCGCCTGCTTCCACCCGGTGCCGCTCCAGGCCGCCGACCCCCTCGACGACGTGGTGCCGGGCGAGGCGCGTCACACGCCGGTCGTGAAGTCCGGCGGGCCGCTGCTCGAACTCACCGATCTGCGCAAGGACTTCCCGCTGAGCGGCGGGCCGTTCGCACGCAGCCGCGGCACGGTCAGCGCGGTCGGCGGGGTCACACTCACCGTCCAGAAGGGCGAGACCTTCGGCATGGTCGGCGAGTCCGGCTGCGGCAAGACCACCATCGGCCGCATGGTCGCGGGCCTTGAGGACCCCACCTCGGGGTCCATCGCCTTCGAGGGCCAGGACCTCGCGACGATGAGCAGGGCCCAGCGCCGGGAGCACCGCCGCAACATCCAGCTGATGTTCCAGGACTCCACGGCCGCGATGGACCCGCGCATGCGCGTCGGCGCCATCCTGCGGGAGCCGCTCGTCATCCAGGGCGTCGGCGACCGCGCGGAGCAGGACCGGGTCGTCGGCGAACTGCTGGACGCGGTCGGGCTGCCGCGGGGCGCCGTGGACCGCTACCCGCACGAGTTCTCCGGCGGCCAGCGCCAGCGGCTCGGCCTCGCCCGCGCCCTGACGCTCTCGCCGGACCTCATCGTGGCCGACGAGCCGGTCTCCGCGCTCGACGTGTCGGTGCAGGCGCAGATCCTCAACCTGATGCGGGAGTTGCAGCGCGACCGCGAGCTGACGTATCTGTTCATCTCGCACGACCTCGCCGTGATCCGCTACCTCGCCGACACCGTCGGCGTGATGTACCTCGGCAAGCTCGTCGAGTGCGGCCCCGCCGACGAGGTCTACGCGCACCCGCTGCACCCGTACACCCGCGGCCTGCTCGACACGGTCAATGTGCCGGACCCGGAGCAGGTCGACGACACCAGGACGCCGCTCGGCGGCGAGACGCCGTCCGCGGCGAACCCGCCGTCCGGCTGCCGGTTCCGCACCCGCTGCCCGATCGCGCAGGACATCTGCGCGACGGTGGAGCCCGCCGCCACCACCCCGCTCGGCGCGGGACACCAGGTGGCGTGCCACTTCCCGCTGGTCGAGGAGGGGGCTCCGGCCGCCGCCTGACCCGCGAGAACGCGCCCGAGGCGCCGAGCCGTACAGGCCCGGCGCCTCGCCGGCGTCAGCGGCCGTCGTCCGGCGCGCCGGCGCCCGGGCCTTCGGCCTCGCCGCCCCGCACCGCGCCGCCCGACAGCAGCCCGGACGAATCGCGCACCGCCCAGTCCGCCAGCACCGCCTCGCCGTCGCCGCCCACCGGACGCGGAGCCGCCGCCGTACGCGTCGGGGTGGCGGAGAACCGGGGCGCGGGGGAGGGCACGTCGCCCCCGTCCACCCGGTCGTGCGTGGCGCGCGCCGCCAGATGCGGATCGCGCACCGCCTCAGCCCAGTCGAGTACGGGCGACGCGCACGCGTCCGACCCCTCGAAGACACGCTCCCACTCCGCGCGCGTACGGGAACGGAACGCCACGGTGAACGCCTCCCGCATCGCGGGCCACCGCGCCGGGTCGTACTGGCCCTCGGCCCACTCGGGCAGCTCCAGCAGCTCCACCAGGCGCGCGTAGAACTGCGGTTCCAGCGCGCCGACCGCGAACCAGCCGCCGTCCGAGGTCTCGTACACGTCGTAGAACGGCCTCCCGGTGTCCAGCAGGTTCGTGCCCCGCTCGTCGCTCCAGCCGTGGTAGCGGCGCTGCGCCCACACCATCGACGACAGGTGGGTGAGGCCGTCCACGATCGCCGCGTCCACCACCTGCCCCTGTCCTGTGGCGCGCGCGTGGTGGAGCGCCGAGAGGATGCCCACCAGCAGGTACATCGAGCCGCCGCCGAAGTCCCCCAGCAGGTTCACCGGCACCTGCGGCGGTCCGCCCGCCCGGCCGATCGCCGCCAACGCCCCCGTCAGCGACACGTAGTTGATGTCGTGCCCTGCCGTTATCGCACGCGGCCCCGACTGGCCCCAGCCCGTCATCCGGCCGTACACCAGCCGCGGATTGCGGCGCAGGACGCTCTCGGGACCGATCCCGAGCCGCTCGGCGACCCCCGGCCGGTACGCCTCGATCAGGACGTCCGCGCGCTCCGCGAGCCGCAGTACGGCCTCGGCTCCCTCGGGGTGCTTGAGGTCGACCACCACCGAGCGGCGCCCGCGGTTCAGTCCGTCGGTGACCAGCGACGGCACCGGCCGGTCCACGCGTACGACATCGGCGCCGAGCTCCGCCAGGGTCATGGCCGCCATCGGCGCGGGGCCGATGCCCGCCAGCTCCAGGACGCGGACCCCGGCCAGCGGCCCCCCGGTCGAGCGCACCGCGGCGGTCGCGGGATGCGCGGAGTCCGCGCGGCCGGGCGGGGGAGCCGGGCGGGGAGGCCGCCGCCGACCGCGCGCTGGGTGAGCGGTGGTGAGGGATTGAGGAG
>NZ_JAIUKE010000512.1 GCF_020176795.1 Streptomyces sp. 8L
CCTGGACCTTGGGTGCCGCGTCGCCGCCCTCCCGCAGCGGCGCGGGCTGCCGCAGCTGGGCGGGCTCCGCGCCCCCCGGCTCGGGGGGGCGGCCCGCGCGGAGCGGCGTCCTCCGGAATCCCGTACCCGATCGTGACCCCGCACGCCCCTCCTCGCGGTCATATGAACGCCAATCCCGCGATATGGTTGTGTGAGGCAAGCACTTGCATGACGCATGCACTTGCATGACACAGCCATAGGAGGGCAGGGCATGAGCGGCGTGCCCCCACAGCAGGGTCCGGACCCGATGTGCGCACCACCGGGTGACGGCATCCCCAGCGACCACACCTCGCAGCTGGCCGAAGGGGTGGAACGGCTGATGCACCTGTTCTTCAAAGCCCGTCAGCAGATGCTCGACAAGGCCCGCAACGACGTCGACTGGTCGACGTTCCTCCTGATGGGCGCGGTGGTGGCCCAGGGGCCCCTGCGCGTCAAGGAGCTGGCGGAACTCGTGCAGTCCGATCCGTCCACGGTGAGCCGGCACGTCGCCCAGCTCGTGCGGGACGGGTTCCTCGAGCGCCACGCGGACGCCGTCGACGGCCGCGCCAGCCTCGTGACCGCCACCGAGAAGGCGCGCGAGGCCGTCGACGCGCGCAAGCATCGCAGGAACCAGCACTACGAGCAGATGCTGCACTCCTGGGAGGACAGCGAACGCGGCCGGCTCGCGGCCCTGCTCTCCCGCTTCGCCGACGACTTCCTGACCTACAAGACCACGCTCGCCGACACGGACTGGACACCCGTCCGTCCGGCGGCCCGAAAGGAAACAACGCAATGACGTCCACCGCCGACGCCGCGTCGGCCAACGTCGGCCCGGGCAGCTCCGAGGAGCCGAGACCGACCGGCTACACGCACCGCCAGATCATGGTGATCCTGTCCGGGCTGCTGCTCGGCATGTTCCTGGCCGCCCTGGACCAGACCGTCGTCTCCACGGCGATCTACAAGATCGGTGAGAGCCTGCACGGCCTCACCGCCCAGGCGTGGGTCACCACCGCCTTCCTCATCACCTCGACCATCGCGACGCCGCTGTACGGCAAGCTGTCCGACCAGTACGGGCGCAAGCCGTTCTTCATGTTCGCGATATCCGTGTTCGTCGTCGGCTCGGCGCTGTGCACGCTGTCGACGTCGATGTACATGCTCGCCGCGTTCCGCGCCTTCCAGGGCATCGGCGCGGGTGGCCTGTTCTCGCTGGCCCTCGCGATCATCGGCGACATCATCCCGCCGCGCGAACGTGCCAAGTACCAGG
Source organism: Streptomyces sp. 8L (assembly GCF_020176795.1). GTDB lineage: Bacteria > Actinomycetota > Actinomycetes > Streptomycetales > Streptomycetaceae > Streptomyces. The sequence goes on from NZ_JAIUKE010000512.1 coordinate 1,283, forward strand.
GCTACTTCATGGCCGTCTTCGGTACGTCCAGCGTGCTGGGCCCGGTCATCGGCGGCGCGCTCGCCGGTGCGGGCACGGTCGCGGGCATCGACGGCTGGCGCTGGATCTTCCTGATCAACGTCCCGATCGGCGTCGCGGCCCTCGTCGTCGTCGCCAAGGTGCTCCACCTCGACCACGTCCGCCGCGACCACAAGATCGACTACCAGGGCGCCGTGTCCCTGGTGATCGCGCTGGTTCCGCTGCTGATCGTCGCAGAACAGGGCCGCGAGTGGGGCTGGGGCTCCGGCCGCTCCCTGGCCGGGTACATCATCGGCGCCGTCGGCATCGTGCTCTTCCTGCTGGCCGAGCGCCGGGCGGGCGAGGACGCGCTGCTGCCGATGAGGCTGTTCAGGCTCCGCATGTTCTCCCTCGGTACGGCCCAGTCGTTCATCATCGGTATCGGCATGTTCGGCGGCATCACCCTGCTGCCGCTCTACCTCCAGCTGGTCAAGGGCAACTCGCCCACCAAGGCCGGTCTGCTGACGCTGCCGCTGGTGCTCGGCATCATGCTGCTGTCGCTGGTCTCCGGCCAGATCACGTCCCGCACCGGCAAGTACAAGATCTTCCCGATCATCGGCTGCGCGCTGCTGGTCATCGGCATGCTGCTGCTGTGGCGCATCAAGGCCGACAGCGGTCTCGTCTACACCGACTTCGCGATGTTCATCGTCGGCGCGGGCCTCGGCCTGAACATGCAGACGATCGTGCTGGCGATGCAGAACGCGGTGCCGCCCCGGGACATCGGTGTGGCGACCTCGTCGACCACGTTCTTCCGGCAGATGGGCGGCACCGTCGGTGTCGCGGTCTTCCTCTCGATCGTGTACTCGATCGTGGTCGGCAAGATCTCCGACGCGTTCACCTCGGCCCAGCACACGCCGGCCTTCCAGAAGGCCGCCGCCGCGCACCCCGACCAGCTCAAGATGCTGACGCACGCCAACACCGGCGCGCTGAACGACACGTCGTTCCTTTCCAGGCTCGACCCGACGCTCGCGCACCCGTTCAAGGTCGGCTTCACCGGCGCCATCTCGGTGGCCTTCCTGGTCGGTGCCGTGGTGCTGGTCGTCGCGCTGGTCCTGTCCCTGATGATCAAGGAGGTCCCGCTCCGTACGACGGCGGGCGCCTTCTCCAAGGACGAGGAGAACAAGCCGGCCGCCACGGCGTAGGGCGGTTCCTCGTACGCGGTGGTACGCGGGCGACAGCGGCGCGGCCACGGACGACCGCACCACCGCGACACGGCGGCGCCGGATCACGGCGGCACCGCACCACCATCGCAGCACCGCAGCACCGCAACGAACGGCCGGGCCCGCACCTGGGGCCCGGCCGGTCCGCGTTCCCGCCCCCGGGCGTGCTCCCCGGGTGTGCCGCGGCCCCGGGACGTGATTGCATACGCCGATGCGCGACGACGACACCCGCAGGCCCGGCACCCACGGCCCGACCAAGGCGGCACCGCTCCTCGTACGGCCACGGACGGGCGCCGATGTGGGGCCCTGCGCGGAGGTGCTCGCGAGCGTGCACGCGCACAGCTCGTACCCGCTCAACTGGCCCGCCGACCCGGCCGGCTGGCTCTCGCCGCCCGCGCTCGACGCGGCCTGGGTGGCTCTCGACCCGGCGGACGGGGCGGTGGTGGGCCATGTGGGCCTGTCCCGGGCCACCCCCGACGACCTGGCCGCACGCCTGTGGCGCGAGCGGGCGGGCACCGGCCCGTCGGCCACGGCGGTCGTCGGCCGGCTCTTCGTCTCCCCCGCCGCACGGGGGCGGGGAGCCGGCGCGCGCCTGCTGGCGGCGGCGGTGGGCGCGGCGCGCGCGGACGGACGGCAGCCGGTGCTGGACGTGCTGGAGTCGGACACGGCGGCACGGGCGCTGTACGAGCGGCTCGGCTGGCGCCTGCTGGCCACGGCCGAACAGGAGTGGGAGGCGGGCCAGGTGGTGACCGTGTACTGCTACGCGGCGGGCTGAGACGGGCCGGTGCGCCCAGGACCCGCCGCGTGCTCGCGGAGCCAGTCGAGGATCAGGCGCAGCCGGTGCAGCCGGTGGTCCGGGCGGCCCGTGGTCGCGAAGCCGTGGGACCCGCCCGGGTAGCGGGCGAGGACTGCCTCATGGCCCCGGCGGCGCAGGGCCGCGTAGAACTGCTCCGACTGCTCGATCGGGCAGCGCTGGTCGCTCTCGCCGTGGATCAGCAGCAACGGGGTCGTGACGGTGGCGGCGTGCGCGAGCGGTGAGCGTTCCCAGAGCAGGGCCGCGCCGTCCGCGTCGTAGAGGTCGGCGCCGCCGAACTCGTGGCGGTTGGTGGTGAAGCCGTTGTCCGAGGTGCCGTACTTCGACACCAGGTTCGCGACCGACCGCTCCGAGACGGCGGCCCGGAAGCGGTCCGTCCGGGTCAGGGCCCAGTTGGTGAGGTAGCCGCCGTAGCTGCCGCCGGTGAGGTAGAGCCGGTCGGGGGCGGCGAGGCCGGTGTCGACGGCCAGGTCCGCGAAGGCCGTCAGGTCGTCGAGGTCGCCGCGTCCCCAGCTGCCGACGCTGAGCGCGCGGAACGCAGTGCCCAGGCCCGCGCCGCCGCGCACCCCCGGCAGCAGGACGTGGAAGCCCGCCGCCAGCAGGCACTGCGTCTCGATGTCGAAGGCGTTCCCGTAGGTCATGTGCGGGCCGCCGTGCACCCGCAGCACGACATCGCCGCGCCCCGCGCCCGCACGGGCGTGCGGCGAGCGGTAGAGCAGTCCGCGCACGGCGAGCCCGTCGGCCGAGGTGGCGGTGGCGTCCTCGGGCGCCACCGGCGCCGCCTCACGCGCCCAGGCTGTGTTGAACGACGAGACGCGGCGGCCCGCCAGATACAGCTCGACGGGCTCCACCGCCGACTCCAGGCACATCGCGGTGGTGCCGTCCGCCGCGACCGCGAAGTCGGCGAGCGAGCGGCCCCGCGGGCTGACGCGGAGCGCCGCCGCGTCCCCGGGCCCGCCCTCGTACAGGGCGACCTCGCCCTCGACCGTCGCGGCGAACACGATCCGCTCCCCCGCCGTGGCCAGCAGGCGGGGCGCGCCGAGCGCCCGCGCGTCGGCGAGCAGCGCGCGCTCGCACTCCAGGTCCTGTGCGGGAAACGCCCGGCGGCCCTCGTCCGCCCACCACACGCGGGGCGGCTCCACGCTGTGCCCCGCTACGCCGCTGGCCAGTGCGACCGGGCGGCCCGACGCGGTCACCGCGAGCGCGCGCACCTCCGAGGCGCAGCGCCACACCGGCACGTCCGCACCGCTCGCCAGGTCGAGCCGCCGTACCTCGCCGCCGGGGTGCGGGGCGTCGCTGTGGCGCGGGTGCGCCGTGTAGAACACGCCGCCCCTGCCGTCCGGCGCCAGGCTCCCGAGCCGGCACTCCGTGCCTCCGTCGTGGACCGGCCGGGCCTCGGTGAGGGTGCCCGTGGGCCCGGGCCGCAGGACCCACAGGGTGTCGAGCGGTTCGACGGGGCCCGGGGCGCCGTCGCTCTTGTAGCGCAGCCAGTCCACCACCACGGGCGCGGGCCCCGAAGTACCGTCCGGACGCCGTGCGTACCGTACGAGCAGCCGCTCGGCGTCCAGCCAGACGTACTCGGCGGGGCGCCCCTCCGGCGCGCCGTCCAGCAGGGCGGGCCGCCCGCCCCGCGCCGGTACGAGCCACAGCCGGGACGAGCCGTCCCGGTCGCTGGTGAACGCGACCCGGCCGCCGTCGGGCGAGAGCGCGGGCGCGGTGTCCGACCAGGGGCCCTCGTCGGTCAGCGGGCACGGCGGCGCGGCGCGGTCCGCCTCCTGCGCGGCCCCGAAGCGCCAGAGCCCGCCGCGGTACCGGGTGAAGGCCGCGTCGATCCGCTGGACCGCCGCGACCGCCCAGGTGCCGTCGGGCGCCACGTCCGGCGCGCCGGTGAGGGCGAGGGCGGCCAGGTCGCCCGGGACGACGCGGCGGCCTGCCGCGGGGGCGGTCACGCGGTCCTCCCGGTGGCCGCGAGGAACTCCGCTTTCGCGCGGTCCAGCCGGCCGGGGTCGGTGAACAGCGCGGTGAGTACGGACGCGAGCATCGCGGCGCCGTCCAGGACCGCCGCGTCCGCGTCGGAGCCGGCCGCCCCCGCCGCGAACTCCCGTGTGTGCAGGGCGGCCCGGGGCACGGCGCAGACGTAGGGGTGCAGTGCGGGAAGGAGTTGGCTGACGTTGCCCATGTCGGTCGAGCCGGCGGCACCCGCCCAGCCGCTGCCGGGCGGGACCGGCCGGCCGAGCGCGGCGAACGCGTCCGCGGCGAGGGCGGCGAGGACCGGGTTCGCCAGCACCGGGTCGTACGCCGGTGCCACCTCGCCGAACTCGTACGAGGTTCCCGTGGCGATCGCGGCGCCCCGTACGCAGTCCCGTACGGCCTCCAGCAGCCGGCCGCGCAGATAGCCGCTGTCCAGGGCGCGTACGAACAGCTCGACGCGCGAGCGCTCCGGAATGATGTTGATGGACTGCCCGCCCTCCGCGACCCTCGCGTGGATGCGGGCGTCCGGGGTGATCTGCTGGCGCAGCAGCCCGATCGCGACGAGGAGCAGCGTGGCGGCGTCCAGCGCGTTCCTGCCGCCCTCGGGGGCGGCGGAGGCGTGCGAGGCGCGGCCGGTGAACACCGCTTCGAGGGAGAGCCGCCCGAGGTTGGTGCGGGACACCGCGTCGTACCCGGCGGCGTGCGTCATGACGGCCGCGTCGACGCCGTCGAGGACGCCCGCCTCGATCAGCCGCGTCTTCCCGCCGCCGCCTTCCTCCCCCGGGCTGCCGATCACCAGGAGCCGCCCTGCGGCGCCCGCTTCCGCGAGGAGCCCGGCCGTCGCCAGGGCCGCGCCGACACCGGCCGCCGCGATGACGTTGTGCCCGCAGCCGTGGCCGAGGCCGGGCAGCGCGTCGTACTCGCAGAACACGGCGAGCGTGGGGCCCCCGCGCCCGCCTGGGGTGTCGTACGTGGCGCGGAAGGCGGTGGGCAGGCCGCCGACGCCCGCCTCGACGGCGAAGCCGTGGGCGGCGAGCGCGGCGCGCAGCCGGCCCGCCGCCGCGTGCTCCTCGAACCGCAGCTCGGGTTCTGCGTGCAACGCGTGGCTGATCGCGAGGAGTTCGCCCCGCAGCTCCTCGGTACGGGCGCGGGCGGCGAGCGCGAGCGGCCCGGCGGGGGACCCGGTGCCGGAGTGCGCGCCTGCGGTGCCCGGCGTACCGCTCATGCCACCGCCTCCGCCGTCTCCGCGTAGTGGCAGGCGGCGCCCCGGCCCCCGGCGCCGACCGCCCGCAGCGCGGGTTCCTCGGTCCTGCACCGGTCGGTCGCGAGCGGGCAGCGCGCCTGGAAGACACACCCCGTGGGCCGCTCCAGCGGGCTCGGCAGGTCACCTGCGGCGGCGACGGCGCGCCGCCGGTCCTCGCGACGTGCCCGCGCCCGGGGCACGGCGGCCAGCAGCAGCTGCGTGTACGGGTGCCGCGGATCGGCGAACAGCGTTTCCGTGGGCCCCTGTTCGACGACGCGCCCCAGATACATGACGGCCGTCTCGTGGGCGAGGTAGCGCACCAGCGCGAGGTCGTGGCTGATGAACAGGTAGGCGAGGCCGAGCTCCCGCTGGAGCCGGCTGAGCAGGTTGATCACCTGCGCCTGCACGGACACGTCGAGTGCGGACACCGCCTCGTCGCACACCACGAACGTCGGATCGAGCGCCAGCGCGCGGGCGATCGCGACGCGCTGCCGCTGGCCGCCCGAGAGTTCGTGCGGGTGGCGCTCGGCGTACGCGGAGCCGAGACCCACCAGGTCGAGCAGTTCCGCGACGGTGCGCGCCCCGCCGGGGCCGCCCTGCGTGATGCCGTGCACCCTGGCCGGCTCGGAGAGGATGCGCGCGACGGTCATCCGGCCGTTGAGCGAGTCGTACGGGTCCTGGAACACGGGCTGGATGTCCCGGCGCAGCAGCCTGAGTTCCCTGGTGCCGAGCCGGTTCACGTCCCGGCCGCCCACCGTGACGGTGCCCTCGCTCGGCCGCTCCAGTGCGAGCAGCAGCCGCCCGGTGGTGGACTTGCCGCAGCCGGACTCGCCGACGACGGCGACGATGCGGCCCGCGCCGACGGTGAGGTCGACGCGGTCCACGGCGGTCAGCGCCCTGCGCCCCGCGCGGGTGCGGACGGTGTAGCGCTTGGTGAGCCCCGCCGCCCGCACGAGCGGCTCAGCGGGCGCGGCCGGGTGCCCGGCGCGGGCGGTTTCGGCGGGTCGCTCCGTCATGACGTGCTCTCCTCGTCCGGGCCCGCGGGATCTTCCACGGCCGGGCCCCCTGGGCGTACGGCGTCCGTGTGGTCCGGGAACCAGCAGGCCGCCGCCGAGCCGCCCGGTGTGACCTCGGCGAGCGGCGGGCGTTCGGCGCACCGGTCCTCGGCCTTCGGGCAGCGGTCGCGGAACGCGCAGCCCCCGGAGCGCTCGCCGAGCGGCGGCACCCGGCCCGGGATGGTGGGCAGTTCGCCGGTGTGCGGTGTGTCCGGGTCGGGAACGGACGCCAGCAGGGCCCCGGTGTAGGGGTGGTGGGGGGGCGGGGGGCCCCCCCCCCCCCGCCCCCCCCCCCCCCCCCCCCCCCCCGGACACACCCCCCCCCCCGCCCCCCGCACGGCCCCCACCCCCCAGGCAGGGGGGAG
>NZ_JAIUKE010000513.1 GCF_020176795.1 Streptomyces sp. 8L
CCCCCACGACCGAACCACGACCGAACCGACACCCCACCACCTCGCCACCTCGCCACCTCGCCACCTCGCCACCTCGCCAAGGAGTACCTCCCCATGCGCTACCGCCCGCTCGGCCGCACCGGCGTCCAGGTCAGCCCGCTCTGTCTGGGCGCGATGATGTTCGGCCCCTGGGGCAACGAGGACGAGGCCGACTCCGTCCGCATCATCCACCGCGCCCTGGACGCGGGCATCAACATCATCGACACCGCCGACGTCTACTCCGCCGGCGTCTCCGAGGAGATCATCGGCAAGGCGCTCGACGGCCGCCGCGACGACGTCTTCCTCGCCACGAAGTTCTTCATGCCGATGCACCAGGACGACCCCAACCAGCGCGGAGGGTCCAGGCGCTGGATCATCCGCGAGGTCGAGAACTCCCTGCGGCGGCTCGGCACCGACTACATCGACCTGTACCAGGTCCACCGCCCCAGCCCCGACACCGACGTCTCCGAGACCCTCGGCGCCCTGTCCGACCTCGTGCACCAGGGCAAGATCCGCTACCTCGGCTCCTCCTCATACTCCGGCTCCCAGATCGTCGAGGCCCAGTGGACCTCCCGGGACCGCCACCTGGAACGGTTCGTCACCGAACAGCCGCCGTACTCGATCCTGGTCCGCGGCATCGAGGAGGACGTCCTTGCCACCGTGCGCCGCCACGGCATGGGCACGCTGACCTACAGCCCCCTCGCCGGCGGCTGGCTCTCCGGCCGCTACCGGAAGGACACCTCCTCCGGGCCGGCCTCCGCGGCCCGCCCTCAGGCCCGCTTCGACATGGCCACGCCGGCCAATCAGCGCAAACTCGAAGCCGTCGAGCAGCTCGCCCTCCTGGCCGAGGACAGCGGCCTGACCCTGATCGAGCTGGCCGTCGCCTTCGTGCTCAACCACCCCGGCGTCACCTCGGCCATCATCGGCCCGCGCACCATGGAACAGCTGGAGACGTTCCTGCCCACCGCCGACGTCACGCTCCCTGCCGACGTCCTCGACCGCATCGACGAGATCGTGGCCCCCGGCGTCACAGTCAACCCCGCCGACAACAGCTACGGCGACCACGAGCTACGAGCAGACCAGCGACGCCGCTGAACCCTGCCCTGTGCCGTCGCGCGTCAGCTCGGGCGCTGGACGCCTGCCGGTGTGCGCGCCCGTACCGGTACGGGCGGGGCCTCGCGGTAGAGGAAGTAGCGCTCGGCGGTGGTCCACGTGGTGCTTGTGACCACGTACAGCGCGGCGGCCAGCGGTACGACGGCCACCGTGACCAGGGTGAAGAAGTACATGACCGGCATGAACCTCATCATTCCCGCGACGGCTCCGGCCCCCGGCGCCGCGCTGTCGACGACGGGGTCCGCCGTGGCCTGCTGCCGCCTGGTGCGCACGGCGTTGAACGTGGCGACGGCGGCGACGAGCACGAAGAGGGCCACGTACACGAGCCCCGCGGAGCCGAACACCCCGCCCGCCGCCAGGGCGTCCGTCCAGCGGCCACCGAGGGGCGCGCCGAGCAGGGAGTGGCCGAGCAGCGCGTTGGGCATGCCGCCGATCTCGCGGCTGTAGAAGACCCGGTACATCAGGTAGAAGGCGGGCAGTTGCAACAGCATCGGCAGGCAGCCGGTGAGCGGGGAGACCTTCTCCTCCGCGTAGAGCTCCGCCATCGCCTCGCGCAGCTTCTCGGGGTTCTTGGCGTACCTGCGGCGCAGCTCGGCCATGCGGGGTGCGAGCTTGGCGCGTGCCTTCTGCCCACGGGCGGAGGCACGGGAGAGCGGGTGGACGGCGAGTCGGACGCAGACGGTGAACAGGATGATCGCGGCGGCCATGGCCGAGCCGTGGAACAGCGGCCCGAGCAGGCCGGCGAAGTCGTCCACGAGCTGGGCGAACGCGGAAATGATGGTGGACAAGGCTGTGCCCTCCGAGGGTCACGTCGAACCGGATGGGTGCGGCGTGACGGCCTGCGCGACAGCGCGCCCGGGCAGGGGCAGGGCGGACCCGCGCCCGGACCGGGCAGCACACCGGGGCACTGCCGGACCGGACGGAACACGGAACTCGCGAAACCCCGGGAAGGCGCTGGACCTACGCGGCCGTCGGAAGGCGGCGGCCAGGTGCTCTGGGACGCGTGCGTCCCCTGGCGTCAGGGTCTCGCTGGGGAAGGAACGCCGTGCGTATCTCGCGGTCGCGCATCGCGGTACGGACACGGTGGCCGGGCACCACGGGCGCCGTACGCGCGGCGGCGATCACACACACGGCGAGCGCGGCACACGTGGCGGCAGTGGCGGCGAGGGCGACCGCGGAGGGCAGCATCGTGCCCGGCGAGGAGAGCAGTGTCTGGGCGAGCACCAGAATCAGGAGCACCGCGGGCCAGAGGCCACGCGACGGCACGCCGGACGCCGCCACCCGCCCCGCGGACGCGTGCCCCGCGGAGCCAGGCAGGGACCCGCGCGCGGGCACACCCGAGGACTCGGGCACACGCCTCAACAGCCGGGACGCCATGGCCAACTCCCCTTCCCCCTGCTCGCAACCGGCTCCGGCGCATCCGGCCGGCTCCGACTCTCCCCCGCGGCCCCGCTCCCGCTCCTACGCTGCTGGAAGCGTCCGCGTCCTCACCCTTCCCCGTCACTCACCGTTATACACGAACAGACGTGTGATCGACGTCGAGCGGGGTGAGGAGCCGGTGCGGCTTCAACAGCGCCCGGCTGACCGGGTTTCCGGGGTCCGGGTCGAGTCCCTCGCACGGGATCAGTACGACGTCTCCCGCCGGCACCACGTCCCCGCACGCCGGGCACTGCCCGTAGGCGCCGAGTTCCGTGCCGCAGGCGGCGTGGACGAACGCGCGCTGCCGCCGCACTCCGTCCAGATGCCCGTTCGCCCACAGGCCGAGTGACAGCAGCGTCGGCCACAGCGCGACGCCGCCCTCGGTCAGCACGTACTCGTCGCGCGGCGGCGACTCCTGGTAGCGGCGCCTGGCGAGCACGCCCGCCTGCTCCAGCGACTGGAGCCTGGCGGCCAGCACGGCGCGCGGGATGCCCAGGTGGACGAGGAAGTCGTTGTAGCGGGCCACACCGTAGAAGGCGTCCCGTACGACCAGGAGCGTCCAGCGCTCGCCGAGGACCTCCAGCGCGCGGGCGATCGAGCACTGCTGCTTCGCGTAGTCCTTGCCGAGAGCCATACGGAGAATCCTACTCTCACGAGTTCATTCATTGAACCTACCGTGCTACGGTCGTCGGCATCGAAGGTTCATTCACCGAACTCATCCGCGTGGATCGATCCCACCCGATCGATCCCAGAGATCCGGAGATCACGGAGCTCCCCGAGATCCCGGAACTCCCACAGCCCCCACGGCTCCCACCAGCCCCCCACAGACGAGTCCCAGGACTCAAGGGACTCAAGGGACTCAAGACCCGACAACACGACGGAGACAGGGCCATGCCCCGACCGCTCGACTCCACCGCCGCCTCGGCCCAGCCCTCCACCGGAGCGGCCTCCTCCGGCCCCGGCACGGACCCCAACACCCCAGCCGGGGACGGCGCACCGCGCGCCGACCGCGCCGACCGCGCCCAGGTCCCGGCGACGGTCCACCCCGGCGTCTCGCCGAACGCGCGCGGCACCCTCGTGGCGACCCTCGCCGCGACCTTCGTGGCGCTGATGGGCTACACCGCGCCGCTGCTGACCGTGCCCGCGTTGTCCGGCACCTTCCACACCTCGCTGTCCGCCCAGGCCTGGCTGCTCAACGGCACCCCGCTGGGGCTCGCGGCCCTGCTGCTCGTCGCGGGCGGCCTCGCCGACGACTTCGGCAGGCGCAGGCTGTTCCTCCTGGGAACGGTCGGCCTCGCCGTCACCACCGCCCTGTCCGCGCTGACCGGCGACACCCTGCTGTTCACGCTGACCCGGGTCGCGCAGGGCGCGGCGAGTGCGGCGATCCTCGCGACCAGCCTCGGCCTGATCGCGCACGCGTTCCCCGCGGGCCCGGCGCGGCTGCGGGCCACCGGCGCCTGGGGCGCGGCGGTCAGCGGGGGCATAGCCCTCGGCCCGCTGCTCTCCGCCTCGCTGAACGGCTTCGGCTGGCGCGCCCTGTACGTGGTGCTCGGCGCGGCGGCGCTGGCGGTCGCCGCCTACGGCTCCCGTGTGCTGACCGAGTCGCGCGCCGCGCACCGCGCCCGCCCCGACCTGCCGGGTGCCGCCGCGCTCGGGCTCGCCTTCACCGCGCTGCTGACGGCGCTGACGCTCGGCCGCGACGGCTGGCTGCGCGTCCCCGTCCTGCTCCTCGCGCTCGCGACGGTGGTCCTGCTGGGCGTGTTCGCCCTGATCGAGCGGCGGACCGCGGCCCCGCTGATCGATCTGGGGCTGCTGAGGCACGCGACGTTCCAGTCGTCCGTCCTGGGGGCGCTGTTCACCGGGCTCGCCGTGATCGGGTTCTTCAGCTACCTGCCCGTCGTGGTCGAGAGCACCCTGCACCTGTCCGTGTACCGGACCGCGTGGATCGTGCTGCTGTGGGCGGGGACGGCCGCCGTCGTCGCGTACGAGGCGAAGCGGCTGCACACCCGCTTCCCCGTACGGCACCAGATGGCGGCGGGCTTCGTCCTGCACGCGGCCGGCATCCTCAGCATGCTCGGCGCCCTCGGCGCGGGGTCCGAGGCGCGGCTGCTGCCCGGCGTGTTCGTCTCGGGACTCGGCAGCGGCCTGCTGAACGCGGCGCTGCCCAGGCTGTCCGTGGAGTCGGTGCCGCCTGAGCGCACCGCGATGGGCTCGGGCGCCAACAACACGGCGCGCTACATCGGTTCGTCGGCGGGCGTGGCGCTGATGCTGGCGCTGGTCACCTCGGGCGGTACGACGGCACACGGCCTGAACACGGCGATCGCGGTGCTGGCGGGGGTGTCGGTGCTGGGGGCGCTGCTGGTGCTGGCGCTACGCGGGCACCGGGCCCGCCCGTCGGCGCGGCCCTGACCCGGGGAGGGCGTCCGGGCGTGCGCGGCGCTCAGCGGGCCGGGCCCGCCGGCTCGCGCAGTCCGTCGTCGGCCAGCACCTCGCCGTCGGGCCTGGTGTCGGCCCGGGCCGCGGCCCGGCCGATCCCGGCGTACGTGAGGGCCAGCGCGACCAGCAGGTTGGCGACGAGCCCGACGATTCCCGCGTTGACGCCCGCCACCGGGTCGTGCCCGCCGAAGACGAGGACACACACCAGGGCCACGCCGACGGCCAGTCCGCCCAGCCCCGCGACGAGCGTGAGCCGTCGCCACACCAGCCCCAGCAGCACCATCGGCAGGAGCTGCGCCATCCCCTCGTAACTGATGAGTGAGAGCCGCACGAGCGTGTTGGGCGCGGCGTACGTCAGGACGAGCGCCAGCGCGCCCGCGATCACCACCACCGCCTGTGCCGCCGTCTTCTGCCGTGCCTCACCGCGCAGCCGGGGCACGAGCGACAGCACGCTACGCCCCCACATCGTGCCGATGACCAGCATGAACACCGCCATGGGGACGACCGAGGAGAGCGCGGCGGCGACCCCGACCACGCCCACGGCCCAGGCGGGCAGCGCGTCCACCACGAGCTTGAACAGCGCGAGGTTGGAGTCCGCGCCTGCCAGCCCCGGTACGACGAAGGTGGCGGCGAGGCCGAGGAGCATCGGCACGAACAGCAGCACGTTGTACGCGGGCAGGAACACCGCGTTCCGCCGCAGCGTGTCGGCGCTGCGCGCGCCGAGGTAGCCGGCGACGGTCGTCGGGAAGATGACGACGGTGACCGCGTTCATCAGGGACGTCGTAATGAACCAGGCGGTGCCCATGGAGCTGTGCCCGTGGCCGGGCAGGGTCAGCCACGCGGACCGCTCGTGCACGACCCGGTGCAGGAAGTCGCCGTACCCGTGGAAGTAGTGCAGCGGCACGTACACGACGAGGAAGGCGAGCGTCCCGATCACCAGCAGGTCCTTCAGGACCGACACCCAGGCGCTGCCGCGCAGCCCGCTGACGACGACGAAGGCGGTGGTGACGGCGAAGCCGATGAAGTACGCCCAGTTCAGGCTGATCGTGCCGTACGAGATGGTCGACACGACCACGCCCATGCCGGTGATCTGGAGCTGGATGTACGGGAGCAGGAACACCGTGGCCAGCACCGCCGTCAGGGCGCCGAGCCAGGGTTTCCCGTACCGGTGGGCGATCATGTCCGTGATCCCGACGAGGCCGTGCCTGCGCGCGTACGACCAGAGCATCGGCCCGACCACGTAGCCGACGGCGTAACCGCACGACATGTACGCGACGACGTAGAGGACGGGCGCCCCGAAGTCGTACCCCCAGCCGGCGCCTCCGAGGTAGCTGAAGCTGGTGTAGCTCTCGCCTGCCATCAGGACCCAGATGAAGACGGCGCCGAGGCTCCGGCCGCCCACCGACCACTCGGTGATGCCGCCGCCCCCGCCGCCGCGGCCGCGCACGGCGAGCAGCCCGAGGACGACGGTGAGGACCATGAAGGCCCCGAACACGGACGTGGCGACGGTGGCGTTCACCGCTGAGCCCGCGCCCGCCGGGCCATGAGCCGCCTGTCCCCGCGATAGGCCGCCCAGATCGCGAACGGGGTGACGAGCACGGACGCGAGAAGCCAGAAGGCGAGGAAGGGCAGCCCCAGGACGACGGGACCGGCCCGGTTGACCCAGGGCGGGGCGACCAGGAACAGGACGAGGGGCACGAGGAGCCAGAGCAGGTGCGGCCGTTGTCGGAACACGCAAGGACCCTAAGCCACGGTCCGCGGGAGGCCGGCACCACCGTCGGTACGCCCGCCCGCGACCGCCCACGGGCGGGCGGCACCCCTCCGTGCACGCGCTTTGTGCGGCGCGTGCGCACGTACGCGAAGGCACGCGAGGAGGAGCACCGGGCGGTCCGTAGAGGCGTACGCGAAGGCGCGCGTCGGGCCGTACCCGGGACGTACACAAGGCGCGCGTCAGACCCTTCCCGGAGGCGTACACAAAGGGCCCGCACACCTTCCCCCACACCTCACGCCCTCCTCCCACGCCCGAGCGGGGATGCCGCAGTACCGTGAGCCTTATGCGTCCCGACATGCCTGCCGACCACACCACGGAAGCCGAGCGCCTGCTGCGCACCGCGGCCCGGTATCCGGAGGACCAAGAGCCCCTGCTTCTCCAGGCGGCGGCCCACCTCGAACTGGCCGGCGCCAGAGACCGGGCCTCCGGCCTCTACGACCAGCTCCTGTACCCCGGGCCCGACCGTCCGAGCGCGGAACACCCCCAGCTGGTGAAGGCCCTCAAGGCGGCCAACCTGTGGGAGTTCGGCCACGAGGCCGAGGCCCGCACGATCATCGACGGCGTCCAGCTCGCGGCACCGCTGGAGCCCGCGCCCTGGGAGATCGTCGCGGAGACCCTGGAGCGGCACGACGAGCCGGAAGCGGCGCACGACGCGTTCACAGCGGCGCTGAACCTGCTGCTCACCCCGGGTGAGGAGGTCCCCTACGCGACGCATGCCCTCCTCATCGGCCGCCACCGCACCCGCCGGCTGCTGGGCCTGCCGCACGACGCCTGGGACGGCCTGGCCGACCAGGTCAACCCCGCGTCCGTCCCGCTGGACGAACTCCACGACCCGAAGCGCCTGTGGGCCCTGGGCTCGGACAACCCGGACGAGTTGCAGGCCGAGATCAACCGGCTCCGCGCCGAACTCGGCTCGTACCGCACGGCGCTGTCCCGGCCCTTCCCCGTCGCGGTCCTGCACTGGCCGGAGGAGGAACTGCGCGAACTGATCGCCGCGTACCCGCCGCTCGCCGAGGAGTACCCCTCCCACGAGGCCCACCTGACCCGCGTCGAGACAGCGCTGCGCGAGCTCGCCGCGGCGGGCACCCCCAACCTGGGCGTCGTCACCGGCACGGTCCCCTCCTACGAGGCCTTCGCCGCCTCCGAGGCCGCGCCCCCGACCACCACGTCGCTCCTCCCCCTCTACGCC
>NZ_JAIUKE010000514.1 GCF_020176795.1 Streptomyces sp. 8L
GCGGTGGCGCCGCCGGCCGCCCCCCCCCTGAGCGCCGCCGTGGACACTTCGGCCGCACCCGCCCCGCCCGCGGCCGACGCGGCGGACGAGAGCGCCGCGGGCGGCTCGCGCGACGGCATGCCCGTCCAGCCCAAGCTGCCGTCCGCGCCGGGCGGCGGGCGGGGCTTCCCGTCCGCGATCCGCCGCAGCGGCCGGGTGCGGGGCGTGGACGGGCTGCGGACGCTCGCCGTCGGCATGGTGATGATCTACCACCTGGTGCCCGGGTCGCTGCCGGGCGGTTCGATCGGCGTGGACGTCTTCTTCACGATCAGCGGCTTCGTCATCACCCGCCTCCTCGTCGCGGAGTACGCCCGTACCGGCGACATCTCCATGGGCCAGTTCTACTGGCGGCGGTGGCTGCGGCTCGTGCCGGCGCTGCTGACCGTGTGCGCGCTGTGCGCCATCCTGGCGGGGGCGACCAGCCTGCCCGGCTTCGACGGGGCCTGGACGTCGGTGCTGCTGTCGATGACGTTCCTGGTCAACATCGTGCGGGCGGCCCAGCCGGGACCGTACTCGGACGGCACCTCGCTGCTGGCGCAGAACTGGTCGCTCGGTGTGGAGGAGCAGTTCTACCTGCTGTGGCCGCCGCTGCTGAAGGGACTGCTGCACCGGGTACGCCCCCGTACCGTGCTGATCTGGGCGGCCGTGCTCTGCCTCCTGCCCGTCGGATGGCGGTGGCTGCTGTGGGACCCGACCCAGGCGCACCGCATCTACAACGGCACCGACACCCGCGCCGACCAGCTGCTCGCCGGGGCGCTCCTCGCCGTCGCCGTCGCCAGGCTGCGCCACGACGACCCGCGGCTCGCGGCGCTGCGCCGCTGGTCGGGCCGGATGGCGTGGCCCGCGCTCGGCGTGCTGGGGCTGATCGTCTGGAAGATCCCCGTGACGGGCGCGAACGCCTGGACGGAGAGCTGGTACACGGCCGGCTTCCTGGTCACGGCGGTGCTCTCGGCGACCATCATCGCCGCCCTCGAACTGCGGCCGCGCTCGGCGCTGTCCTGGACGCTGTCGCTGGCGCCGGTCGCCTGGGTGGGCCGCAACCTCAGCTACGGGCTCTACCTCTGGCACTACCCGCTGGGCCGGCTGCTCGCGGACCTGGGCGTCCACCAGGGGCACCTGCTCGCGACGCTCGCCGCGTCGTTCGCCGCCGCGACGGCCTCGTACTACCTGATCGAGCAGCCGCTGAACCGGCGCTGGCGGCGGCGCGGGCCCGGTTCGCGGCCGGGTTCCGGGCGCGGCGCCCCGGACGCCAGCACGGCCCCCGCGGGGACCGCCGGCAACCGGGGCGGGGGCGGCGACGCCGGGCGACGGCACCTGGCGAAGGCGTCATAGAGCGTCATGAGGCCGGGCACCACAGCGACCACCGCAGCCACAGGAGCCACCTCGGCTGCCACAGCCGCCACAGCCTTCTCAGCCGCCACAGCCCTCTCGGCCGCCTCAGCCGCGCAGGAGGTCCTTGCGGAAGTCGGCCAGCAGCTGCTTCGTCTCCTTCGCGGACTCGGCGAGCGCGACCATGCGGTCCATGGCCTCCATGTGCTCGGAGACCTCGTTCTCCTCGTCCAGGTAGAGCGCGCCGGTCAGGTACTCGATGTAGACCATGTCCGGGATCTCGGGGACGTCGAAGCGGAACAGCACGAAGGGGCTGTACGTACCGGGGTGGTGGCCGGCCGAGAGGCGCGCCGTCTGGAGCGTCACGTTCGGCAGCTCGGTCATCTCCAGCAGCCGCTCGACCTGCTCGCCCATCAGCGCGGCGTCGCCGACCGGCCGCAGCAGGACGGTCTCGTCGATCACGGCCCAGAAGTTCGGCGGCGCCTCGGAGCGGGTGAGGAGGGCCTGGCGGCGCATCCGCAGCGCGACCTGGCGCTCGACGCGGTCGGGGTCGGGCTGCCCGACGGCGGTGGTGGTGAGGATCTCGCGGGTGTACGCCTCGGTCTGGAGGACGCCGGGCACGAAGTGCGGCTCGTACTCGCGGATGGTCTTGGCGGACTCCTCCAGGCTCACGTACCCGCCGAACCAGCCGGGCAGGACGTCGTGGAAGCGCTGCCACCAGCCGGGCTTGTTGGCCTCCTCGGTGAGCGCCGTGTACGACGCGACGTCGTCCGGCGGAAGTCCGTAGGCGGGCAGCAGCACCTGGAGGTAGGGGATCTTGAGCGCGACCTCGGCGGACTCCATGCGGCGGATCGTGGCGACCGTCACGTGCAGGAGCTTCGCGGCCTCCTCCCGAGTGACCTCGGCGCCCTCGCGCAGGGCGCGGAGCTGCCTGCTCAGGACGAGCTGGCCGATCGTCGGCGCGGAGCGCGGCTCACTCATACCCCCACCCCCTCTCCACCCGGCGACTGAGGCAGTCTGACACAGGGAGATCGATAAAGGCTCCGCACGGTACACATTGTTCCGGACGCGGTCACGTCACCGGCCGGCCCTGGTTCCGGTGCGGGGCGAGGTGACCGTCCCCCTACCCGGAAAGGTGAACCTGTGGCGTCGCGGAAGATACCTTCCAGTGACCTCCCGATGGAGGAGCCCCGATAAACTCGGACCTGACGGGGCCTTCGAGCCGACGGGCCGGGCCCTGTACCGGCGAACAGAAGCGGAGTGATGCGGCGTGACGCGACCACGTGTGGGGGTGGCTGTCCTGACCATGGGGACCAGGCCCGCCGAGCTGCGGGCTCTGCTGGACTCCGTGGCCAAGCAGCAGGAGCCCGCACGGCGGATCGTCGTCGTCGGCAACGGCGCGCCGCTGCCCGAGCTGCCCGAGGGCGTCACCGGCATCGAGCTCCCGGAGAACCTGGGCGTCTCCGGCGGCCGCAATGTGGCGATCGAGGCCCTGCGGGACGCCGGCGACGTGGACGTCCTGGTCGACCTGGACGACGACGGCCTGCTGATCGAGGCCGACGTGATCTCCCGGGTCGCCGACCTGTACGAGGCGCACCCGCGACTCGGCATCGTGAGCTTCCGCATCGCCGACGAGAACGGGCTCACCCAGCGCAGGCACGTCCCGCGGCTGCGGGTGGACGACCCGATGCGGGGCGGCGAGGTCACCACGTTCCTCGGCGGCGGCCACTCGCTCTCGATGGCGATGCTGGAGGAGGTCGGCGGCTGGCCCGACGAGTTCTTCTTCACCCACGAGGAGACCGACCTGGCCTGGCGCGCGCTCGACGCGGGCTGGAAGATCCGCTACGAGCCGGAGCTGGTGCTCCAGCACCCGCGCACGTCGCCCGCCCGGCATGCCGTCTACTACCGGATGACCGCCCGCAACCGCGTCTGGCTGGCGCGGCGCAACCTTCCCGCGCCGCTGGTCCCCGTCTATCTGGGCACGTGGATTCTGCTGACGGTGGCCCGCACCCGGTCGGTGACGGGCCTGCGCGCCTGGTTCGCCGGGTTCGGCGAGGGCGTCCGCACGGCCTGCGGCAGCCGGCGGCCCATGCGGTGGCGCACCGTACGCCGGATGACGGCGCTCGGCCGGCCGCCGGTGATCTGACGGGAGCGGGGACGGCGCCGTCGCCCGACGCGCGCGAGAGGTCCTCGAACTCCCGTCCATAGCGGGGCAAACGGGACCTACCCCCGGTAGGACTTGCGTACGAGGTGGGCCCGCGTGGTCAGATGAGTCGATGCGTCCCCCCACCCGCATACCAGGACACATACCCAGCCCCTACGACGAACTGGCACAACTGGCCGATCCCGGCGATCCGTTCGACCTCGGACCGCGGTCCGACGACGAGCCGGGCACCGGGCTCCGCGACTGGCGCCGGGCCGACGACGAGCCGTGGTCGCCGCCCGACCACCGGGGCCCGGGCCGCCTGCGCGGCCTGTCGCACGCCGCGAAGATCTCCCTCACCCTGGTCGCCGTGCTGGCCTTCCTCGTCGTGGCCGACCGCGCCGCGCTGCTGTACGCGCAGGACAAGGCGGGCGACGAGCTCCAGCACTCGCTGGGCCTGGTCGCGAGGCCGTCCGTCGACATCCACGGCTTCCCCTTCCTCACCCAGGCGCTGTACGGCCGGGTGGGCCGGGTCGACGTCACCGTGCCCGACGTGCCGGCCGGCCGCGTGTCGCTGGCCGAGGTGCACGCCACCGCGAAGAACGTCCGGATCGTCGGGGGACTGCCCAGTTCCGTGAAGGGCGCGGTCATCGGCAGTGTGGACGGCAGCGTCCTGCTCTCCTTCGACGACATGGACCGCGAACTGGCCGCCTCCCAGGCGTCGTTCACCGACGCGGGCCGCGACAACGTGAAGATCGCGGGGTCCCTGCCCGTCGCAGGGCACGACCTGCGGGTGCACGCGGACGCGCACATCAGGCGCGACGGCGGGCAGGGCGTGGCGACGACCGTCGACGACATGCGGCTCGACGTGCCGGGCCTCGCCTCGTACGAACCCGGCAGGGACCGCGCGCACTCGGGGCTCAGGCTGGCCGCCCCCGCGGCGCGGGCCCTCGCGGACGACACCGCCCGCGCGAAGGCGCTGCTCGGCGTCCGGTCCATCGTGAAGCGGCTCGGGGTGCCGCGGACCCGGGTGGACGAGGCGTTGCGGGGCGACGCGCAGTTGCACAGGCTCACCGGGTCGCCGCTGTTCGTCCGGCAGCTCATGCGGGTCAACCTGGTCGATGTCGTCGCCCGGCACCCCTGGGTCCTGAAGAAGGCGGGCATCGACCCCGCGTTCGTCGACGCGCTCGTCCACCTGCGGCTGCCCCAGCTCTCCGACGAGCTCTCGCTCGACGTGCGCCTGCCGAAGGAGCCCGTCCCCGTCCAGCTGCGGCACGTCACCGTCGAGCACGACGGCATCCGCGCGGACCTGGCCGGGTCGGGCATCCGACTGGGCAAGAGGCAGAGGCACTAGGCAGGGCCCGCGCCGTGGTCAGACGGGCTGGCCCAGGGGCCGGATCGTCAGGGTGTTGAGGTCGACGCCCGCCGGCTGGTCGAGGGCAAGGCAGACGGCCTCGGCGACGGGCTGGGGCGGCAGGGCGAAGGGTGGTACGGCGGCGCCTTGCCAGAAGGGGGTGTCGATCATGCCGGGGTTGACGAGCGTGACACCGATGCCACGGGTCGTGGCGTGCAGGCGCAGGTTCTCGGCGAGCCCGGTGGTGGCCCACTTGGTGGCCGAGTAGAGATTGCCAGGAGAGTTCTTCAGCCCGGCGACGCTGCCGATGAGCACCAGCCGTCCGCCCGTGGCCTCAAGGTGCGGCAGGGTGGCGTGGGCCAGCAGGGCGGGGCCGAGGACGTTGGTGAGGACCATGGGCCCCCACAGGGCCGGGTCGCCGTCCCCGATGGAGTCACCGGACATGAATCCGGCGTTGGCCACCGCCGCGTCGAGGCCGCCGAAGCGCTCCACCGTGCGGGTCACGGCCGACTCGGTGGCCCCCCAGTCCGCCGCGTCCGCGACCAGGCCGAGCAGGCGGTCGGGGTGGCCGGCCTCGTCGAGGAAGGTCTTCAGCCTGGTCTCGTCGCGGCCGGTGACGGCCACGTTGTGGCCGCGGTCGAGGAGCAGCCGCGCGGTGTGGGCGCCGATACCGCTGGTCGCTCCGGTGATCAGTACGGTCTTGCCGGACATGGTCGTGCTCCTGAGGTGGTGAGGGGGAAACGCGGAGGGCGGGCCGCGGCGAAGGAGCGCCGTTCAGGTCCGCCCACCCCATGGAACCGGCGCCGTCGGAGGCGGGAAAGGTCGCGTTTATGGGGGGTATAAAGGCGACCCCTCTGGACCGGCCCGGCCCTGGGTACCGTGGACGGATGGAACCTCCGTCCGGAAACCACCCGGGGAGTCGCACGGACAACCGTCCGGACAACGGCACGGACCACCGCAAGGACAACCGTTCGGACATCCGCGACTTCCTCGTCAGCCGGCGCGCCAAGCTCGCCCCGGAGCGCGTCGGGCTGCCCCCGGGCCGGCGCCGCCGGGTCCCCGGACTGCGGCGCGAGGAGGTCGCGGCCCTCGCCGGCGTGAGCACCGAGTGGTACACGAGGCTGGAGAAGGGCCACATCGGCGGCGTCTCCGAGGACGTGCTGGAAGCGGTCGCGAGGGCGTTGCGTCTCAACGAGGACGAGCGCACCTACCTGCTCGAACTGGCCAGGGCGGCCCGCCCCGCCCGCCGTCGGCCGCACCGCCGCCAGGAAGCCGCGATCCCGCCCTCCGTCCAATGGATGGTGGACTCCATGACCATGGCCCCCGCCTTCGTACGCAGCGGCCGTCTGGACCTCGTCGCGAGCAACGCGCTGTGCAGGGCCCTGTACTCACCGATGTTCGACAGCGACACCACGGGCGAGCGGGGCTGCGCCAATTTCCCCCGTTACTTCTTCCTCGACCCCGGCTCCCGCGACTTCTTCGTCGACTGGGAGGAGGGCGCGAGGGCGACGGTCGCGGTGCTGCGGGCCGCGGCCGGGCGGGAACCGCACGACCCGGCCCTGCGGGAACTCATCGGCGAGCTGTCCACGCTGAGCACCGACTTCCGCACCATGTGGGCCAGTCACGACGTCCGCATCCATCACGAGGGCGTCAAGCGGCTGAACCATCCCGAGGTCGGCCGTCTGGAGATGGCCTTCCGCTCCCTGGACCTGCCCCTGCCCGGGCGGACCGCCCACGACCTGACCATCTACACGGCCGAGCCGGGCACCCCCTCGGAGGACCGCCTCAGACTCCTCGCCAGTTGGAGTGCGCCGCAGGCCGCGCCCACGGAACCGGTCCGACCGCCCCGCTGACCTCACGCCTTCCTGAGGGACCCGCCCGGGGCACCGCCGGGAGCGCGACCCGACCGGACGCCGCCGGTTCACGCGGGTCCGTACCGGACGCCGCCCGTTCATGCGGGTCCGTACCGGACGGCCCCGGTTCACTCAGGACCCGACCGGACGGCCCCGGTTCACTCAGGACCCGACCGGACGGCCCCGGTTCACTCGGCGGACCCCGGTGGCCGGGCGGAGGGCAGTGCGGCGGACGGGACCGGCGCGGGGGCCGAAGGCGACGGCGGGTGCCGGGCCGTCCGCGTCGCGTGCGGGCGGGTCGCCGGTGGCTGGTCCGTGTGGCGGGCCAGGGCCGCGGGGAGCGCCAGGGCGACGCCGATCACCGCCGCGGCCAGGGCGAACAGCGCGGCCGTCCGCAGCCGGTGGCCGGCGCGGCCCGCGACCGGGGCGAGGGGCGCCCGCAGGCCGGCGTGGGTCACGGTGTCCGCCTTCGCGGCGAGTGCCGCGCGCAGCCGTTCCTCGACAGTGCTCACCCCGAACCCTCCATACGTCTCGCGAGAGCGTCCAGCGCGCGGCTCGCCGTGGACTTGACCGTGCCCCTGGACACCCCCAGCGTCTGGGCGATCTGTGCTTCGGTGAGGTCGGACCAGTAGCGCAGCACCAGGACCTCGCGCTGGCGGCGCGTCAGCGCGCGCAGCGCGCCGAGGACCTCGCGGTGCTCCTCGCGCAGCAGGACGTCCTCCTCGGGCGGCGGCACGTGGCCGGCGCGCTCGGGCACGTACGCCCGTACGGTCCTGCGCCTGCGCAGCACGGACCGCGCGCCGTTGACGACGCTGCGCCTGACGTACGCCTCGGGGTCGTCGAGGTGCCCGAGGCGCGCACCGTGGCGCCGGTAGAGGGCGGCGAACGCGTCCTGCACCACGTCCTCCGCCGTGGGCAGGTCGTCGACCAGCAGCACGGCCAGCCGGACGAGTGGCAGCCGCCGGTGGTGGTACAGCGCGTCGATGCCCGGGTCGGTGTCCAGGGCCGCGCGCGCGGCGTCCGGCCTCTCCTGTTCGCGCGCTTCGGGTGCCCGGCTGCCGGACAGAGCACGCAGCAGCCGGCCCCGCACGCCCCGGGCGGGGTTGTGCTGCGCCTTGTTCGTGTTGCGAGCAAGGGCCACCAGGGGGTCCGCCGGCAGGGGGTCCAGGAGCGCGTCGATGACGAAGGATCCGAGAACCCCGGTGGATCCAGTAACTGCGATGGAC
>NZ_JAIUKE010000515.1 GCF_020176795.1 Streptomyces sp. 8L
CCGCCCGCCCCGCCCCCGCCCCCCGGGGGCCGGGGCCCCGCCCCCGCCGGCGCCGCGGCCCCCCCCCCCCCCCCCCCCCCGCCCCGGGCGGCGGGGGGGGGCGGCGCCGCCCGCGCCGTCCGTGCCGCGACGGGCCCGGCGGCGCTGGACGTGGGCCGCGATTCGGGGCTGGAGGACGACGAGGACGAGCGCGATGCCGACGAGGACGGGGACGACCGTCTCGAAGGCGGTGGGCGGCAGGACGAGCAGCAGTACCGCGCCGGTCAGCCCGCCGACGAGCGCCGCCGTGCCGAGGCGCAGCAGGCGTCTTCGCTGGCCGGTCAGTTCGGCGCGGTAGCCGAGTGCGCCGCTGAGGGTGCCGGGGACCAGGCCGAGGGCGTTGGAGACGGTGGCGGTGACCGGCGGGACGCCGACAGCGAGCAGGACAGGGAAGGTGACCAGGGTGCCCGAGCCGACGACGGTGTTGATCGCGCCGGCCCAGACGCCTGCGAAGAGGACGGCGAGCATCTCCCAGATGGTCATGGTCTCCGGATCGGCCGCGGTGTGCGCGGGCCGGGGCCCGCGGACGGTGCGTCAGCCGAGCGACTTCCCGCCCGCTTCGGGGCTGCTTCCCTGGCCGGGTACGCTGCCCGCGCCCTGCTGCTGGCCGCCCTTGTCGCTGTTGTTGAAGCCGGGGATGCCGGGGCCCAGGTTGCCGAAGGCACCGCTGAGGCCCTTGAGGGCGTCGCCGATCTCGCTGGGCACGATCCAGAGCTTGTTGGCGTCGCCTTCGGCGATCTTCGGCAGCATCTGGAGGTACTGGTAGGAGAGGAGCTTCTGGTCGGGGTCGCCCGCGTGGATCGACTCGAAGACCGTACGGATCGCCTGTGCCTCGCCCTCGGCCCGCAGCGCCGCGGCCTTGGCCTCGCCCTCGGCGCGCAGGATGGCGGACTGCTTCTCGCCCTCGGCGGTGAGGATCTGGGACTGCCTGATGCCCTCGGCTGTGAGGATCGCGGCGCGCTTGTCGCGGTCGGCGCGCATCTGCTTCTCCATCGAGTCCTGGATGGAGGTGGGGGGTTCGATGGCCTTGAGCTCGACGCGGTTGACGCGGATGCCCCACTTGCCCGTGGCCTCGTCGAGGACGCCGCGCAGGGCCGCGTTGATCTCCTCACGGGAGGTCAGGGTCCGTTCGAGGTCCATGCCGCCGATGATGTTCCGGAGCGTGGTGACGGTGAGCTGCTCGATCGCCTGGATGTAGCTGGCGACCTCGTACGTGGCGGCGCGCGCGTCGGTCACCTGGTAGTAGATGACGGTGTCGATGTTGACGACCAGGTTGTCCTGGGTGATGACGGGCTGCGGCGGGAACGGTACGACCTGTTCGCGCAGGTCGATGCGGTTGCGGATCGAGTCGATGAACGGGACCACGATGTTCAGGCCCGCGTTGAGTGTCCTGGTGTAGCGGCCGAAGCGTTCGACGATGGCCGCGCTGGCCTGGGGAATGACCTGGATCGTCTTGATCAGGGCGATGAAGACAAGCACCACCAGAATGATCAGGACGATGATGATTGCTGCCATCGTGTTCCTTGGGCCCTTCGCCGACGGATAGTCCGATGATCGAGTTTCCCAGACCGGGCGTGCTCCCGGGGGGAGTTCGCGCGGGTTGGCCTGGGTGAATGGGATGTGGGGCGGGTTCTGTGCGGTTCACGCGGTCGCGTGGGTCACGCGGGTCACGTGGGTCACACGGTTCGCCCCGTCACATGATGACCGCTGTGGCGCCGTCGATCTCGACCACGTCCACCTCCTGCCCCGGCTCGAACGTCTGCTCCTTGTCGAGGGCCCGGGCGGACCAGGTCTCGCCGGCGAGCTTGATACGGCCGCCGCGCCGGTCGACCCGTTCCAGTACGACGGCCTGACGGCCTCTCAGGGCGTCGATGCCCGTGCGCAGCCCCGGCCGCTGTCTGCTGTGCCGGGTCGCGATGGGCCGTACGACGGCGATGAGCGCGACGGAGACGACCGCGAACACGACGACCTGGAGGACGACTCCGCCGCCGAGTGCCGCGGTCACCGCGCCCGCCACGGCGCCGGCGGAGAGCATGCCGAACTCGGGCATCGCGGTGAGGACGAGCGGGATGCCGAGCCCGACCGCCGCTATCAGCCACCACACCCATGCGTCGATGTCCACGACGTCATGGTAGGTCGGCGGTTCCTGGTCGGGACAGGGTGAATATCAGGTCACTTGGCGGCTGTTGGGGTCCGCGGGTCTCTTCGCGGCCCGCCGCGGTATCCGGGGCGGCGTCGGCGCGGGCCCGCCCGCCGTCCGGAAGTGGTCCGGGAGGCCGGTCACTTGAGGGGCAGGCCGGTCGCCGTCCAGCGCAGGCCGTTGCGCTCGACGACGAGCGGGAGGCCGAAGCAGAGGGAGAGGTTGCGGGACGACAGCTCGGTCTCCATGGGGCCCGCGGCGAGGACCTTTCCCTGACGGATCATCAGGACGTGGGTGAAGCCGGGTGCGATCTCCTCGACATGGTGCGTGACCATGATCATGGAGGGCGCCAGGGGGTCGCGGGCGAGCCTGCCGAGCCTGCGGACGAGGTCCTCGCGGCCACCGAGGTCGAGTCCCGCGGCGGGCTCGTCGAGGAGCAGGAGTTCGGGGTCGGTCATCAGGGCGCGGGCGATCAGGGTGCGCTTGCGCTCGCCCTCGGAGAGCGTGCCGAACCTGCGGTCGAGGAACTCGGTCATGCCGAGCCGGTCGAGGAAGGCGAGAGCGCGCTCCTTGTCGATCTCCTCGTAGTCCTCGTTCCAGGTGGCGGTCATGCCGTACGCGGCGGTCAGCACGGTCTGGAGCACGGTCTGGCGCTTGGGGAGCTTCTCGGACATGGCGACGCCCGCGACGCCGATACGGGGGCGCAGCTCGAACACGTCGACCTTGCCGAGCTGCTCACCGAGGATCGTGGCGGTGCCGGAGCTGGGGAAGAGGTAGCTGGAGGCGACGTTCAGGAGGGTGGTCTTGCCCGCGCCGTTGGGGCCGAGGATGACCCAGCGCTCGCCCTCCTTGATCGACCAGGAGACCTCGTCCACCAGAGCGCGTCCGTCGCGGACAACGGACACGTCCACCAGATCCAGTACATCGCTCATGAGTGCGCTGTCTCCCCATGCAATCGTCGTGAGCTCCAGGGTGCGCCTGTAGGCGCGGCTCCAGGAGAAAACCTACGCCACCGGGGAGGTGCTCCGGCTGTGAGGGCCGTCTCCACCGGGCCCGTAGGCTGGAGCGCATGCATGCGGAACCGCGTTCTGGACGACTGGCCTCGTGGGGGAACGCCCTGTTGGCCGGATTGGCATCACCGGACGACGCCGCGCTCGCCGTCGTCGGCGACGACGCGGTGCACCGCGTTCAGGGGCTGCCGGACGAGCCGGGCCCGGTGGGGCTGACACTGGCGCTCGGCCGGCTGCGCTCGCTCGGGGTGACCGGCTACCGGGTCGCGCTGCCCGCGCCCGGGCACCCGCTGGGGCTGAGCGGTCCGCCGGACTTCAACGCGCGGGCGCTGGAGGCGGAGGAGGCCGTCGTCGCCGTCGGGGCGCCGTACGGGCTGGTGCCCGAGATCACATCGGTGGGGCCCGAGGGGGACGAGCACGTGGAGGTCGTCTGGCACTGCCTGCCCGTGCGGGAGGCGCCGCCGGCGGACGTGCCGTCGCTGGGCGAGGCGGAGCGTGAACTCGCGGAGGCGCTGCGCGAGGCGACGGAGCTGTTGTCGCGGCTCGATGTCGCGGCGTCGGGGCCGGTCGCGGAGGCGGCGCTGGACGCGTACCGGTCGCGTGCGTCGCGCAACGCCTCGCTGCTGGCACCGGGGTATCCGGCCCGAGCGGCGCGGGTCCTGGAACTGGCGCGGCGGGTGGGGCTGATGGTGTCGCTCGCGTACGAGACCGGGGACGGCGCCGCGGTCAGCGCGTCGGCGATGGCGGCACGCGTGTCGGCGCTGCGGCCGGTGGAGCGGGTGGCGCGGCGGGCCCAGGTCGCGTCGTACAACGCGTATGTGGAGGAGCGGGAGCGGCGGTAGGGACGGACGCCGCCGGGCTCGGGGGGGTACGGCGGCGTCACCGGGACGTACGGCGGCGCCGGTGGAGGCGCCCTCCAGCCCTTGCGGGTACGGGAGGGCGCCTCCGTCGGTGTGTGCGAGGTCGCGATGTGCGCGAGGTCGCGATGTGCGCGAGGTCGCGCTGTCGCAGTGACCGCGAGGGCGCGGTGGCCTCGCCGCGTCCCCCGCCGTATTCTGCGGGGTCTCGCGCGTTCCCTGGGGTCTCGCGCGTTCTGCGGTGTCCCGCGCGTTCGCCGGTGTGCCGCGTGTCTCGCCGTACCGCGGCTCCGCCGTCGGCGGCCGTGGGGTGCCTGCCTGGACGGTGTGCGGCTCGGGTCAGAAGTTGACGCCGTGGTTGCCGAAGGCCGGGTTCAGGAGGCCGATCACGTTGACCGTGTTGCCGACCACGTTGACCGGGATGTTCACCGGGACCTGGATCAGGTTGCCGGAGCCGACGCCCGGGGAGTGGACGGCCTCGCCCGAAGCCTGGGCGTGGGCGACGGGTGCGTGGGCGCCCGTCTCGCTCGCGGTCGCGGCGAGCGCGCCCGCCGCGACGATGCCACCGGCGATCATGGTGAGTGCGGCCGCCCTCTTCAGGTTCTTCATCTCGGGATTCCTCCTCGTACGATCCGCGGCGCTGCGCCGCGGCACGCAAGGAGAACGCGTACCCGGTCATACGGATACGCCGACCGGGTGACATACACCCGACAGTATGAATCTCGGATCAGCGGGTGACGCCGTGCCGAACAGCCCACAGGGCCGCCTGCGTACGGTCCGCGAGGTCCAGCTTCATCAGGATGTTGGACACGTGGGTCTTGACGGTCTTCTCCGAGAGCACCAGGGCTCGGGCGATCTCGCGGTTCGAGCGGCCGTCGGCGATCAGCGCCAGGACCTCCCGCTCGCGGTCGGTCAGGGACGTGCCCCTCCCCTGGCCGCTCACCTGGTCGTCCTGGGCGAGCAGCGCCTCCGCGACCTCCGGTTGCAGCAGTACGTGCCCCGCGTGCACCGAGCGGATCGCGTCGGCGAGCGCTTCGGGGTCGATGTCCTTGTAGACGTAGCCGGAGGCGCCGGCGCGCAGGGCGGGGACGACGGTGCGCTGCTCCGTGAAGCTCGTGACGATCAGCACCTTCGCCGGGTTGTCCTGCTCGCGCAGTTTCCGCAGTGCCTCGATGCCGTCCGTGCCGGGCATCTTGATGTCCATCAGGACGACGTCGGGGCGGAGTTCCTCGGTGCGCGCGACGCCCTCCGCGCCGTCGCCCGCCTCGCCGACGACCTGGATGTCGTCCTGGATCTCCAGGAAGGTGCGCAGGCCGCGCCGTACGACCTGGTGGTCGTCGACGAGCAACACACGGATCGGGTCAGCCACCGGGCACCTCCATGGTGATCGTGGTGCCCGCTCCGGGCGCCGATGTGACGGTGAGCCTGCCGCCCACGCCGCTCGCGCGGTCGCGCATGGACACCAGGCCGAGATGGCGGCCCGCACGGCGGACGGCGGACGGTTCGAAGCCCTTGCCGTCGTCCTTCACATGCAGGACGGCGCCCGCTCCCCGCCTGCCGAGGACGACGCCGACGTGGCCGGCGCCGGAGTGGCGCAGCGCGTTGTGGAGGGCCTCCTGCGCGACCCGCAGGAGCGCTTCCTCCTGGGCGGCGGGGAGCGCCTTCAGATAGGGGGCGTCGAGGGTGACGCGCGCGGAGTGCGCCCGGTCGAGCACCTTGATCTGCGTACGCAGCGTGTGGACGAGGCCGTCCTCCGCGAGGGCGGCGGGCCGCAGCTCGATCACGGCGGCGCCCAGTTCGTCGGCGGCCTCGGCCGCGAGGGCCGCCACCTGCTGGAGCTCGTCCTTGGCGCGTGCCGGGTCGCGGTCCACGAGTTTCGCCGCGGCCTGCGCGGTGAGCCGCAGCGAGAACAGCTTCTGGCTGACCGCGTCGTGCAGCTCGTGCGCGAGCCGGGAGCGCTCCTCGATGATGGTGAGTTCGCGGCTGCGCTCGTACAGGCGGGCGTTGGTCAGGGCGATCGCCGCGTGCTGGGCGAGGATCGACAGCAGTTCCTCGTCGTCGGCGGTGAAGCCGCAGACCCCTGCGGAGTCCGTGTCGCTGCCGGAGCAGCGCTTGTTGGCGAGGAAGAGGGCGCCGAGTGTCTCGTCGCCGTCCCTGACGGGCAGGCCGAGGAAGTCGGACAGCTCGGGGTGGGTGCGCGGCCAGCCGCCGAAGCGCGGGTCCTCGCGCACGTCGGCGAGGCGCTCGACCTTCTCGTCGTGGAGCATCGCCGCGAGAATCCCGTGCTGCCTGGGCAGCGGGCCGATGGCCTTCCACTGCTCGTCGGTCATGCCGTCGACCACGAACTGCGCGAAGCCGCCGTGGTCGTCGGGGACGCCGAGCGCCGCGTACTCGGCGTCGAGCACTTCCCGGGCGGAGGCGACGATCGTCTTGAGGACGTCCCGCACCTCCAGGTGCCTGCTCATGGCGAGGAGCGCCGTGCTCACGGCGGCGAGGCCGGAGCCCGTGGATCGGTCCGGGGTCATGTGTTCACGGTACCGGCGGGGTGCCTCCGTGCGTATCGGCCGCGGGGTCCCGCCGACCGGGGCCTTGGGCCTAGGCCGAAATGCCCTCGGGCGCGGGCCCCGCGGACCGAGGCCGCGGGCCTTTGTCCCTTCTTACGGTGGCGCCATCGACGCGGGTCGGCCGCCGTCCCGGCGGACGGGCCCGCACTCGCGGGCCGGCCGGGCCCGCGGAGCCACGCGGGCCCGGGACCCGCCCGGGACGGGGCCGCGGAGAGACACGAGGGAGTGGATGTCATGGCGGTCGCGGTCGTCACAGGGGGATCGAAGGGGCTCGGGCGCGCGCTCGCCGCGGGTCTTGCGGAGCGGGGCTGGGACCTGGTGCTGGGGGCGCGTACCGCCTCCGTCCTTGAGGAGTCGGCGGCGGCGGCGCGCGCGTACGGGACGCGGGTGGCGGCTCTCGCGGGAGACGTGCGGGACCCGGCGCACCGGCGGGAGCTGGTGGCAGCCGCGGGCCGGCTCGGCGGGCTCGACCTGCTGGTGAGCAACGCCAGCGCGCTGGGGGCCGAGCCGCTGGTGCCGCTGGCCCGGCTGCCGCTCGACGGGTTCAGGGAGGCGCTGGAGACGAACACGGTGGCGGCGCTCGGCCTGGTGCAGGAGGCGCTGCCGCTGCTGCGGGCGAGTGGCAGGGGCGCGGTGGTCGCGGTGAGCTCGGACGCCGCGGCGGAGGCGTACGGGACGTGGGGCGGTTACGGGGCGTCGAAGGCGGCGCTCGACCACTTGGCGGCGGTGCTCGCGGTGGAGGAGCGGGATCTGCGGGTGTGGTCGGTCGATCCGGGCGACATGGCCACCGATCTGTACGCGGCCGCGGTACCCGGCGACACTGACGTGCGGCCGGACCCGGCCTCGGTGGTGCCCGGGTTCCTCGCGCTCGTGGAGCGGCGTCCCGCGAGCGGCCGCTACGCGGCCCCGGCCCTGGCGGCGGCGCGATGACCGCGACCGCGCTGGCCGCGCTGCGGGTGCCGGACGAGCTGTCCGCGCGGGTTCCGGCGGAGCAGCGGGGGCGCGGCAGGGACGACGTACGGCTGCTGGTGTCGCGCGGCACCGGGGTGTCGCACCACGCCTTCGACGCGCTGCCGTCGCTGCTGCGGGCCGGCGACGTGCTGGTCGTCAATACGTCGGCGACGCTGCCTGCCGCGATCGGCGGGCGGCTCGGGGGCGAGGCCGGCGGCGAGCCGGTGGTGGTGCACTTCTCGACACGCGGTGACGACGGGCGGTGGGCGGTGGAGCTGCGCACCCCGCGGCCGGGCGGCGGGGCGAGCGGACCGCGCCCCGGCGGGCCCCCGGGGGCGCTCGTACGGCTGCCCGGCGGGGTGCGGCTGCTGCTTGAGGAGC